>CANIJN010000105.1 GCA_947467625.1 Opitutia bacterium | reverse complement strand
GCTCCACGGGAAGAAAGGCTGGCGGACGGTGACGCCGGATCTCGCGAACCTGTACTCCTATTTGCTGGAGGCGTTTCTCGCGCAATTGCGCACGGGCAAGGAGGCGGTGCCGATCGAGGAGGAGGTCGAACTCATTGCGGCGCTCGAGGCCGGGCAGCGATCGCTCGAGCTTGGCCGCGAGGTAACGTTGGCCGAGGTGATGGCGTAGTCGGCGCGCGCGGATTACTCCGTGGGCCGCTTTGCTTTCGAGCCGCCGCCTTTCCAGACGTTGTCTTCGGGATCGGCGTAGCGTTCGAAAAAGTCGTCCGACCGCTGGGCAAGGTCGGGCGCGAATCGCCTCGGTTCCGGGCCGGCCGAAACGGTTGAAACGTTCCCGCGGATACTCCTGCATATCGTCGAGTTCGAAAGGTCCGTTCGGAAAGCGGGTAGTGTCCGAAAAGTTCAGCAAAAAGACGGATCATGGTTAGTGGTTAGGTGCAGAAACCAAAAACCACGAACGAAGCAAAAACCATGACCCGTCCAACAAAGGACATGACGAAAACGAAGCTCACGCGCGAGCAAATGCTGGCGCTTTTTCAAGACGACGAGGCGTTGCGCACGCTGGTGCAGACGACCGTGCAGGAAGTGCTCGAAGGCGAGATGGACGAAGCGCTCGGTGCGGGCAAAAGCGAGCGCACCGGCGAACGCCGGGGCTATCGCAGCGGCTACTACGGCCGCAAGTTGACGACGCGAGTCGGCACGCTCGAACTGCGGGTGCCGCAGGACCGCGGCGGGCTGTTTCGCACGGAAGTGTTTGCGCGTTATCAACGTAGCGAAAAAGCGCTGCTGCTCGCCCTGGCCGAGATGTATGTGCAAGGCGTGTCGACGCGCAAAGTGCGCGCGGTGACGGAGGAACTCTGCGGGCACGGCTTCAGCGCCAGCACGGTCTCGGCGATCACGGTGCAACTCGACGCCGAGTTGGAGCGCTTCATGACGCGCCCGCTGAACGAGGAGTATGCCTACCTGATCCTCGACGCGCGCTACGAACGCGTGCGCGAGGCCGGAGTGATCCGCAGTCGCGCGGTGCTCGTAGCGATCGGCATCGACTGGGAGGGCCGCCGCCAGGTGTTGGCCGTGGCACTGGCCGACCGCGAGAGCACGACGAGTTGGCGCGACTTCCTGCTCGGACTCAAGCAGCGCGGCCTGAGGGGCGTGCACCTCGTGGTGACCGACGACCACCCCGGCCTTAAACAAGCCGTGGCGGAGGTGTTGCCCACGGCCCTCTGGCAGCGCTGTTACGTGCACTTCCTGCGCAACGCGCTCGATCACCTGCCGCGCTCGGCCGACCGCACCTGTCTGCAAGAACTGCGCTGGCTCTACGACCGGCGCGACGCCGCCGAAGCTCGCCGTGACCTCACCGTCTGGCTCGCCCGCTGGCAGGATAAACACCGCAAACTCTGCGAGTGGGTCGAGGCGAACATCGAGGAGACCTTCGCCTACTATCGTTTGCCCCTGGTGCACCACAAACACCTCAAATCGACCAACCTCCTCGAACGCCTTAACCAGGAGTTTAAACGCCGCACGCACATCGTGCGTATCTTCACCGACGAACCAAGTTGCCTGCGCCTGATTCGCGCCATCGCGGTCGAGACCCACGAAGAATGGATCGATGGCAATCGCTACCTCAACATGGAGCCCCTGCGTGAGCTCCTCAAGAAACCCGCACCCGAAAGGAAAGCCGCCTAAAACCGGCGGGGAGGCTGACCGCCTCCCCTGCCACCCCTCTGCTCAATCCAAGTGGGGGAAGGGGCTTCGCCCCTTCCCCTCGCCCCATCCCATAAATCTTTTTATCTCACCGAACCATCATACCACCGATCCCCTTTTGCTGAACTTGACGGACACAACTCCCAGCGGATCGCTCCAGCGGGTATTTGCCGTGAATGCCTCGGGTCTTGCTCCCGGGATCATGATTGCCGCCGCGGTATGACTTTACCGACGGCATTGACCGCGACGCGTCCTCGTTTGTGCTGGTGAGCTTGCAAAATCCTAACCAATCCCGCGACCGTCGCGGTCCTGCCGCGCCCGACTCTCATCGTGCTAATGCTCCTCATCGTAGCTCCGGTCCCAGCCGTGGGCCCGGCCCTGCTCCGAACCAAGGACCCGGTCGCGACCGTGATCGTGGCGCGCCCGCGCTTGCTCGCCCCGTCGCCCCTGCGCCGGCCCCTGCGCCCAAAGTCCCCGCCGTTCCCCGCGAACTCGGTTGGCTCCCCGACTGCGTTTACACGGGAGATAAGTTCGAGAGCGGCCTCGCGTTCTTCGTCGACGCTGCCGGGCGCATTACGCGTTTCTCGCGCGAGCCGGCCGATCTCGAAATGGCAAAACGCCTTCCCGGCCAGGCCGCCCTCCCGGGGCTCGTCAACACCCACTCGCACGCGTGGCACCGCATTTTCCGCGGGCGCTTCGATTTGAAGCCGCACGCCGACCGCGACGCCCTCGGCAACTGGCGCGAGCTGCACGACAAGGTGCTCGCGCGTCTCAGCGACGAGGATATCTACGACGCCGCGCGCGAGGCCTTCATGGAAATGCTCCTCGCGGGCATCACGACCGTCGGCGAGTGTCACTTTCTCCATCATCAACCCGATGGCACGCCCCTGCCGGAAGCAGGCGGGATCGCGCACGCCGTCCTCCGCGCCGCGCACGATGTCGGTATCCGCATCGCCCTGCTGAATGGCGCCACCCTACGCGCTGGTTTTGGCCAACCCGTCGGTTCCGCCTCGCCGCGGGTCCTGAGTGCCTCGGTCGAGGCCTTTACCCGTTCGACGGATCTGCTGTTTGCGCACGTCGAAAAAAATTTCCCCGGTGACGACGTCTGGGTCGGCGTCGCGCCGCACAGTCTCGGCGCGGTGCCGATCGATGCGCTCAAAGCGATCTCGGCTTACGCGCACGCCAAGCGCTGTCGCGTCCATCTCCAAATCGGCGAAACCGCTGCGGAGCACGCGTCATGCGTCGCTGAATACGGCCGCTCGCCTGCCGCGCTCCTCGCCGAGCATGCGCTACTCGACAAGCGGTTCACCGCCATCCACGGCGCGCATCTCAGCGACGATGATATCCGCACGCTCGGTTCCGCGCGGGTGACCGTCTGCGCCTGCCCGGCCTCGGAGTTGGCGGGCGGTGAAGGGGCGTTGCCCGCGGCGAAGTTCCTCGCGGCCGGCGTCGTCCTTGCGCTCGGCACGGATGGTCAGCAACAGACCAATCTGTTCGACGATGCGCGGTTGCTGGAGTTTCAACTGCGGAGTGATCGTAAGCGGCCCGGTGCCTTCGCCGCGGAAATGGCCGCGCCTCTGTTTCAGGCTGCGACCGTCACCGGTGCCCGTAGCCTCGGTGCGCCCGGCGGCGCGCTCGAAGTTGGTCGCCCTGCGGATTTCTTCACCGTCAACCTCTTTGATCCGTCCCTCGTCGGCACCTCGCCCGAGGGCTTGCTCGGCGCGGTCGTGTTCGCCTCGAATCCTAGCGCGATCCGCGAAGTGTGGGTCGGCGCGCGCCAACGCGTAAGCGTTTGGAGGCATCCGCTGCAAAGCACGGTCGTCGGACGATTCGCGGATTTGCAGAAAAAACTGTGGTCCAGTTGAGGCGTTGACCACGCCGCGCAATCGCTTGTCCTCCCTCAGATGTCATCTCCCGCTCTTCTCGTTTTGGCCGCCGGCATGGGCTCCCGCTACGGCGGGTTAAAACAAATCGACCCGGTCGGTCCTTCGGGGGAGACCGTGCTCGACTACGCCGTATTTGATGCTCTGCGGGCCGGCTTCGGTCGCGTCGTGTTTGTGATCCGGCGCGATTTCGAGGAACTGTTTCGCACGCAAATTGGCGCGCGCTACGCGGGCAAGATCGCCGTCGACTATGTGTTCCAGGCGCTCGACGCCCTGCCGCCCGGCGTTACGCCGCCCGCCGGCCGCGAAAAACCCTGGGGCACGGGCCACGCCGTGTGGTGCGCGCGGGACGTGGTCAAAGAAAACTTCGCGGTCATCAATGCGGACGATTTTTATGGGGCCGATTCCTTCAATCGCCTCGCGACTTTCCTCAAGTCGAGACCTGCGGTGGCGACTGTGCGTGGCTACGATCCCATGTCCGGGCACAAGCCTCCGGCCCCCGTCGGCCCAGCTAAGACCTCGGAATTTGCCATCGTGGGTTTCCGCCTTGCCAACACCCTCTCCGAACACGGTGCCGTCTCACGGGGCATTTGCGCTGCTGACGCCGTCGGGCGCCTCGCGAGTATCACGGAAACCCACGGCATCACGGCTGCGGACGTCGGCGCGGAGCTGGGTAAAAAATTCTCCGGCGAGACCATCGTCTCGATGAACTGCTGGGGCTTTACACCCGCGCTCTTCGTGGGGCTCGATACGCAGTTCCGCGAATTCCTCGCGGCTCGCGGCACCGAACCGAAATCGGAGTTCTATCTGCCCGGGGCCGTCTCGACGATGATCGCGCGCGGAGAGACGACGGTGCGAGTCCTCCCAACGGAGAGCGCATGGTTTGGAATTACGTTCCGCGATGACAAGCCCCGCGTGCAAGCCGCCCTCGCAGCACTCGTCGGTGCCGGGCTCTACCCGGCGCGGCTCTGGTAACGCTGAACGCGCCTTACCTGGTCGGCACTGGGGCCTTGCCCAACTGGTCCTTCACCAGATCCCGGTGCACACGATTACTGAGGCCGGCGAGGTGGAGGCGCATCGCCTCGACGATCCCGTTGGTGTCGCGTTTCTCGAGGAGTTTTCTGATTCGCCGGTGCGCATCGACGATGCCGTGCACCAGCGTCGCGAGCAGAGGATGGTCGCGACTCGTGGCCGCAATCCGCGTCTCGGGCAACCGGTAGAACACGTAGTTGCACTCGATCATCAGCAGGTCGAAATCGTTGATGAACCTCTCATTCCCGCTGGATTCGACCATGGTTTGGTGAAACTGCCAGTCGAGCTCCAGCCAGCGCGGTGAAGGCGCGTTGGGCGCCTCGCGCTCCATCTCGTCGCAGATCAGATCGAGTTGTACGAGATCGGTGGCGGAGCGATTGTGGCAGGCGACGCGCGCGGCCGCGAGTTCGATAGCCTCGCGATACTCGTGCAAATGCGCGACCTCGGCCGGACCATAGTCGCGGAGGCGCAGCCCGCGGTTCACTTGGTCCTTCAAGAGAATTCCCTTGGAAACGAGTTTTTGCAGATCCTCGCGCACGGGGATGCGGCTCAATTCCAATTTGGCCGCGAGGTCGCGTTCCACCAAACGGTCTCCGGGCAGAAACGCCTCTGAAAAGATCAACCGCACGAGCTTCTGCAAGTTGGGCGGCGTGCGATCGATCTTCGGTTCAAACACTCGGCGGCGTTTCGGCATGGCTCGGTATCCAACACGTCCGGCTCACCAGTGAGAAGCCTGGAATCACTCGGGCGGCGCTTTGGTATGCCACGGTTGACGTTGGCGGCCCGCCGTCCTCCAGAGTGACAACGGGGTGACTGTTGCCAAAGGAGCATTGACAGAGCCGTCGCCCGAAATGTTTGGTATACCTAAATGCAACGCTCCGCCCCGCGCGCCGTCCGCCTGCTCACCGTCGCCCTCGCGGCCGCGGTCGCCGGAGCATGCGTGGCCGCCGATCCCGCGCGGGAGGCTGCCCGCGCCCGCCCCCGGCGAATCATCTTTAACGACGACGGCGGAGAAACCCGCGTGCCCCCGGCGCCGATCCCCGCGCTCGACGGCTTTTTACCGGCGCGCATCGCGCCGCTCGCCGGCACGCAGGTCGACACGATCGTCTTCGATACGACCAGCGGCACCTTCAACCGCTTCGCCCACGATACCAAAGTCGCCGAGCCCTTCCTCGTGCACGAAGGCCGCTACCAGCACAACATTCTCCCCGCGCACCTCGCCGCCGGCACCGATCCGCTCCGCGTCGTCGTCGCCCACGCGCGCAAAACCGGCCAGGAAGTATTCTGGACGATGCGGATGAACGATACGCACGACGCGTCGAACCCGCTCCTCCTCCCGCAACTCAAGCGCGACCACCCCGAGTATCTCGTCGGCACCAAGGCCCAGCCGCCGCTCCGAGGCACGTGGTCGGCCGTCGATTACGGCCTGCCCGTCATCCGCGATCTTGCGCGCCGCACGATCGCGGAGGTGGCGAATAACTACGACGTCGACGGCATCGAACTCGATTTCTGGCGCCACCCCGTCTTCTTCCGCCAGACCGCCCATGCGCAGGCCGTCGGTGACGAAGAGCGCGCGCTGATGACCGCACTCCTCCGCGACGTGCGCGCCGACCTCGACGCTGCCGGAAAACGCCGCGGGAAACCCATCTTGCTCGCCGTCAAAACGCCCGACTCCGTCGGCTACTGCGCCGAGATCGGCCTCGATCTCGAACGTTGGTTCGCCGCAGGCCTCGCCGATTTCTACATCCCCGGGGGCTATTTTCAGATTTCGCCGTGGACCGCCAGCGTCGCGCTCGCCCGCAAGCACGGCCTAAAGATTTACGCCTGCCTCGCCGAGAACCGCATTAAGGACGCCGACGGCCACCGCGAGCGCGGCTCACTCGAATCGCTCCGCGGTCGCGCGAGTGCCGCGTGGGCCGCCGGCGTGGATGGCATCGAGTTGTTCAATCACTTCGATCCCTCGGCAGCACATTGGCGCGAAGTCGGCGATCCCATCACGCTCCGCCCGCTGCCCAAGACCTACTTCGCCAGCGTCCAAGGCGTGCCCAAGTCGCGGACCTATTTCCCGGCGCAATCGTACCTGCGTGTTCCGTCTCTGACGCCTGATGCGCCGGAGAAAATCGCTGCTGGCACCACGCGGACCTATGACCTCTTCATCGGCGACGATTTGCGCACCGTTGCTACGCTGCAGGCGCTGCTCTGTGTCCGCGTGGAATCATCCGCCGCCGCGAAAATCTCCGTCCGTTGGGACGATGCCTTCGTAAACGTCGCCCCGCACGACGACCGCTTCCTCACCGCCGCGCTTGATCGCGCCCGCGTCACACCCGGTCGTCATACCGTTGCGATCACCGCCGTCACAGCGCTGCGTCTCGACGATCTTATTCTCCGTCTCGAATCCCACCTGTCCGCCACGCCATGAAATCGCTCCACGCCGCCACCGCCGCCTTCCTCCTGGGTTGCCGCACTCCCGTCTACGCCGTCGCCGGCCTCGCTTTCGGAGCGATGTTGCACGCCCAAGGGCCTGCCGGCGTGATCACCGGCCGCGTGTCCAACCCAACGGCCGGTAGCTTTGTCGGCAACGTCCGCGTCGCGGTCGAGGGCACGTCGCTCGAAACCTACACCGATGTCGACGGCCAGTATCGGCTCGCCAACGTGCCCGCCGGCGAGGTCACGCTACGCGTCTCCTACCTTAATTTCGCCCGCGACACCGCGCTGGTCCGCCTCACTCCTGGCCAAGTCGTCTCCCGCGACTTCGAGCTCTCCGCCGCCGCGGCGCCCGGCACGTCGAGGAAAGAGGACATTGTGAAACTCGACGCCTTCACGGTCGCCGAGCGCGAGCTCAGCGCCCAGTCCGCCGCGCTCCAAGAGCAGCGCACCGCGGCCAACATCAAAAACGTCGTCGCGTTCGAAGAGTTCGGCGATCTCGGCGACGGCAACCCTGGCGAGTTTATGAAGTTTGTCCCCGGTATCCAGGTTGCGATGACGCCCGCGATTCCCAGCGCCGCTACCATCCGCGGCATGCCGGCCAGCGGCACCCTCCTGACCGTCGACGGGGTGGAGCTCTCCACCGACGGCCCGACTGGGCGCGGTGGCAGTTTCACGGCGTCCAATGTTGCCAACATTGATCGGATTGAAGTGACCAAGGTGCCGACTCCCGATATGCCGGCCAACGCTGTCGGGGGGATGATCAACGTCGTCAGCAAGAGCGGTTTTTCGCGCCGTGATCCGCAGCTCACCTACAGCGTCTTCGGCCTGCTCACCACGATCGAGCCGCTCTCGATGCTCGGACGCGAAGTGTTTAAGGGCGGCAGCGCCGACAAGTCCACGGGCGGACCACACTTCAAACCGGGCTTCGACGTCTCCTACATTCGGCCGGTCAACCGGACCTTGGCCTTCTCCTTCAGCGCTGGCCATAACGCCCGCTGGGAAGATAAGGACAACCTCGCGCCGACGTGGAACCGCGTCGCCAACATCCAGACCCAGAGCGCCGTCGCGGCTCAGATCGCGGTGCGTGAGCGCAACGTCTTCTCGACCCGCGCCGATTGGAAACCGCTCCCCGGCCACACGCTGTTTGCGAGCTTCCAGATCACGACCGACGATGTACACACGCGCATCGGCACCTACACCCAAGCCTATGGCGCCGGCGCCATCGGCGGCGAAAACTTCACGCAAGGCGCCGTCACCGGCGTAGGCACGACCACGCTTGCCAACACCTATCGCGACCAACTCAAGACGACGTGGGGCGCGTCCCTCGGCCACCGCGGTGATGTTCGCGGCTGGAAGACGGAAGCCACCTTTGCGCGCTCGCACTCCCGCCGCCAGACGCTCAGCGCCCAGGAAGGCCACGATTTCTTCGGTACCGCGACTGCCACGCTCACCGGGCTCGTGCTGCGCGCCGATGGGTTCAGCGACCAGCGCTTCGGCGTCCCGCCCACGGTCCGCGGCACCCGCGCCGGCCAGTCCATCGCCATCACCAATGGCGCACTCTACACGCTGAACACCGTCACCTCGCCCGCCGAGCCGTTGATGACGAATGACCTCACGACGCTGAAGCTCAACGCGAGCCGCGCCTTGCCGGTGCCGTTCTCGATGCGCCTGATGGGAGGTATCGATCTCTCGCGGAGCGAACGCGACATCCGCGCCGAGACGCGCACGTGGAGTTTCCGCCCTACCTTCGCGACCACCACGCCCGAGCGCCTCGTCAGCAATTATGATGTGATGAATGACTCCTACTCGGCGCAGCGCACCTTCCGCAACAGCGACCGCGTCCAGTGGATCGATCCGCGCAAGGTCTACGCCCTCTACAAGGCGCAGCCGTCCTACTTCGTGCTCAATGAGTCGGCTTACCACATCTCCCGCGTGAACGGTTCGCAGGAGCTGGCAGAGACGATTTCCGCTGGCTTTCTTCGCACAGATCTCAAGTTCTTTGAGAACCGCCTCTGGCTCGTCGCCGGTGCCCGCTATGAGCGCACCGATGACAAGGGCGCCGGCGCCGCCAACGACATCCGCGCCACCTACCAACAGGACGCGCAGGGCAACCTGCTCCGCAACGCCGCGGGCCAACTCATCCGCGTCTCCACCGATGCGCTGACCACTGCCAAGGTCCAATACAAAGAGCGCGGCGCCTTGGATAAAAAGCACTACGGCGATCTCTATCCCAGTCTGAACGCGAGCTACTCGTTCTCCGAAAATTTCGTCGCTCGTGCCGCGTTTGCACAGACCATCGGCCGCCCCGATCTCTCAGCGATCATCCCGTCGCGCGTCGTCACCGATCCTTCCTTAGCCGAGACCGCGCGGACCATCACGACCAACAACGCGGCGCTCAAGCCGTGGACTGCCGACAACTACGATTTCAGCTTGGAAACCTACAGCGTCAAAGGCGCGACCTTCTCGGCGAGCCTGTTCCGCAAGAACATCACCGGCTTCTTTGTTTCCACGCGCACCGATGCCACCCTCGCCCTGCTCAATGAGATGGGTCTCTCCGACGATTACCTCGACTACGATGTCATCACGACGACCAACTCCCGTGACTCCGTCAAAGTTGACGGACTCGAGTGGAGCTGGCGCCAGTCGCTCAAGCCGTTCACGGGCCTGCCCAAATGGGCGCGCGGCGTGCAGCTCTGGGTGAATGCCACGCACCTGCGGATCGGTGGCGCCGGCGCCGACGAGTTTTCGGGTTACTCGCCGAGAATTATCAACTGGGGTGCGAGTTATGCGGCCGCAAAATTTCTCGTCCGCTACAACGTTTCCCGGATCGCCCGCCAGCGCGCATCGCTCAGTGCTGTGAGCGCGACCACACCGGCCGGTACCTTCAGCGCGCAGGACACCCGCATGGTGCAGGACGCCAACATCGAGTATCGCTTCCACAAGCGGTTTTCCCTCTACGCCTCGGTGCGCAACCTCGCCAACGAACCGCGCCCGCTCATCATCTACTCACCCAACGCCCCCGCCTACACCCGTCCGAGTGGCTACACCTATTACGGAGCGTTGTGGACGATGGGCGTGAAGGGGACGTTCTGAACTGCTTGAAATTGGCCGGAGTGGCACCCTGCGATGCGCCGGTGGCTTCTTTCGTCGCTGCTAATCTGCTGGGGTGTGCTCCGTGGAGTTGGCGCGTTCGATATCGCGGGTGATCCAGTGGCGGTAGGCGTAAACCAAGGCGGCGCCAGCGATCACGAAGAGTAGCGAAATACCGGCGAAGATCGCGTTGAGGCCGAAGGTGCTTTTGAGCACCCCCGCCAGCAGCACGCCGATACCGCCGGCGGCCGTCGCGCAGGTGTTCATGAGGCCGATGGCGGTCGAGCGGTAGCGCACGGGGATCACTTCGCAAAGCGTCGGATTTTCGTTAGCCTGGCCCACACCGCGGAAGAAAGAAAACAGCGAGACTGCGAGGGTGACGACGGCGAATCCGGGGCGGGAGAGGAAGAGCAAGAGAAACGGCGCGGCGACGAGGTAGCTGAGACCCTGCACGAGCATGCGGCGCTGGGTGCCGCGCTGGGCGGCGCGATCCGAGAGCCAGCCGCCGAACGCGATGCCGAGCATCGTGGAGATTTGCAGCATAAACGTTCCCGCAAAGCCCGCGGCGCCGAGCGACAGGTCAAAGGCTTCGCGGAAATAGAGCGGCAGCCAGTTGAAGAAAATCCAAATGCCCACGCCGGCCAACATCGCCTTGGCCAGCAGCACATGATACGACGGCACGCCGAGGAGGTAGCGCGCGGCTTCGGCCAGGGAAACGCGCGGTGCAGCGGCTGCCGCGGAAGCGATTGCCGCCGGGCCATCGGCCACAAAATATTTTGCCGCCAACGCGAGCGCGATGCCGACGAGACCAAGCACCCAGAAACCGGCGCGCCAGCCAAAATGCTCGGCGAGGTAGCCGGCGCAGGCACCGCCAATGACGACGCCAAAATTAAGCCCCAACGAGTGGATACTCATCGCGCGGCCCCGCGTCTCCGGGCCGTGGTGATCGGCGAGGAGCGCCGTCGCGGCTGGGAGATAGAGGCATTCCGCAAGGCCGAGACCGAGCCGCAGGAGAACGAGAGCGAGGAACCCGTTGGCGGCACCCATGAGCGCGGTCACGCCGCTCCACAGGGCGAGACTCCACACGACGAGCGCGCGGCGTGACCAGCCATCGGCTAAGACGCCCGCGAGCGGCGAACCGAGCGCGTAGCCCCACAGAAACAACGAGCCGAGCAAACCGAGTTGCACATCGGTGAGCGCAAATTCTGTGCGCAGCGCAGGCAGCACCGAGGACAGCGCGGAGCGGTCCGCGTAGTTGAGTGCCGCCGAGCAGGCGAGAAACGCGACGACGCGCCAACGCGCCTCAGTCCAGCGCAGCGGGCGCGTCATGGTGTGACGCCTCCATTTTCAGCGGACCAACGCCACACCGTCGCCGCGCGCCCGCGAGGCTTGTCCTCTCCGCCGAGCAGTATCGCGCCGCCGTGTCCGTCCGGAATCATCGCCGCGGCGATCCGTGGCGCGGGGAGGGGAGGTTGCGGCGTGAGCGAGCCGTCGCGTGAGTCGTAGATCCATGCGCGTGTGTCGATCGCGCCGGTTTGCTCGTGGTTGGAAAATCCACCGGCGAGCAGCGCGCGATGGGCATCGAGGGTGGCGCCCGATAATCCGCGGGGCAGGTGGGTGGCCAGTCCCAGCCGCGAGGATCGCCAGCGTTCGCTGCGTGGGGAGAAAATCCATACAACTTCCGTTGGTTCGAGGCGCTGGGTCGTGGCCGACCACACGCCGCCAGGTAGGACGTGCAGCTCGCCGCCCAAACTGAGCACGAGCGGATTGATCATCGCCGGACCGGGGTCCCGCAGCGCCCGCAGCGCCTGCGTGACGAGGTCGATGCGCCACACCGTGGCGCGGGCTCCGGACAAATCCGTTTCGTCCGGGGAGCCGCCCACCACCCACAGCGCACCGTCGAGCACGGCGGACCCGCAATACGTGCGCGGCTCGGGGAGGGTCGCGACGGTTTTCACGCGACCCGTGGTGAGATCGATGCGCCGCACCGCGCGCGACGGGCCGCTGCGCTCGAGCCCGCCAGCCAGCCAGAGCGACTCGCCGTCGCTGGCCCAACCGCCGTGCGCAAATCCGCCGGGGAGCTGCGCCACATTTATCCAGCCGCTTGGCTGGGTCGCGTCGCTGCGCTGCACCCTATCGTCGATCTGTTTTTCATTGCCGGACCAATCGCTGCCACCGGCGATGATCAGCGCGCCATCCCGGATCGCCGCGGCCTGCCCGGCGACGGCGTGCGAGAGCGGCGGCTCGTTTTTCCAACTGGGCTCGCCGCGCAGTGACGGCAGAGCTACGAGGACGAGCGCCACGAGGGGAGCGGTCCGCTTCACGGGGTCGCAGTCGCGAGCGTCGGCGCGAGGTGCCGTTGCATGAAATCGTCGATCAGCTGCTCGAACGCGGGTGTAAACGTCACGCCGGGGAGCGCGCCGGCGGTGGTTGTGATCACGCCGCGGCGTTGTAGCGGGAGCTTCATCGTATGGAGGAAGTGCGCGAAAGATTGTTTGATCTCGGGTCGCAGAAAAATTCCCCACAGGGCGTCGATCTGCCGCTGCCAATCTTCCGCCTGCGCAGTGTCACCGGCTTGCCACGCATCGAGGACGCCACGGAAAAGATGGGCCGCGATGTTGCCCTGAGCGACGACGCAGCCATGGCCGCCGGCGGCGAGGGTGGGTAGCACGAGCTTTTCGACGCCTTGGAAAAACTTTAGCGGCGTCCCGGCCGTCGCCGCGAGAATCTCGGCGCAGCGATTGTGGTCGGCACCGTTGGTGTCCTTCAGGGCGACGATATTGGGATGCGCGGCGAGTGTTGTGATCGTCGGCACCGTGAACGGCGTGGGCATCCGCAAGTGGTGGTAGAGCGCGAGCGGCAGCGGGCTCGCATCGGCAATGGCGGTGGAGAAATCGACCAGTTGCGGCTGGTCGAGCGCGACGAAAAACGGGCTCATCACCACGGCGATGTCGGCCCCCGCGCGGGCGGCATCGCGGGCATTGCGGATCGCGTGGCGATGACCCGTCCCGCTGACGCCTGCGTAGATCGTGCCGTCGGGAGCGGCGCCCCGCACGGTTTCGATGATGGCGAGCCGGTCGGATTCATCGAGCAGCGGAGCCTCTCCGGTCGAACCGACCACAAAGAAGTCACGCACGCCACCGGCCCGCAAATGCGCGACGAGCCTCGTCAGACTCATTCGATCCAGCGTCCTGTCTTCCGTAAACGGCGTGACGAGGGCGACGATCAGATGCGGCCCCGATGGGGCAGGACGCGGCGTGGACATAGGGAAAAGATGGAAACAATCCGGGCGGAACGGCAAGCCAGCGGACTGACCGGAGCAGCGTCAGGTTTCTGGTATACCAATCAAGCATTTCTTTTGTGATCGCCGGGGTGGATAAGCCGAATTTGATTCGCTCCCATGCATGCGCGCGCTCAGCTCACGGCGACTTGCCTTCCGAGTGCGGTATACCAAAGTTAATTTGTCTGCCTTTTCCCATGTCATCGCCCCGTGCCAGCGTCCTTTTTTTCCTCACCACTCTTGCGCTCGTCGGCGCTGTGCCGGAGCGCGTGCCGGTGCACAAGGAGCAACAGATCGTCGTCGCCTCCGCTGACTCCGGCACCTGGCCCTATCTCGCGTTTCCCGCCCTGCTCGATCGGGGTGAGGAGATTTTGGTCTCATACAAGCGGGCTCGCTCCCACGCCCAAGACCCCGGTGCCGCGCTCGATGTGGTCCGCCTCGATCCGATTTCCGGCCGCGCGGCCGGACGTCGCGCCCTGGCTCAACTCGACGGCCACATGATGCAGATGGGCGAATGGGTCCGGTTTCCGAACGGCGACATCGCGAACTACATCGATGCGCAGGTGCCGGGTTCGCCGACCACCCGCGCCGGGCTGCGCGTCGTACGCTCCACCGACGGCGGGACAAATTTTGGCCCACTGGAACGTGTCGGCGTGGTCGACGGCGTGGAATACGGCTACGCCTTTGACGCGATCACCGAGGGTAAAACCACGTGGATGCTGGTGATGACGTTTGCCAATCTCCCCGGCGGCAAGCCCGCCCCGCGAGCCCGTGCGCCTGCGGGATCGGTCGACGTGATTCGCACGGAAGACAACGGCCGCACGTGGCGCTTCGTGCGCAATCTCAGCCGTGAGTTTGGCGACGTGCCGATCAACGAGAGTGCGTTCATTCGTTCCGGCGACGGCTTTTTGGTGACCTCGCGCGGCTACGATAGTCGCGAGCGGCTGCACCTGACAGACGGAGGGTTTCGCTTACGCCGCCAAACCGATTTGACGGCCCAGCATGGATTCATGACGAGCCACGTGGGGCGTCCGCGGCTGTTTGCGCGCGACGGGCAGGTCTATCTGCTGGGCCGCAATGTGAGCGAAAAAGGAAAGCCGATGCAGCTCGGGCTCTTCCGGCTGGATCTCGCGTCACTCGCCGTCGCCTCCTACGCGACCCTCGACAACGCCGAACTGGCCGACGTGGGCGACGGCTACTACGCGATGGCGTATTTCCGCGGCGAAGGCGCCGACACCCGCTTGCACGTCATCACTTACAAGTCGCTCCGCCCGCAGCCGCCTGACCTCGTCCGGCTCAGTTTTCATTGGGATGAGGTGAAATGAAGCTGGCCCGGAATCGCACCCGGGGAAATTCGTCTCGAACGGGCGAACCCGCTCGTGCGCGCTGACGCGGCGGAATGCTTTTACAAAAATGCCGCTATCCTGCTCCGTTCAACCCCATGAAAACGCTGCTTCCCGTGAATCAGAAAACGCTCCTCCGCGATTGGCGGGTGCTCTGCGACGACATTGGCGAGCGGCGGGCCGGGTCGAGCGCGGAGCGGCGCGCGGCGGAGTTTGTGGCGCGGCGTTGGGCGGAGATGGGGCTCACGTCGGTGGCGATCGAGGAGTTTCCCTGCACGAGTCTCGTGAGCGCCCGCAGTCGCGTGCAGGCGTGGTCCGGTGGACGCTGGCGTGCAGTCGAAGCCCAGACGCTCGTCGGTGCTCCGGGCACGCCGGACGGCCGCACGGTCGAGGGGGAAATGGTTTGGCTGGAGATGCCAGAGAACCGAGCGGTGCTGAAGCGTGGGGCATTGCGCGGGAAAATCGCGGTGCTGTTCGGGCCGTTGCCGACGCGCGTCGAGCACCACCGACAACTCGTCGCGGCGCAGCCCAGCGCGGTGATCCACGTCGACGAGCGCCTGCCGTTTCCGTGGGCGAAGAGCGACGGCGTCTATCCCGCGTGGGTGAAACGTCACGGCATGCCGCCGACGGTGACCGTGCCTTACACCGAGGCCTGGCAATGGCGGCAGGCCGGCGTGCGCCAGCTGCGGGTGGGCGTGAGCCTCGTGCAACGCACCGCGCTTTCGGAAAACGTGATCGCGGAATTACCAGGGACGTCGCCGCACTTGCCCGCGCTCGTGCTCTCGGCGCATCACGATACGCAGTGCGACAACCCGGGTGCGGATGACAACGCTTCGGGGGTGGTCGGTTTGCTGGCCCTGGCGCGCTCGCTGGCGGCAGTGCCGCGACGGCGCACGATTCGCTTTATCTCGTTTGGTTGCGAAGAGCAGTTATCGGTCGGATCCGCCGCCTATGTCGCGGCCCATCGCACGGCGATGCGCGGGGTCGGTCTCGTGGTAAATTTCGACAGCGTGGCTTCGCCGCTCGGTCATCTGGAGTTATGGCGCGTGGGCCCGGCCGCGCTTGGGACGATGGCGGAACGTTGGCTCGCGCGGGCCGGGGTCGGGGTGCGGGCGAGCGCGGAGGTGTCGCCGTTTTTTGATACGTTTCCGTTTAACCGAGCAGGCGTGCCCTCGCTCTGTTTTTATCGGCCGAATTTTTCGGGCGGGCGCTGGCAGCACCACAGTCGGCACGATACGCTGGCCAATGTATCCGTCGACGAGCTGGCACGACTCGTGACGGCGGTGGCTCCGCTCGTGCGCGACTTGGCGAATCGCACGGTGTGGCCCTTTGCGCGCGCGTTCCCAGCGGACCAGCGGCGTGTCGTGAGGCGCTTGGGCGCGGAGTTGTTTGAACGTTAAGTCACGCGACCCCGATGAGCATCGTCACGGAACACTCCCTCGCCTGCGACCTGCTGGTCGCCGGCGGCGGCATGGCGGGCGTGTGCTGCGCGCTCGCGGCGGCGCGCCTCGGGACCCAGGTGATTCTCGTCCAGGACCGCGCCGTGCTCGGCGGCAACGCCTCCAGCGAGATTCGCATGCACATCGTCGGCGCGACGGGACTGCACGCCGGGGTGCCGTTGTCGCTCGAGTCGCGCGAGGGTGGAATCATCGAGGAAATCCGCCTCGAGCTTGCGGTGCGCAATCCGCAGCGCTCGGCGGCGGTCTTCGATCTGATTCTCTACGAGCTGTGCCGGGCCGAGCGGAATCTCACGCTATTGCTCAACACCACGGTGGTCGGCGCGCGCGTAGAGGAGGGCCGGATACGTGACGTCGTAGCGGAAAGGCCCTCGACGGAGGATCGGTTCACCATCGCAGCGACGATGTTTGCCGACTGCACGGGCGACGGACGACTCGGCGCCGAGGTTGCCGTGCCGGTGATGCGTGGCCGCGAGGGGCAAGCGGCGTTTGGCGAGAAACTCGCGCCGGAGGAGGGCGACGCGAAGACGCTCGGCTCCACGATTCTGTTTCAGGCGAAGCAGCACGATCGGCCGATGCCTTATGTTGCGCCGCCGTGGGTGCGGAAATTTCAGGCGGCGGATTTTGCGCTGCGGCCCTTCGGCAAGCGCGGCTCCGATCTCGGTCTCGAATATGGTTACTGGTGGATCGAGTGGGGCGGTTGCCTCAACACGGTGAAAGACAACGAGGACATCCGCGACGAACTGCTCGCGATCACGCTCGGCATCTGGAACCACATCAAAAACGAGTCGGGTCTCGACGTGTCGCGCTGGGCGCTCGACTGGATCGGCATGGTGCCGGGCAAACGTGAGAGCCGGCGCTTCGTGGGTCAGCACATTTTGACCGAGAGCGATCTGGTCAACTCGCGCGCGTTTCCCGACGCGATCGCGTTTGGCGGTTGGCCGATTGACCTCCATCCGCCAGAAGGCGTCGACGCGCCGACGGAGGCTCCGTGCACCCAGAATCACCTGCGGTGGCTCTACGATATACCGCTGCGCAGTTGCGTGGCGGGAAATCTTGAGAACCTGTTTTTCGCCGGCCGAAATGTGTCCGCGACACACATCGCGTTTGCCTCGACCCGGGTGATGGCCACGTGCGCAGCGGTCGGGCAAGGGGTGGGCACGGCGGCGGCGCTGGCGTTGCAGGCCGGCGTGATTCCGGCCGAGATCGCGGGTTCGTCGGCACTCCTGCGTTCGATCCAACAGCGCCTCCTGCGCGACGACGCGTATCTCATCGGGGTGCGACGCGCCGATGCGGACGACCTTGCTCCGTGTGCGGTGGTGACGGCCTCGAGTGAGCAGGCGGGCGGCGAGGCAGCGCTGGTGCTGTCGGCGCAGACGCGTGCGGTGCACGGGCCGGACGTGGTCGCGTGCGCGGAGATGGCGAACCAGTGGGAAAATGTGCTCGCGGAGATCGCGACCGGAAAGGCTACGGCGCTCTACACCAGCGCACCGCCGGACCGCGCTGCGCCGGGCCTGCATCGTTGGATGAGCGAACCGGCGGCGGGGTTGCCGGCGACGCTCGAGTTGCGTTGGCCGCAATTGGTAGCGGTGCGCGAAGTGCAGTTGATTTTCGATTCCGGGCTACATCGCTTTCTCACGCTCTCGCAGGCCGACGGCTACACGGCGCGCATGGCGTGGGGCCGGCCGCAGCCAGAGACGGTGCGCGACTACCGGCTCGAGGCGAAGATCGGCGGTGAGTGGCGTGTGATTCACACCGAGGTGGGCAACTACCAGCGTCGCCGCGTGCACCGGTGGGCCGAGCCTCTGCCGACGGTGGCGGCGCTTCGCCTCGTCGTGACCGCGACGAATGGCCTGGATCACGCCCGCGTCTGCGAAGTGCGGGTTTACAGTTGATCGCCGCGGGCGTTTCGACGTCCGTCTCTCCCCTTTCCACATGAGTGTCGCCGCTGTTCCCCCTGACCTTGCCGCTGTTGCCGCCGCGTTTCCGCTGGCCGGGCCGATCGCGTCCGCGGCGCCCTATGGCAACGGCCACATCAACGAGACCTACCTAGTCAGCGTCGCGACCGCGAGCGGCGAGCGGCGCTATGTCTTCCAAAAGATCAACCACCGCATCTTCAAGAATGTGCCGGCGCTCATGGAGAATATTGCCCGCGTGACCGCCCACGTGCGCGCCCAACAGCCGCGTGCGCTCGCGTTGGTGTCAACGCGCGCCGGTGAGATTGTGCACCGCACCGCAGCCGGTGAATGGTGGCGGCTCTACGATTTTATCGAGGGTGCGCATACCGTCGAACGAGTGACGACGGAGGCGCAGGCGCGCGAGGCGGCGCGGGCGTTCGGGGAGTATCAGGCGCTGTTGGT
>CANIJN010000104.1 GCA_947467625.1 Opitutia bacterium | reverse complement strand
GGGGGGGGGGGGGGGGGGGGGGGGGGGGGGGGGGGGGGAGGGGGGGAGAGGGGGGCGTTTTTTTTCTCCTCGTCTCTCTTTCGCGCCTTCTCTCCTTTTTGCGGCCGAGGCGCACCCGGCACTGTCGGCTTCGTCACCGGTTGGTAAGCCCACATGCCCTCGGGTTTGTAGCGGCGATTAGTCCAATCGGCGGAGAGGCCGCCGCTGGTTTTCATAACGATGCCGTCTTCGGCGGACCATTTTTCAGCATTCGCAGTGGCGATGTGTATTTGCTTCGCGGCGTCGGGCCAAGGTGCGCCGGCGGTGATCCACTCTTTTAGCCAATCGACTTGTTGAGCCGAGAGACGGTCGGGCTCCTTGGGCGGCATCGCTTCAAAGTCTTCGCTCTGGCGCAGCACGGCGAGGATGAGCGGGCTCAGGTCGGCCTGGCCGGGAATGATCGCGGGTTTGTCGCTGTCGCCGCCGAGCATGATAGCGGCGCGGGTGCGCAGATCGAGGCCGCCCTTGATCTTGGCCTGGTCGTTACCGTGGCAGGCGAGGCATTTGTCCTGCAGCAACGGGAGCACGCGACGAACGAAGAGCGCGTCGGCGTCCTGCGCTGCGGCGGCGGCGAGCGGTGCGAAGGTGAAGAGGAGCGCGGACAGCAGGGGAGTTCGATTCATGCGCAGGACAAAGTACGATTAAAGGTGGAGGCAACGGAAGCGCGGAGCAAGCGATTGGCCCGGTCGGTGGGGGTCTTGAATGCAAGGGAAGCGCCGGCCGATTTCGGCAGGATTCAGTGGCCGACGGCCGCGCGCAAACTGCGTTCAGCACGCCAAGTCGAGCGACGACCAAGGCAAGACGAGAGGGTTCTATGTGCGCCTGGCAGGATTGGCCTGCTTCACGTCAGCCGATCTCGTTTCGTTCGGCGCGTTAGCCGCGGCGTTTCCGGTTGCGGCGGTGATTCAGAGTTCGGTGCAGTGGGCCGGGTGGCCTTTTTGCTCGCTCGTGAGGTTCCTGCGGCTGATGTCGCCGGGTTTGAGTTCGTCGAGGGCGACCGGTGGGTCGGATGCGAGGAGGAGGGGCGCGGTTTTATCGCGCGCGTCAGGCGAGAAGTTTTTTCACGACGTGGCCGTGGACGTCGGTGAGGCGGTAGTCGCGGCCTTGGAAGCGATAGGTGAGCTTCGTGTGGTCGAAGCCGAACTGGTGCAGAATCGTCGCGTGCAGGTCGTGCACGTGGATCGGATCTTTGGTGACGTTCCACGCGATGTCGTCGGTCTCGCCGACGACCTGGCCACCTTTGATGCCGCCGCCGGCGAGCCAGAGGCTGAAAGCGTTGGGATGGTGATCGCGGCCGGTGACGGCGCGTTGCCCAGGACGATTTTCACCGAGTGCGGTGCGGCCGAATTCGGAGCCGCAGACAATGAGCGTGTCGTCGAGCATGCCGCGTTGCTTGAGATCTTTCACGAGGGCAGCGATGGGCTGGTCGGCCATGAGGCAGTTGTGCGGGAGGTCGGTGTTGATTCTGCTGTGATGATCCCAGGACGCGTGGATCACTTGGACGACGCGGGTGCCGCGCTCGACGAGGCGGCGCGCCATGAGGCAATTGCGCGCGAACGTGCCGAAGAGGCCGGTGCCGCCGAGTTGGTTGCCGCCCTCGATCTTCGGCTCGGTGCGGTCGACGCCATACAGATCCAGCGTGGCCTGCGTTTCGCCGGAGAGGTCCATCAGCTCGGGCGCGGCGCTCTGCAGGCGGAAGGCGAGTTCGTAGGCGGCGATGCGGCTGTCGATCTCGGGGTCGCGCACTGCGGCGTGACGCAGGGCGTTGAGTTCGGCGACGCCGCGGATGTTTCGCTCCTGCATGGCGGCGGTGAAGCCGGTGGGGTTGTCGAGATTGAGGACGGGCGCGCCCTCGTTGCGGAACATGACGCCGGAGTATTTCGACGGGAGGAAACCGCTGGCCCAGCTCGCAGAGCCGCCGGGCACGCCGCGGCCGACGCAGATGAGGACGACAAACTCGGGCAGGTTTTTCGAACCACTGCCGAGACCGTAGGAGAGCCACGAGCCCATGCTCGGCCGGCCGGAGATGGCCGATCCGGTGTTCATGAGGAGCTGGCCGGGCACGTGGTTGAACTGATCCGTGTGCATCGAGCGCACGAGGCAGATGTCGTCCGCGATGGAGCCGATGTGCGGGAGGAGGTCGGAGAGCTCCATACCGCACTGGCCGTATTTCTTGAACGTGCGCGGCGTGCCCATGATACGCGCGGACTCCTTTGCGAGGAAGGCGAAGCGCATGTTCTTCAACATCGATTCGGGCAGCGACTGCCCGTCGAGCTGGTTCAGCATCGGCTTCGGATCGTAGAGATCCATCTGGCTCGGGCCGCCCTCGAGGTAAATGTAGATGATGTTTTTCGCGCGCGGCTGGTGGTGCGTGCGGCCCGGCAGAACGACGCCACCAGCGGATGACGAGGCGGCGAGCAGGCCATCCTGGCCGAGGAGGTGCGAGAGGGCGACGCCGCCGACGCCGCCGCAGGCCTGCATGAGAAACGAGCGGCGGGAAGAAAAAGGAACAGAGGGGTGCATCGGAGTGGGCGGTGAGGAGTGAGGGGATGCGGCGGTCACTCGCGAGTGATGAATTCGTCGAGGTTCATGATCAGGCGCGCGGCGGCGACGAAGGCGAGTCTGCGGTCGCCCTGTGCGAGGAGGAGCTGGTGGTCGAAGTGGCGCTGCATCGCGGCGAGCTCGGCGGCGGCGGGCGGACGGCTGAGGCAGCGTTCGAAGGCGTGGCGCAGGCGCGCTTCGTCGGTGCTGTCGGCCGGTTGCGCGGCGAGTTGCTCGCCGAGGCGCTCGTGGCACTCGACGAAGACGGGATCATTGAGGAGCGTGAGGGCCTGCAGAGGGGAATTAGAGCGCTCGCGATGTAGGCAGGCGACGCTGGCATCGGACGCGTCGAAGGTGGCGAGCATGGGGTAAGGGACGTTGCGGCGAAGGTGGATATAGAGGCCGCGGCGATATTTTTCCGGACCCTTCGTCTCGGGCCACGATTTATTGCGGCCGAAGGCGAGGACGAAGGGCGGCAGCGCTGGGTAGATGCTGGGGCCGCCGATGCGAGGGTTGAGCAGTCCGCTGCTGGCGAGGAAAACATCGCGGACGATTTCGGCCTCGAGGCGCTGTCGGCTCTGGCGAGCGAGCAGGACGTTCTGCGGATCGCGCTCGGCCAAATCCTGGCGGAGGACCGAGGACTGCCGGTAGGTGGCGGAGGTGACGATCAGGCGGATGAGTTGTTTCCGACTCCAGCCGAGCTGCACGAACTCGGTGGCGAGATAATCGAGAAGTTCGGGGTGCGACGGCGGTTCGCCGAGGACGCCGAAGTTGTCGACGGTGGCGACGAGGCCGCGGCCGAAGAGGTGCTGCCAGACGTGATTCACAGTGACGCGGGCCGTGAGCGGGTTGGCGGGATCGACGAGCCAGCGCGCGAGATCGAGGCGGTCGGGTCGGGCGCCTCGCGGGCGCAAGGGCGGCAGGACGGCAGGTGTGCCCGGCTCCACTTCGTCGCCCGGTCTCTGATATTCGCCGCGGAGGTGGATGCGCGTCTTGCGCTCATGCGTGACGAGAATCGGCGCAGCCGTCTTGGGGTATTCGGGCTGCTTGGAGTAATGTGCGGCGAGTGGCGCGAAGAGCTTCTGGCCCGTCGCGTCGGAGAAACGCGCAACGTGGCTCGCGACGACGAGGGCTTGTTCGGGCGTGCGGCGCTCGGCGGGTTGATCGAGGATTGCGACGAGTTCGTCGGGCAGCAGATCGGGCGTGAGCGGCAGCACACCGGCGGTCGTCGCGAGGCGAAAGCGCGTCATGACGCCGGTGATACGGTGCTCGAGTTCGACGTAGAGCTGTGAGCCGGCGGGAAAATCTTGGGGTGATTTTAATTCGAAGACGATGACGTGCGCGGCATCGGTCTTGCCGGTGATGCTCCAGCCGGTGGTGTTGTCGCCGTCGAGGGTGCCCTTCGCGGGCGCGGACTTGGTTTCGAAGTCGGCGCGGGCGTGGGCGAACTCAAGTTTGTGCTGTGCGCCGTCGGGCGTCTTCAGCATGGCGGAAAATTCGGCGAGGTGAAAATCGCCGGTCCGGGCGCGGCCGACTTTGCCGCCGAGGTCGGCGAGGGCTTCGAGGCGGAGGCCGGTGACGCCGCGGGCTTCGACGCGGGCTTTTGCGACGTAGCGCGTGCGGACGGAGTCGCGGGCGCCGGTGGTGAAAGAGCCGTCGGCGTTGGGCGGGCCAATGCGTTCTTCGTCCTCGGTGATCGTCGTGATCTCCTCGGGCGCGAGCAGGGTCCAGCGTTCGACGGGGCGAGCGAGCGCGGCTTCCCATGCGGCGCTCGGCGGGCCGACGAGCGTGGCGACGTGGTCGCGTAGCGGGGCTGCGAGGCGGTCGCGTTCTTTTTCCCAAGCGGCCTGCTTACGGTTGAACTCGGCGAGTTCGGCGGGGCGCGGCGCGGAGATCTCGCGCTCGGCGGTGGCGTTGAAGAACGAGTAGAGCTGGTAGAATTCGCGGTGGGAGAGCGGGTCGTATTTGTGCGTGTGGCACTCGGCGCAGCCGACGGTAAGGCCGAGCCAGACGGCGCCGGTGGTGGCGGTGCGATCGACGGCGGCTTTGGTGCGGTCGAGCTCGAGGTCGGCGCCGGCCTCGTCGTTTTTGAGGGAATTGCGGTGGAAGCCGGTCGCTATTTTTTGCTCGAGCGTGGCGTCGGGGAGGAGATCGCCGGCGAGTTGTTCGACGGTGAAACGGTCGAAAGGCACATCGCGGTTCACGGCGTCGATCACCCAATCGCGGTAGAGGTAGGCGTAGGGGCGGAGGGTGTCGTTGAGGTAGCCGGCGCTGTCGGCGAAGCGGGCCAGGTCGAGCCAGTGGCGACCCCAGCGCTCGCCGAAGTGCGGCGAGGCGAGGAGCGTGTCAACGAGGCGCTCGTAGGCGTCGGGGCGGGTGTCGCGGACGAAGGCGTCGACGGTGGCGAGGTCGGGCGGGAGGCCGGTGAGGTCGAGGCTGAGACGGCGGATGAGGGTGCGGCGGTCGGCGGCGGGTGAGGCGGCGAGCTTTTCTTTTTCGAGGCGAGCGAGAACGAAGGCGTCGACGGGATTTTGGATTTCCGCTGCCGGGTTTTCGATGTTGGGGATCGCGGGCTTGGCAGGCGCTTCGAAGGCCCAGAATTTCCCCCAAGGCGCGCCTTGCTCGACCCAGCGCGTGAGTAACTCGATTTGTTTCAGCGAGAGTTTCTCTTTCGCGGCGCGCGGCGGCATCACCTCGTCGTCGTCCTGCGAGATGATGCGCTGGATGAGCTCACTGTCGGCGATTTTGCCGGGCACGACGGTGGTCGCACCGCTCTTGCCGGTGCCGAGCGCACCCGCGTGGGTGTCGAGCCGCAGTTTACCTTTCCGTTCGCCGTCCTCCGGGCCGTGACAGTGGAAGCAGTTATTTGAAAGGATCGGCAGGATGTCGCGGCCGAAGTCAATTTTGGTCGGCTCCGCCCCGCGCGCCGCCCACGTCGCGGCGCACGCCATCAGCAGGCCCGTGCGGGTCACGATGCGGAAGAGAGCGGGGTGGCGGTCGATCATTAGAGAGAAAGGCCCGGAGTGTGGGAGCTTTTCACGCGAGGTCAAAACTCGCCCTTGATACCCAGCGAAATCTGGGAGCCGAGATTCTGGTAGTTGTCCACGCGCGCGTGTTTTGGCGTTTCCTTGCTGTAGATCTCCACGACTTGGCCCGTGTTGCCAATGTTGCGGATGGTGACGTAGGCGCCGAGGCGGCGCGTGATGCGATATTCCGCGTTCACGTTTAGGGTCAGGAAGGGCGCGTTGTACGTGTAGGTACCCTCCGGAATGCCTGCGCCGGTGACGGCCCCCAGGCGTTGGATCCCGCGATAGTTCCAGTTCAACTTCACGTTGTAGCGCGGACGATTGAGGCTGAAGCCCCAGTTGATTGTTTCGCGAGTGAAACCGGTGAAATCGGCCGTCGATCCGCCGCCCAGCCGTGACTCCGTGAGGTTAAACTGCGCGACGACACCGCGCGCCCAGTTCGGCAGAAATGTGAGCGGCTGCTGGAATTCGAAATCGATGCCCGTGACGCGCGCGTCGCCGACATTGTTTTTCGTGACGATGGTGTAGTCGAGGTAGTCGTCGTTGAGCCCGAATTCGGCGAGTTGCTCCACGGTGGCGCGCGTGCGCGTCGCACCGAAGAAATCGTGAATGTTCTTCTTGAAGGCGCCAAACGTCGCGCGACCGCCTTTCGAAAAATAATACTCGAGCGAGAGATCGAAATTATCCGCGTTCCACGGCTTGAGGCCGGTGTTGGTGACGGTGATCGTGCGATTGTCCGTCGTGGCGGTCGGATCGGTGACGGTCATGCTGGGGATGATTTCGTTCAGATTAGGCCGGCCGATGGTTTTGGCATAAGCGGCGCGCGCCTGGAAATTTTCCGTGATCTGCCAGGTCGAGTTAAAGCTCGGGTAAACGTTGCCGTAGTCGCGGACGGCATGGGAGCCGCGATCGACGTATTGGGTGCGGGCGATCGTGAGCGCGTCGCCGGGTATGCGGAGGGGAGCGCCGGCCGAGTTTCGGAGGAGATTGCCGCTGGCGTCCTGCTGGTAGGTGGCGCGCACGTCGTTCTTCAGGCCGTAACCTTCGTCCGCGGTGAATTCATAACGGACGCCGCCGACGAGCAGGAGTCGGCTCCGGAACAGGCGCGTGTCGGCGCGGAGGTAGCCCGCGGAGACGCGCTCGATCAGCTTGCGCGAACCCGTCGCCATGGAGGTGACCTTCGCGACCTGGTCGAAGGTGAAGTATTCCGGATGGGCCTGATAGAGCTGCCACAGTTTGTAAGGGCTGGCGCGCGGGGTGGGCGGCTGGTGAAACGGCGCGTTGGCGCCGGAGTAGTTCGTGTCGAGCACGTCGTAGCGGGAGGCGAGGTCATCGGCGGTGTTGGCGACCCTGTCCGGGCCGACAAAGGTCCACGCGCCGGCGTTCGTGCGGATGTCGCGATCCTGCTGCCGGACGTTGAAGCCGGTGCGCAGTGTGAACGGAATGTTGAGAAGGAAGTCGCGACGGACATTGGCTCGCGCGGTCATCACGGTATCGGCGCTCGACTGCGCGCCGCTGCTGGAGGTCTGGAGCGAGTAACCGTCGATCGAGTAGAGGTTGAAGGGCGCGCCCGCGGTGTTCGTGGCCGAGATCTTCAGAGGCCCCTGGATGCCGCCCGCATTGATGTCGCTATACCGCAGGGTGAGGTTGCGCGTGCGCAGCAGCGCGGCGCTGAAAAAACCGAAATCGATGTCGCGGTAGCCGTTTTGGGCGTGCGAATACGAACCGCCGGCGTCGAATTTCCAGACGGAACCATCGTAGCGGTAGGCGAGGCTGGTGTGCACGTTGCGATCGGTTTTGCGACGGGCGTTCGTGGTGATGACCGCCGATGCCGCCCCGGGCGCGCTGAGCGCATACGAATAATCGTAGCCCTGCGGGCGCACGTTGCTCGTGCCGGTGAGCGAGGTGGTGAACTGTTCGATGTTTTGCCAGACATCCGTCGTCGTGATCTGGCCGCCCACCGTGAGCATACCCTTCCGGCCGATCTTCCAATCGAGGGAGGTGCCCAGTGATTGGCGCCGCCAAAAGGTCGGGCTGTCTTGGTAGCTGTGTCCGCTGAGAAACGGATTGGTGACTGTGCCGAACGCCGAGGCGCCGTTGACTGGCCGCCAGGTGGGTTGAGAAGCCTGCGTGCCGCTGTAGCGCTCCGTGTAAAACCCGTTGATCGTGATGCCAAACGTCTTCGAGAACGGTGCCACGTAGGAGAAATCGCCGCCCGGCAGAATGCGTCGTCCATTCGTCTCGGGCTGTCCGCCCGGCAATTCCTTGAACGTAAGCCACAGGCTGTTCATGACGGCATTCAGTCGGTAACTGAACTGCGGCTTGCTGCGATCGAACGCGCCCTTGCTGATGACATTCACCGTGCCGCCCATCGAGTCGGCGGGCGAATCGGGCGTCGGCGTCTTCGAGACCTCGACGCGAGAGATGTTGTTCATGATCAGGCCGCCCACCTCGACATCGCGCGTCACTCCGGAAGAGGCGGCGCTCGACATGCGGTTGCCGTCCACCATCACCGGCGTCGTATACGAAGGCAGGCCGCGCACGGAGATCGTGCGCGCATCGAAGCCGGAGTAATTCACGGTCACGCCGGGGATGAACTTGATGAACTCGCCGAGGTTGCCCTCGCCCGCATCGCCAAACGCATCGGCGGCGACGACGTTCTTGATGTTGGGCGCGTAGCGCTGTTCCTGGCTCGCGATGTCGGCGGCGTTCATCTCGCGATTCGTCGCGACGAGGAAGGGGTCGAGCTGGGTGACACCGTCCGGACGGGGCTCGGCCGGTGAGCCGGTGCGGGTGAGATTGAAATCACGTTTCACCACCGAGCCCGCGGCGACCGTGACCGTCGCCGCCTGCGCCTGTAGTCCGGTGAAGGTCACAACGATTTTAGCTTCTCCAGCGGGCACCGGCGCGAGTCGGAAGTCTCCGCTCTCGCCCGTGAACGCTTCGAGCGTCGTGCCGGGCACGGTCACGCGCGCGTTGTTGAGATACGCGCCGCTCGTGGCGTTGAGCACGCGCCCTTCGACCGTGCCGGTGGGCAGCGCGCCGTCGGCGGCGCGGGTGGCGGCGACGGGTGCGAGCGCGAGCGCACACCAGCCGGCGATCGCGGCGAGGGTAGATTTTGTTTTCATGGGGTTCGGGGAAGAGGGAGCGTCGGCGGTAGGGCTGGGTTCGGCAGGAGGGCGATCTGCGGCGGGGTGAGTTTCTCCTCTGCGTCGCGCGGCGGCATGACGTCCTCGTCGTCCGTGGAGGAGATAAGGAAATCCCGATCGCTCTGATTACTTTTTCCGGGGACCACGGTGGTAGCGTCGCTCTTGCCGGTGCCGAGCGCACCCGCGTGGGTGTCGAGCCGCAGTTTACCTTTCCGCTCGCCGTCATCCGGGCCGTGACAGTGGAAGCAGTTGTTCGAGATGATCGGCAGAACGTCGCGGCCAAAGTCGAGCGGGGCGGGAGTGGGCGCAGCGCGCGCGCGCGCGAGTGCTCCGACGAGGAGTAAGCTGCGGCCGGAGCCACCGAGGAATCGGAGTCGTGGCGCTCGCATCCTCAGAATGACCCCTTGAGCCCGACGGTGAACGCGCGGCCGAATTTTCCGTGGTAGAATTCGCGGGCGTAGTTGGGTGTTTGGGATCCGTAGGCGAATTCGTTCTGCACCTCGTTTGTGGCGTTGCGCAGGTTGAAATAGAACGAGGTCCGCTGGCCCAGCCGGTAGTCGAGGCTCACGTCGAGCTGGACGCGCGGCTGGGGAAAACGAAACGCATCCGGCCCCATGTCGGGAAAGGCGACTGCCTTCTGCTCGCCCCGGTAGTTCCACTTGGTGAGCAGCGTCGCGCGCTTCACGCTCACGGTGAAGCCCCAGTTCACCGACTCCGGTAGGAAGCCTGTGAAGTCGGCGAGATCGTGGCCGTCGAGCTTCAGTTTCGTGGCGTTGGCGAACAGGATGACGTTCCGGCCCCACGCACCGAAAGGCGTGAGCGAGTGGCGGAGGTTGAATTCCGCGCCGCGCACGCGCGCCGAGCCCGAGTTGAACTGCGTGGTCACGCGCCAGCCCAGGTAGCGCGGATCGAGGCCGAGCGCCTCCAAGTCGTCCGCGGTCGCGTCCTTCACGAAGGCGCCGAAGAAATCCTTCACATCTTTCAGGAACAGGCCCCCGCTCACCACGCCGCCGTGGCGGGTGTAGTATTCGACTGACACGTCGTAGTTGTCGGCGGTCCACGGCTTCAGGCCGATGTTGCTGAGAGTGATTCGGCCGAGCGTGTTTTCAGAATTCTGGTTCAGGTCGTCGTCCTGGTTTACGGTGGTATTCGGGATGATGTTACTGAAGTTCGGCCGACCGTAAGTCTTCGCGTAGGCGGCACGCAGGAGGACCGTCTCGGTGGCGTTGAACGTGAGGTGCAGGCTCGGGTAGGAGCCTTGGTAGGCGCGTTCGGCCCGCGAGGCGCGCTCCTGGTAGATCAGCGAAACTTCGTCGAGGGAGCCCGCTGCGCCCGACTCCGGTTTCCGGATGCGGGCGCCGGCTGGGGTGCGGGCGAAGGCACCATTGGCGTTGCGGATGAAGACCGCGTTGGGATCCTGCAGCGGGCCGACGCCCTCGTCGGTGGTTTTCTCGAAGCGCACGCCGGTCACGACGTTGAGCCGATTCGCAAAGAGCCGAGCCTCGGCCTGCACGTAGGCGGCCGACACGGTTTCCTCGATGTATTTTGAGTTCAGAATGTTATTGCTCGCCGTGGTGCGCTGCTGGGCGACAGTCTGCGTGAAGAGTGCTGGGTTGGCCTGCAGCGCCGACCACACCTTGTGCGGCGAGACCCACGGCACGTAGGGTTTGTCCGGGTAGGCTGCGAGCTTCACTTCACCAAAGTACACGTCGGACAGGTAGGGTGCGGCGGAGAGCGAGCCGTTGACGCCGTTGTAATTGTAGGTGCGGCCGTTCACGCGGCGGTCGTCGTTGGTTTGGATGCGGTGCAGGCCGCCGATCTGGACAGCGGCCGGAAAGGCTAACCAGCGCAATTGCTGGCGCACATCGAGATCGCCGGTCGTGATGGTCGCGCGGATGTCGGTCTTGGGCGCGTTGCTGGCCGACGTGATCGTGTAGTTGTTGAGATCGAAGGCGTCGACCGGTTGGTTGGCGTTGTCGAAGACTTGGAAATCCCCGATCCGGCCATCGCTGATTCCCGTGTAGGTCACGCGCACAGGATTCCGCAGGCCGACGGTGACGCCGTTGAAGAAACCTGCGTCCACATCGCGGCGCGTGGCTGTAGAATTCGAGCGGCTGAACGCCGATTGGATCCGCCAGACGCCGTCGTCGAGCCGGTAGCGGAGATTGGCGGACTGCGTGAGGCCGCCGCTCTTGGAGAAACTGTAGGCCATCGGCACCGTGCCGCGGCCGGTGGCGCCGACGACGCGATCGGGGGTGAACGACAGCGCGGTGCCGCCCGCGATGCTCGAGGTGGCGACGTTGCCCGCCGTGGGGTTGAACTGGGAGTTCCAGTTCAGCGCATCGTAGAACGTCGCCATCGCGCCGAAGGAAAGCACGGCGTGCGCCGAGGGGCGCCAGTCAACCTTGGCGGAGATCGAGTCGCGTTCGTACGAGCGCGACACTTCGACGTTACGGTTGCGCCACAGGTAGGGATTGGCGGGTGTGACGCTGGCCAGCCCCGTGGCGTTGGCGCGGTAGTCCGTATACCACGTGTCGGTCTCGAACGACGTGATTGAGTGCAGGCCCGTGATCACGATGCCAAGTCGCTGGTTGATCGGCAGCGTGTAGTCGAAACTGAGATCCGGATAAAATTTGTAGGTCTGTTCGTTGCTCGGGGCCGGGGTTTTCCTGAGCGAGAAACGCTGCTGGTTGGACGAGAGGCCGGCGCGGTATTTGAACTCCGCGGTGCTGCGCTCAAACGCGCTCTTGCTGACCATGTTGATAGAACCGGACATCGTGTCGGCAGGGGTCGAGGGCAGGGGGACCTTGGTCACCTCGACGCGGGAGATGCTGTTCACGCCGATGCGCGACGGACTGAAATCGCGCTCGCCCGCGGCACTCGCGCCGGCGAGCTGCTGGCCATCGAATGAGACGACCGAGAGGTTGCTGGGAAAACCGCGGATCAGAACGCCCTCGGTCTCCAGTGCGCCGTAGGCCGCGGACACGCCGGGCAGGAACCGCAGAAAATCGCCCATGCTCCCGCCGAGCGGATCGCCCAGCGTTTCGGTTGAGATGACGTTCTTGAGGTTGGGGGCAAACCGCTGCTCGTTGATTGCGATGGCCTCGATATCGGTCTCGCGCGACGAGGCGACCGTGTAGGCGCCCAGTTTTACGACCTTCTCAGCGTCGCCATAACGCGCGACGCTCGTGAGCTCGACGTTGCGCTCGACCTTCAGTCCGGCCGCGACCGTCACGGCCACGGCCTGGTAATCTAGCCCGGTGTAGAACACCTCGAGGGTTGCCGTGCCTGCCGCCACGCCGGCCAGTCGGAACGAGCCGGACTCGTCGGTAAACGCGAGTAGCGCGGTGCCCGCCACAGACACGCGGGCGTTGTTCAGATAGGCGCCGGTGACAGCGTTTTTCACGCGGCCCTCGACGGCACCGGTGGGCGTGCCGTTGGTCGACTGGGCGGCCGGAGTCTGGGCGGGGACGGCGGTGACGGCACCGAGCGCGAACCAGCCGGCGATCGCGGCGAGGGTGGATTTTGTTTTCATGGGGTTGGAGGAAGAGTGTGCGTCGGCGGTGAGGGTGGGTGCGGATGGGGCGGGCGAGATGACGAAGCCACCGGTATCGGCCGCTTCGAGGGCCCGCAGGCGGGTGCCGGCGAGCAGGCGGTCGAGCGCCTCGCGGGGCGGGTAGTCGCCGAAAACGCGCTGGGTGCGCACAGCGGCCACGGCATCGCTGGGCACGAGGATTTCGCGCTGCGCCTGCTCGGCGAACTGCTTGAGCGTATCGCTGGCGGGGCCGGCGGGGACGCGAAACGTGCGGGCGGTGTTGTCGGGACTGGCGAAGGCCAAGGTGAGCGGCAGCAGCCAGCCCAGCCACGCGGCGGCGAAACGGGTGCCCGGCGAGAGGCGGGTGGGGCGGGCGGGGTTTGGGATGGGGGGGGGCACAGGGGCAAAGCCGAGGTCTCAGGGTGGGCGGCTGAGCAGAATTTCGTTTTCTCCGCGACGCTCGGCGCGCACGCCGAAGCCGGTCTCGAGCAACTTCACGAAGCCAATGACGTTGTCGGACCGGAGCGAGGCGTTCACGCGGAGAGCGGCGAGGCCCGGATCGGCGAGCACGAGCTGGGTGGCGTTGCGGCGGTTGAACGCGGCCACGACGTCGCCGAGCGCCGTCGCGGTGAAGTCGAGGAGCCGGTGCTGCCACGCGAGCACACGCGCGATCTCGCCGGGCGTGAGCGTGGCGATCTCGGGCGCGGCGGCGGACGGAGTGGTGGCGACGACGGCGCGCTGGCGTGCGGCCAGCAGGGGCTCGGGCGTGGGCGACGTGGAGGGCGTGGAGGGCGGCGTTGTGGCGGTGTTACCCAGCGCGACAGGAGCGGTTTGGGCTGAGGGCGGTAGCAGGCGCACCTGGCCCTCGGTGACGAGCACTTCCACGGTGGCATCGGCGAGACGGACGTTGAACGCGGTGCCCACCGCGCGCACGGAGACGCCCGCGGCCGTGACGATGAAGGGACGGGCGGCGTCCTTCGTCACCGTGAAGTGCGCCTCACCGCGCTCCAGCCGCACACGGCGCTCGGAGGCGGTGAAATCGGAGACGATCACGGCGGCGCCGTTGAGCTCGACCACCGTGCCATCGGCCAGCACGCGCGTGACCGGCGCGAGTGGCTGTGGCACGGAGTGCGTGCCGAAATGATACGTCGCCACACTCAGCGCGACAGCGGCCGCCGCGGCGAGTGGCCAACGCCAGCGGCGGAAGAGCGAAGGCGTGGCGCGCGTGGACGAAACTTTGGGGGTGGGTGCGTCTGCGGTGGTCCAAGCGGCGGAGATTTCGTGGCGCGTCGCCCAGTCGCGCAGCGCAGCATCCAGACTGGCGGTGCGGCGCAGAGCCGCGCGGGCCGCGGGATCGGTGCGCAGGCGCGCATCTAGGGTACGGAAATCATCCGGGGAGATGCGGTCGCTCAGCCAGTCGGCGATGAGGCGATCGAGCGGGTCGTCGGGACTCATGGCGATTCCCGTTTCATTTCGCCCTCGATGCACGCGAGCAGGCGGGCGCGCAGGCGTTGGACCGACTTGTAGTGGCCCTGCACGCTGCGGCCGGCCCGCGCGGCGACTTCGTGCAACCGGGCACCGGGCTGGTAGGAAAGCAGGAGCAACGCTCGCTGGGTGTCGTCGAGTTTGGTGAGACAGCGGTCGAGCGAGCGGCGCTGGCGCTCGAGCGTCTCGCCCTCCGGCGCGGCTTCCTCGGCCATCAGGTCGGCGACGGCGTCGGAAAAGACCAACTGTTCGCGACCGCGTCGGCGGAGATGATCGAGCGCTTCGAAGCGAGCGATCGTGAAGACCCAGGCGAGGAAATTCGTGCCGCGCTCGAAGCGGGAAAATTTCCGCCACGCCACGAGGCTCGTCTCCTGCATGACTTCGTCGACGTCGGCCCAGGTCGGGAGGAGCGAGCGAATGAACGCCCGCAACCGCCCCTCGTGGGCGACGAAGAGTCGGACGAACTCCTCATAAGGCTGAGTCGAGCCGTGTATAGCGGGGTCGGGGTGATCGGGCATGAGGGGCGGTCACAGTGTTACCGTGTCCGGCGGGAAATTTGGACATTGTTTCGTGGGGTGTCCCGACGATTTCCAAGGCCAACGTCGTCCTGCCGACCTGTCACGATCCGAGAAGTCTGACTGCCGGGCTATGCCCAATGGCCTCGGCCAGTTTCGCGTGAATTCGGCGATTTATCATCCTCGTAAAACTGGCAGGTGATGGCGGATTTGCTAGGATTCAGATTTTGGAATCGACAGGCGATTCCGACCGCAATCATCGACCCTGCCTCGCACCCAAACGCGACGGCGGGTGACTTCCATGATCCGCCAAGGGCTTCGCCGTCACCGTGATGCTACCTGATACAGGCGCGTGGGATCGCGGGTTTCCGCGGGTAGACTCGCCCGCCCACAACCTAAATGCACGCTCGCCACCGAGCGGCGAGGTGCGGCGGCAATCATGGCCGGGTGCGGGAGGATTTCTGGATTTGGGCGAACTCGGCTTGCAAGCGCGCGGCGATTTCGGGTTGGGCGGTGGTGAGGTTGGCGGTCTCACGCGGGTCGGCGTCGAGATCGTAGAGTTGGCCAGGCGGCTCGCTTGCCGCGGGGTAGGTGCCGCTGGAGGCGCGGCCGAAGTGGATGGCTTCGCGGCCGTCGATCCATTTCCAACGGCCGGAGCGAATCGAGCGACCCACGACGAGCGACTCGCGGACGGGTTGAGTCGCGGGCTGGTTGCCGAGCAGCACGGGAAGAAATGAAAAACTGTCCGGACCGGCTTCGGCCGCGAGCGTGGCTCCGGACGCGGCGGCGAGTGTCGCCATCACGTCCGTGAAACAGATCGTCTGTGCGGTGATCGACCCAGCCTTTACCCGGCCCGGCCAGCGAACGATGAACGGCATTCGGTGGCCGGCCTCCCAGTTGGAACTCTTCATGCCGCGGAGGCCGCCGGACGAATCGTGACCAGTGCGCTGGACGTCTTGGGGATACCAGACGGGGCCGTTGTCGGAGGTGAAAATCACAAGGGTGTCGGCGGCGAGTTTGGTGTCGTCGAGGGCTTGGAGCACGCGGCCGATCATGGCGTCGACCATCATCGTGAAGTCACCGTAGGAGCCGATGCCGCTGCGGCCCTGGAATTCCGGCGACGGCAGCCATGGCGTGTGCGGGCCGGTGGGGGCGTAGTAGAGAAAGAGCGGTTGGGCCGGCTGCTGGCGGGCGTGCGTGGTGATTTCGGCCACGACCTCGTCGGTGAAACGCGGCAGGACGTCCTTCAGTTCCAGCCCGGGTGCGATGCCGCCGCCGCGCCAGAATTTTCCCTGAATCGGCGAGTAACCGAGTTCCGGATGCGCGGGGCTCTCCGCGATGGTGGCTGTGGGCGGGACGACGGCGCGATCACCTTCTAGGTAAAAATACGGCGGAATGTCGGTGGACGCGCGAAAACCGAAAAAGCGATCGAAGCCGCGGTCGGCAGGTCCGCCGGGCAGGGGCCGGTCGTAGCCACTCTCTTGGAAACCGAGATGCCATTTGCCGATCATCGCGGTGCGGTAGCCGCGCGATTTCAGCACGGAGGCGAGCGTGGCGCGGGTTTCCTCGATGAGCGGTTGGGTGGGCCATTTTGAAACGTCGGTGCGGAACGGGTGGCGTCCCGTGAGCAGCCCATAGCGCGAGGGGTGGCAGAGCGCGCCGGGGGCGTGGGCGTCGGTGAACCGCAGGCCCTCACGAGCGAGGCGATCGATGTGCGGTGTGGGGATTTTTGACCTCGGATTGTAGCAGCCCGGATCCCCGTAGCCCATGTCATCGACGAGAATCAGGAGGATGTGGGGCGGCGTGGCGGAGCGTGGAGGCACGGCGGCAAACGTCGCCGATGCGAGCAGCAGGAAAAGACCGGAGCGGAGGAAAGCGCAGTCATTCATCGAGCAGTCATTATGAGGTGCGATGGGTGGACAGGGTCAAGGTGCGGGCCGGTAACGGGACAGGTCGGTGTCGGCCATGCGCACTGTGCCGGGTGCGGGTGGTGGCGGGCCGGGCACGAATTGCATCGGGCGCTGGTCGCGCTGGAGCGCAGCGTCGAAGTCGCGCGCTTGGCGGATGAGGCGCGCGACGATTTCGGGGTGCTGCGCTGCGAGGTTCTTCGTTTCACTGAGGTCGGCCGCGAGATCGTAGAGTTCGGGCGTGGCGAGGAGACGGTGCTGGTTTTCGAAGACATTTGGCTGATGCTCCCACCAGAGGCTGACGGGCCGCGGGGTGGGGCGCGTGTCGACGGAGATAAAAAGTTTCCATTTTCCGTCGCGCACTGCCTGCGGTTGGTATCCGAAGTAATGATAGATCGGCCGGGCCTCGCGTGGGCCCGTGCCGAGCAGCAGCGGCGAGATGTCCGCGCCGTCGAGCGTGACGCCCGCCGGCAGCGCGGCACCCGCGAGCTGCGCGATCGTGGGGAAAAGATCGAGGTGCGAGATGGGCGCGGTCACGGCGGCCCGCGGCGCGATGCGGCCCGGCCACCACGCGATGAACGGCACGCGCACGCCGCCCTCGAAGGTCGTGCCTTTGCCGGAGCGGAGTGGACCGTTGTGGCCGGCGAGCTGGCGGCCGGGGAAGTTTTCTTTTGCGGCCTTCTTCGCGGTGTTGGCGTTGGCACCGCGGAAGGGTGCGCCGTTGTCGTTCGTGAAAATTACGAGTGTGCGCGCGTCGAGTTTCAGCTCGCGCAGCGTGTCGAGGATGACGCCGGTGCTCCAGTCGAGTTCCTCGACCGTGTCGCCGTAGAGACCGCCGCGCGATTTTCCCGCGAAGCGGGGCGAGGCATATTGCGGCACGTGCGGCATCGTGTGGGGCAAATAGAGGAAGAACGGCTTGTCGCGATTGGCGCGGATGAAGGCGACGGCCTCTTCCGTGTAGTGCCGCGTGAGCTCCGCCTGATCCACCGGCGACTCGACGACGCGCTCGCCCTCGACGCGCGTGAGCGGCGTGAACATCGAGAGCTGCGTGAACGCGTCGCCGACCTGCCACTCGCGCACGTCGTTCGTGTGTGGCAGGCCGTGGAAACGCTCGAAGCCCTGCGCCAGCGGGCGGAACGGCGCGTCCCACCCGAGGTGCCATTTGCCGATGCACGCCGTCGTGTAGCCGCGCCCGCGCAACAATTCCGGAATCGTGATCTCGGCGGCGGGCAGGCCGTGGTGCTCGGACGGAAACAGCACGTAAGGCAGCCCGGCGCGTGCGGGCAGCCGGCCCGTGAGCAGTCCCGCGCGCGACGGGCTGCAAAACGGCGCTGCCGCATACGCATCCGTGAAGCGCAGGCCCTCGCGCGCCATCTGGTCGAGGCGCGGGGTGGCGATCGTGGTAGAGCCGTAGCACCCGAGATCGCTGTAGCCGAGGTCGTCGGCGAGGATAACGATGACGTTCGGATTCGACGGGTTCACCGCGCGCGGTGGCGGCGCGGCGGCGCGGAGGACGGGGAGTGCGAATGCGAGGAGCTGCAGCGAGAGCAGCGCGGGGCGGATCATGGCGGTGACCATGGTCCGCCCGCACGAAAGGTCCAGAGTGAGCGCACGTGGGGTCGTGCGGATTTTGCTCGGAGCGCTTTCCGTCGGAACGGTTCGTGCGCATCCCCGCGGTGCGAATCGCCGTTGCCATCCTCGCGAGGAATTGGCCGGTTAATATTATTCTGTTATTTTTCTCTGAAAAAACGTCTCTTAAGAGTGTCACGTATTACGTGACACTCCCTACGGGAATTCGGTTTTTTTGGCAATGAACTTAATAGAGTAATATTAGGCCGACCCGCAATTCGCTCCTCTTTTGTGTGAGCGAAGTGTGTCGTTCATACCATGCTCCTCTCCCCATGAATAATAAACTGCGTCTCACGATCCTTGCTTTTGCCTTATTGCTGAACTCGGGCAGTCCCCTCTTTGCGCAGGTCGCACCTCGCGCCTCAGCCGCGGAGCCGGTGGTCGAGCTCAGTCCGTTCACCGTCGATACCTCGCGCGACACGGGCTACGCTGCGGAAAACACCCTGGCCGGTTCGCGCCTCAACGCCCGCTTGCGCGACACCGCGGGCTCCGTGTCCGTGTTCACGAAGGAATTCCTCGACGATCTCGCGATCACCGATCTCGCGGGACTGCTCAATTTCACGGTGAACTCCGAGCTGGACACCAGTGCGTGGCAGCCCGGCCAGCCCGGCCAGAACCCGTCCATCAGCGGAGAAAATCTTCTCAACCGCACGATGGTCCGCGGCCTCGCGGCGAGCCAGGGGATGGATTATTTCACCAGTATCACAAATATGGATCCCTACCGCGTGGGGCGCTTCGACGATACGCGCGGTGCCAACTCCCTCCTCTTCGGCGTGGGCGCGCCTGGTGGCGTGCTCAATCAATCGTCCAAGACCGCCGTCACGCACCGCAGCAGCGCCAATCTCCGCTACGGCTTCGGCTCGTGGGATCGCAGTCGCTCCGAAATCGATGTGAACCGCGTGCTCGTAAAGGACCGGCTCGCACTCTCGCTCGCTGGGCTGCACCAGGAAAACGG
>CANIJN010000103.1 GCA_947467625.1 Opitutia bacterium | reverse complement strand
CCACGCCGAGGGCTTTCAAGAAATCGCGGCGCTTGGAGAGATGGTAAAGCGACTCGGGCGTCGCGGCGGATTCGGGAAGTTCCCAGTCTTGGGGGGTGCGGATGAGCATGGGTGGAGGCGTGGGGGTGGAAGGAGAACGCAGGAAGCTTAGGCCTGGCGCAGGGTCTGAATCAACCCAGCGGTTGGGTAAAAGCAAAAATCCTGCGCGCCCCACCGCGACCAAGACGCGGGCTGAAGCCTCGCGCTACCACGAGCCGCGGACGCCGCCGAGCAAGAGGCGCGGGGTGCCGACGTTGACGACACCGTCGGCGCTGCGACCGGTTTCGACGCGGGCGTCGGTGAGATTTTCGAGAGTGAGAAAGAGCGTGAGATGCTTCGTGAGCGGACGCGTGACGCCGAGGTCGGGGACGACCCCTTCGCCGAGGCGGAGGTTATTTTCGTCGTCCTCGAATTGTCGCCCGATCCAGCGCACGCGCGGCGTGAACGTGAGCTGCCCCGGTGCGCGCCACGTGGCGCCGAGTGTGGCGCTGCGGCGCGGGACTTGGGCCACTTGTTTGCCGACGAGTGTGGGCGCAACGGTCGCGCGGCGCACCGTCGCGTCGTTGAAAAGGGCGGCGGCGTTGAACGAGCAAGCGGCGGAGACGTTCCACGTGGCGGAAAGTTCGGCGCCCTGCGTGCGCGTGCGGTCGAGGTTGAGGCGCTGGCGTCCGAGTCCGCCGGCGGCCAGCGTGCCGACGATGGGGAACGTGCCCGGCCCGCGTGCGAGGGTGACGTTGCCCACGGCGTCGTGGAGATCGTTCCAAAAGGCGGTGGCGGCGAGGGTGAGGGGTGCGGGTGGGGTGGGGGCACCGAGCGAGGGTGGCGTCGGAGGGCCGAAGGGCGTCCACTCGACGCCGATTTCGGCGCTCGTGACCGACTCGGTGCGGAGCGTGGGATTTGCCTCGGTGACATTCGCTCCCTGGCGAAACGGGCGATAGAGTTCGTTGAGCGTGGGGCAGCGGAACGCCTGCTGGGTGTTGGCGCGAAGGCGCCACGCGGCGTCAGGTTTCCACACTAGGCCGAGGCTCGGGCTGAACGCGGTGCCGTCGCGGTCGGCGTAGGGGTCATCACGCGAGGCGATGCCGGTTGCGCGATCTGATTCACGTCGGTGGCCGTCGGTTTCACCCCATGAGTTGAGTCGCACACCGGCGGTGCCGCGCAGCTGCGGAGCGAGCGCTCGCTCGTGCAGCGCGAAGACGCCGACGTCCGCCTGTTGGCCGCCGGCGACGCGGAGGCGCGTGAAGCTGCCGGCAACGAAGGTGAAATACTCGCGCGTCTCGCCGCGCGTGGTCCGCGCATCCGCACCGGCGCTCGTGCGTGAATCGCGGCCGTGTTTCCATGTGCCGGTCCACGTGGCTCCGAGTGCGGTGGAAGGCACGGAGAACTGGTCGCTCGCGGGTGTCTCGGCGGTGCGGGTGGCGTTGACTGAACTGAACGTGCTCGAGAAGCCCTGATCCTGAGCGTAGGCGGTGGCTGTCCACCCAAAGGTGTCGACCGGCTGGCCCGCGAAATTGACGGCGAGGGAGCGTTCGCGCGAGCCGTTGTGCTGGTAGGGTGTGCCATTGCCGCGTTGCTCTGCAAAGCTACGGAAGGCGGCGCTCCAGGACAGTGTCTCGCCGAGCGGTTGGCGCCAGCGGAGATTTAAGAGGGTGTGCCGGCTCCACGCCGCCACGTCGATCGGGCCGCGACGCTCCGGCGCGACGAGGCTGAAGCCATCGGTGGCGAAGACCTGCGCCCCGAGGTCAAAGGTGCCCAGCACTCCGGGCTGCGTGTGAACCATTTCGGCGCTGCGGGTGCCAAAATCGCCGAACGTCGCGTTTGCCCCGGTCGTCTGGACGGAGGGCTGTTGCGTGAGAATCTGCACCACGCCGCCGAGCGCGGCGTTGCCCCACGCGCTCGCGCCGCCACCTTGGACAACCTCGACGCGCGCGAGATTTTCGCGGGCGACCTTGGTCCACGCGACCCAGCCGCCGAAGGGATCGTTGAGCGGCACGCCGTCGAGGAGGACGAGGGAGCGGCTCGCGCCACTGGGGCCGAGGCCGCGCAGCGACACGCCTTGCGCGGTAGGGTTGGCGGAAAAACTATCACTGCGGCGGAAGAGACTGAAGCCCGGCACGGAGCGGAGTGCGCCGTCGAGCGTGGCGGTGGGTGAAGCGCGGAGAGCCTCGGTGTCGAAGGCGCGCACCGAGACCGCGACCTGCGCCGCGGGCTGCGGCGTGCGCGTGGCGGTCACGACTTCGGCGGGGAGGGCGACGGTTTGCGCGTGAGCGGACGGCGCGCCCAGGCTCGCCGCTACGAGCAGGACGAGGAGGGTGGGTCGGAGTGCGCTGACGCGCGAGGGAAGGCGAGGGCGGCGGCAATCGCCTGCCAGCAGGCTCGGACCGAGGCGGGGCTGAGGAATCATGGTGGGTGGCGGCGGGCGGCGATTTGGGCTGCGGTCACGGGTGGAGCAGAGCGCAAGCAGCGAAAAAAGGGGAGGCGAGGCGGGTTTCATAGGACCGTAAGCGCAGGGAGACGTGCGTGCGGGTGCAAGGGCGCGAGGGTTTATCAATCAAATGGCCGGCTGCGACGGCCCGCCACGGCCACCCCACGCGTGTCACGTCGCGCGATTTGGCTCGGCAATCGGGCGGGCATTTGGGATGGGTCAGGTTCAGCACGTTACCATTTCATTTTCTATGTCACTCTGGGAATATAAGGTCATCACGAGCGGGAAAGGTGGCTTTGCCACGCCCGCGATGCTGGAGAAATTTCTGAACGATCTCGGCCGCGACGAGTGGGAGATTGTTCACTACCACTCCACGCCCGACAATCTGCTCGCCTTCACCGGCCTCGCGCGGCGCTCGACGCAACGCGACTGGACGCTGGCGGACGCCGCCGCGGCCGCCGCTAAGGCCGAGGCTGAGAAGCTTCGCGCGGAGTTTGCTGCGAAATTCGAGGCCGCCACGCGGTCCACGTCCGCTGCCGGAGGCGCCGAGGCGCCGCCCGCCAGTTTCATTGAAGAAAAGTCCGCCCCGGACGATGGTTTCCGCAAGCCGGTGGACACGTCCCGCGACGATGATCCTGAAGCGACCGACGAGCCGAAGGACGATTGGGACAATCTGACTGCCTCGGCGGAAGAGGAGTTGCCGGTGTTTTTCGACGCCATCAAACCGCACCTCCGCCGAAACCAGCGCGGCGCCGGCATGAGCGTCGGCACCGACTATCTCGCGAAAAAGTGGGACCAGACCGAAGAGGACATCAAAGGCGCGCTCGTCGAGTGCGGTTTTGTGCTCCCCGCCGACGAGGATTCCCGCGCCGAGTATGTCGAATACGACGGCGATCTCTATTGGCTGAACATCAATCGCCGCGGCGAACTCTGGATCAACACGAAGGAGAAGCCGCGTCCCGTTTTCCGCAATGTGAAGGCCACCCGCATCGAGCAACCGGCCGAAGAGCCCAAGCCCGAGCCATCGGTCCTGCCCGCCGCCGAGCAACCACCCGCCCGGCCCCATTTTGAGACCCGCGCGCGTCGCGAAGCTGCGGCAGCAGAACTGGCACCCACCGCCACGGCGACCGACGGCGCTCCGAGCGCCGCACAGGCACCGGTACTGGCTGCATCTACCGGCGCGGTGGCACCGGTCCCCGCCGCCGCGGTAGCCGCGGTGGCAGCTACGCCGCTTCCTACGAGCGTCGAGTTGTTGAACAAGATCCGTCCCCATATGCGCCGCAATCGCCGCGGCCCCGGCGGCTCCGGCAGCACCTCCTTCTTGGCCCGCGCGCTGCGCCGGACTGAGCCGGAACTCATCGCCGCCTTCGCCGCGATCGGCCTCATTCTGCCGGCCAACCCGAACGACAAACCTGTGGCCGTGATGTTCGGCGAAGAAGTGTGGTGGGTGAATCAGGATTCGCGCGGCGGCGTGTGGATCAACGGTCGCGATAAGGCACCCGGTGAAGTCCTCGCTCCGGCCGACCAGCTCACCCCCGCAGCCGTGCCGGCAGCGGAATCGGCCGCCCCTGCTCCCACCGAGCCGGCGTCCACTCCTGCCGAGACAGCGGCGATTCCTGTCGAGACGGCGGCAATTCCTGTCGCGGCGACCGCCGTGGAACCGGCAACGCCTCCTCCGCCGGCGATGGTGACGCCTGTTCCGGCAGTCGAAGCCGGCGCAGCTCGCGTTCCGAGCAGCGTTTTGGCTGCCGTGCGTCTGCTCTTGAAAGAGACCCGCACCGGTGGGTTTGCCGGCAAGCTCGATCGCGTCGCCGACGAACTGAGCAAGTCGTCTGCCGAGCTCACGTCTGCGCTCCTCAGCGCCGGGCTCCAAGTGCCCGCGAAAGCCAAGGAGAAACCAGTCTTCGTCGAACACGCCGGTGAAATTTTCTGGCTGAATAAAAACGCGAAAGACGAACTCTGGGTCAACGCCAAGGCTTCCAAGTTCGCGGCCGCAGCGGACGACGGCGACGAGAAGAAACCGGCGCGCCGCAGCAGCGGCGGTGGCGGCGGCGGCGGACGTTCGCGCAAGAAAGAGTAACCGCCGACTGGCGTTGTGTTGGTAGGTCCGGCCGCTGGCCGGGCACCGCTTCAGCGGAGGGACAACCGGTCGCCGCCCGGTTCGACAACGGCGGCGACAACGGCGGCGACAACGGCGTGCAGCTACTTCGCGCCGAACGTTGCGCGGATGTAGGCGAGCACGGCCTTGCGTTGGCCCGCGGTGGTCATTGCGCCGAACGGGGGCATCCCTTTCAGCTCCACGCCTTCGGTGATGATCGTGATCAGTTCAGCGTCGGACTTCGCGAGGCGGGTTTTGTCGTCGCGGAAATTGGCGGCGCCGCCGGGGATGCCGCGGCCGTCGGGCTGGTGGCAGGGCACGCAGTAGAGGCGGTAGATTTTTTCGCCGGCGGCAACGAGCTCGGCAGGTGACGTGGTGGCGACGGCGGCGGCGGCTTTAGCGTCGCCGGCGTTTTCGTCCGGGCGCGGGAGGCGCGTGGTACCGCCGACGGTGCGCTCGCCGTTGAGGAGCCGGTTGGCGGTGTAGTAGCCGAGCGGGTTGGCCAGCGGTTGATTGTCGGTGGTGCGCAGGGCCGCCAGGGAGAGCTCGTAGACGAAGCCGGGTTTCAGTTCGGCGAGCGCGAGTTCGGCGGAGAGACCGTCGGCACTGGGGCGGACGGCGGTGACGGCGACGCGGGCCTCGTCGACCCACGGGGAGCCGTATTTGTAGTGGTAGTAATAGCGGAAGCGATTGACCTCAAAATTCGCGGCGGCGGCGAGGGTGGCCGCGCTCATCGGACGCGTGAACGTCAGACGGAAACCGCGATCGGTGAGCTGCACATCGCGGACTTCGGGCGAGACCTCGCGATCCCAGACGACGCGTTGCAGGCCGTCGGCGCCCGCGCCCCAGCCGCCGGCCGCGCCGAGGTAGAGGCTGCCGTCGGGCGCGAAAACGCTGCGGGTGATGCCGGCGAGAAGTTTTTCACCGGAGGTGTAGGCGGCCGTCTCATTGCGGCCGAGGAAGGGGAAACACACGCCTTGCCACTCCCCCGCGACTTTCTCGAGGGTCGACCGGATGACGATCTTGGTGTAGTCGCCGGTAAATACTTGTCCGGCGAACGGCCCGAATTTTCCGCCCGTCGTGTCCCAGAGGATCTCGCCGCCGGAGACGCCCATCGGGCCGTGAGGGAAGACGACGGCGGGGGACTTATAACGTTTCCACGCCTGCTCGGTCGTGAAGGTCTTGGCGTCGAAGCCCGGCTCCCATTTCAGACTCGCGACGTGCCCGTGAAAATCGCCTTGGGCCACGTGCAGCAGTCCGCACGAGGGCTTGTAGTCACCTTGGTTCTCATTGACGAAGAAGTCGCCGTCGGGGCTCAGGCCGACTCCGTTGGGCTGGCGGAAACCGCTCGCGAGGGGCGTGAGGTTTCCGTCGGGGGCAATCTTAACGGCCCAGCCGCGCCACGGCAGACTCGAGTATTGGCCGGTCGTTTCGAGGACGGCCGAAGGATCGAGTCGGCCGCGCACTTCGCCGGGGGTGATCGGAAGTTTGTCACCGCTCGAGCTGTTGGAAATGACGCCGAGAAAATTCCCTGCGGAGTCGCGGCGGAGGCCGAAGAAAAACTCGTGGTAGTTGTGCGAGATACCCCACTGGCCGCCGAGGGCGTCGAAGGTGTCGGCGCGGCCGTCTCCATCGGTGTCGGTGGCTTTGAGGAGTTCGGGACGATGGGCGATATAAACGACCTGGTCGGACTCGACGACGAGCCCGAGGGGCTCGTTGAGGCCGCGGGCGAAGCAGCGCCAAGCTCCGGTGGTCGAGCGCATCCAGACCTCACCGTACCGCGTCGTGACCACGAGCGTGCCCGTCGGCGAAAACCCGACGCCCACGATACCCCCGCGCAGCTCGGCGGGGCGCGGGATGTTCTCAATGCGGTAACCGGCGTGCGCGCAGGGGGCGGCGAGCGCGAGCGGTGCGATAAGCAATAAGGAACGGAAAAAAGGCTTCATGGTTTGGCGGCGGCAAAGGGCACGTCGAGGATGAGGCTGCCGGTGGCGTCTTTGGTGAGGGTGAGCGCGGGACGCCCTTCGACGACGTAGGACCACGGGGCATCGGCACCGGCGCGGTCGAAGCGGAACGTGCGGCGCAGACCGGCGGCGTTGGGCAGTGCGGAAATGGTTTCGGCGACGGGTGCGCCGTCGACGGTGTAGCGGAGTTCTACGGACGCGGGGCGGAGCGTGTAGCCCTTGAACACGACGACGGGGGCGCGGCTCGCGTCGCCACGGCGGAGCGGAGACGTGCCGGTCTCGCGATAAACGACGGGCCCGAGCAGGGTGGCGGCTTTGATGAGTTTATTGACGGGGCGGACGTTGGTCAGATCGATGAAACCGCCGGTCCACGCGTAGTTGAGGCCGCCGCGCGTCGGGTCGTAGCAAAAGTTCACGCCACCCGGCAGGCCGAAGGCGAAGCAGCCGGCGCGGGCGTCGGGCAACATGACGCGTTCGATGAGCACCTCATCGGGTGCGAGCGCGGGTTGGGCGCGAAGCGGGAGCGGCGCACAGGTCAGTGCGAGGACGAAGAGCGTCCCGCCTCTCACGAGGCGGGCTACGAGATCCGCGTGGCCCGCGGCGTGAGCAGCGGGATGAAAAACCATGGCATGAAGGGAGTTCATTTCCGTTTCGTGAGAAAAACAAAGACGCCGAGCTTCGACGCGGTAAGGGTATCAGGGATACCGTCCCCGTTGACGTCGATCGCTTCGACTTGAGTGCCCAGGGCGGAGGCGTCGTCGATGAGTTGCGGAATAAAGCGGGCACCACCCGGCGCCCCGGCGTCGCGACGCAGAAGAAAGGCGTAGTTGACGGGCGTGGCCATCGGTTCGACGTCGCCGGTCGGGCCGTGGGCCCAGCGACGTTTACCGGTGATCACATCCGGCAGACCGTCGCCATCTAGGTCGGCGAGGGTGAGTGCGTGGGGCTGCGAAAAGGCGACGCCGTATTTTTTTTCCTCTTCGCGCGTGCCCATCATTTTGTGTTCGACGAAGGTGATCGCGCCAGTGGCGTCGCGTTTTTGTTCGAACCACGCGAGGCCCCAGCCGTGGGCGTTGAGCGCGGTGACGATGTCGGCTTTACCGTCGCCGTTCACGTCGGTGACGAGGATTTGGGCTCCGCCGCGGTCAGAGCTGAAGGTGAACGCGTGTTTTTTCCAGAGCGTGCCTGGCGGTGAATTTTTCGGCGGTTGCTCCCACCAGCCTTCGTTGAGCACGAGGTCGCCGCGGCCGTCGCCGTTGATGTCGCCGACGCCTTCACCGTGGTAGTAGTGGTTGAACTCGGCCTTTGCGGTGACCGGCACAAATTTCCATGGTTGGGTGGGTTCGGCCCAGTTCGGAGCATACCAACCCCACTGCTTGACCTTGTCGGCCGCCGTTTCGCCGGAGATGGAAATCAGCTCGGGCTTGCCGTCGCCATCGATGTCCGTGAAGAGGGGGGCTTCACCGAAAACGCGGTTGGCGACGAAGTGTTTTTTCCAGCGCGCGTCGGGCTTGGTCGCCGCAGCCGCGCCGGGGTTTTCATACCAGAACGCCTGATGATGCAGCACGCGGCCGAGGACGAGAATGTCAGGGCGGCCGTCGCCGTTGAAGTCGGCGATGAAGGAGAACATCGCGTTTGTCGGATTTTTTTCGAGCTCCTGTTGCACGGGCTCGTAAAACGCGTGGCGGGTCTTGAAGTCGGGGCCGGCATACCAGAACGGGCCGGCGACGATATCCATCTTACCGTCGCCGTTGATGTCGGCGGCGTTCACGCCGTCGCACCAGTATTCGGAAGTGAGGGTGAGTTTTTCGAAGGAGACCGGGCGCGGCGCGGATGCGGCGTGGGCGGCGCCGGTGGAAAGTGCGCTGATCAGAGTGAGGGTAAATAAACGGGGGATGTTCATAGAGAGAGGGGTGGACAAATAACGCCCACCGCAAGGTGCACGGCGAGCGGATTGTTTCTCGACGCGGAAGCGGCGGGCCGCACAGTAGCGGTCGCTGCTCGCTTATTTACCTATGAAACCCTCACGTGTGGTCCCAGTGGTGTTGCAATTGTCGGCGCTCGTCGTGGCGCTCGGAACCGGCCGCTTGGCCGCTGCGCCCAACGAGGCGTTTCTCGGGCGCTGGGCGCTGACCCTGCCCAACGGCGCGGCTGGCTGGCTCGAAATCACCAAAGAAAAGGGCTACTACGATGGCTCGATTCTCTGGGGTGGCGGCAGTGTGTTGCCGGTGTCGAGCGTGGTGATCACCGAGGACAGCCTGATCGTGACTCGCACCAAGGATGTGCAGCGCAAAGACGCGAGCGGCAAAGTTGTGCGGACGCAGCAATACACTGAAGCCATCTCCGCCAAGTTCGGCGAGGGCGATACATTGAAGCTCAACCAACTCGTGCCCAAGGTGAACGGCACGGCCTATGACAACGCGGTCTTTACGGGCCAACGCATCCCCGCCCTGCCCGCCCGCCCCGATTTGAAGAAAGTGAAATTCGGCGCACCCGTCGCGCTCTTCAATGGTAAGGATCTGGCCGGCTGGAAACCGAAGGAAGATAAGGTTGAGAACGCCTGGAAGGTCGAGGGCGGCGTCTTGTCGAACATCGTGGCGAAACACGCACCGGGCACGCCCGCGAAGCGTACTGCAAATCTGCGTACGGAAAAAGATTTCGAAGATTTCAATCTCAAGCTCGAGGTCAACGTGCCCGCCGGTAGCAACAGCGGCGTCTATCTCCGCGGCATCTACGAGATCCAAGTCTTCGACTCCTTCGGCAAGGCCCTCGATTCGCACAATATGGGCGCGCTCTACAGTCGCATCACGCCGAGCGTCGCCGCGGAGAAACCAGCCGGCGAGTGGCAGACCCTCGATATGACCTTGGTCGACCGCCACGTGACGGTGGTGCTCAATGGCAAGACGATCATCGACAACCAACCGGCGGCGGGCTGCACGGGCGGCGCGATGTGGTCCGATCAGTTTAAGCCTGGCCCGATCTATCTGCAGGGCGATCACGGCACGGTATCGTATCGGAATCTCGTGCTCCGGCCGGTCGTAAAATGATCAGCGCCGAGTCCGTCCCTGCCCTGACGCGACGCACCTTCATCAGTCGAGCGGCCCTCGGCACTGCGGCGGTCGCCCTCGCGCCGCAGGTGCGTGCGGCGGAGTTGCCGCCGCCGAAGCTCGGCATCGCGATTCTTGGTCTCGGCGGCTACGCCTCGGGGCAACTCGCCCCGGCGTTGAAGCTGACGCAGAACGTGCAGATCACGGGTGTGATCACCGGCACACCGGAGAAAGGCCGCAACTGGTCGCAGGTCTTCGGCTTTCCTGAGAAGGCGATTTATTCTTACGACACGATGGCGCGGATTGCTGACAACCCGACGATCGATCTGGTCTACGTCGTCACGCCGAACGCGCTCCACCGTGAGCACGTGATCGCGGCCGCGAAGGCGGGCAAGCATGTGATCACGGAAAAACCGATGGGGATTTCTGTCGCGGAGTGCGACGCGATGATCGCCGCGTGCCGGGCGGCAAAGGTTAAGTTGTCGGTCGGCTATCGGTTGCACTTCGATCCGTATTTCGCCGAGGTGGCCCGCCTCGCGAAAGAAAAAGACGTCGGACCCTTCAAGAAGCTGAGTGGTGGGTTCGGCTTCACGCTCTCGCAGCCGCAGTGGCGGGCGGAAAAGAAACTTGCCGGAGGCGGGCCCCTGATGGATCTCGGGATCTACTCGATCCAGGCGGCGGGCATCGCGACGGGCGAGGCGGTGCCGGTGGCGATTACGGCGAAGGAACAGCCGAAGAAGCGACCGGAGTTTTTCAAGGACGTGGAAGAAACGATCGAGTGGATGATGGAATATGCCGACGGCACGCGGGCGGATTTCATCACGAGCTACAACGGCGGCATCAACCGGTTTCGCGGGGAGTCGGATCAGGGTTGGGTACAAATCGAACCGGCGTTTTCCTACAACGGATTGCAGGGTGATTCGAGCAAGGGGAAGATCAGTTTCGAGCCGGCGGTGAACCAGCAGGCGCGTCAGCTCGACCACATCGCGCAATGCGTGCGCGAGGGTCGTGAGTCGGACGTGCCGGGCGAAATGGGCCGGCGCGACATGATCATCGTCGAAGCAATCTACACATCGGCGGCCCAGGGCGGAAAGCGGATCGAGATTAAGGTTTAGGCGTAACGATGCAGTCGTTACCCCGAATCACCTTTGAACCGACAAAACTGCAAGGTGGCTTTTCTCGGCAGCCCACTTGCGGTTGCCTGGCCGAGCGCGAGCACGCACGCTGCCGACTCTCAAGAAACAGCTCCTGGTGCGTAGTCCCGCCTTGAGCCGGAATCCGTCAATCCTGGGACTACGAACTCGCAAAAGCGGTGTTTCCTCACGGGGGAGCGCCGGATGCGCGGAGCGCGGGTAAAATGACTCCGCCTCGTTCCTCTCAGAAAATAACCAAATAACTGCAACGGCACGCATCCAAGCGGCGGCGCTACAAGAGCCCTGACGGGGATGCCCACAGATTCAGGACTCCGCAGAGTTCTGAGCAGCAGCCTTTCAATCTGCCGAACCCTGAATCTGCGGGAAAAATCATTTACAGTTCCTCGCTCTCAAGAAACAGCCGCTGCTGGGAGCGTGGCTCCAAGCGGGCTGGTCAGTCTCCGGAAAAGTTTCCTACCAATAAAATTTTCCTACCTTAAATTCCGAGGCTCGGGGCCGAGGTTTTCCACTCGTTGAAGCTGCCTCCGCCCGGCACAGCTCAACCGTTTTCCGATTAATCAAACCGGCCGGTAGAGGGTAGGAAGATTTTATGGGTAGGGCACAACCATGCGCTGACTGCTTATTCGGCAAAAAAATGTGCGGTAAAAGATGGGGACTGCTGTTCTCTGCATTTATTTACTAGGAAGATTTTCCAAGCCGCAGACAGGCGGGACCAACCACTCGTAATGTGCTCTCCGGTTTTTTCCCGTCGGGACCAAAACTTGTTTTTGTGGTTGGGACTGAATTGTTACGGCTATGCAGGAAGCGCCCCATTAGGCTCTGCAGCATGCGACGTTGAACGCGTCGCGGCAGTCGCGAATGACCTGAGCTCCGAGGCGGACGAGCGGATTATCGGTGTCGGTGTTCATGCGTTGGAGGGTGAGGGGTATGGCCGTGAGAGGTGGGGTGGTTGGCGGGAGTCGTTTTGTGAAATTGGGGTCGAGTCCGCGGTGGACTTCCGCGGACCTGTCTCGCGACGCGCAAGACGAGGAAACATTCGGCGGGATGAAGCGTCTGAGCTGGAGTATGACTACCCTTCTGTTTCCTAGAAACGCGCGCGCAGTCCGGCTGGGCGCAGCGCTGGGTTTGGTGTTCACCGCTCGTTTTCTCGCGGCGGCGGATGGGGCTTTCCCTGCGATCCCCGACGCGCCCACCGTGCCGATGGCGCCGACGTTGCCGGATGCGGCCATCATCAGGGAGCCACTCCAGCCGGCGGCCAGCCAAGAAATCATCGAGGAGCGCCCGACGTCGCAGCACGTGTGGGTGTCGGGGCATTGGCGCTGGCAGGAAGGCCGTTACGCGTGGATCGGGGGACGCTGGGATTTACCGCCGCGCGCCGGCGTTTCTTGGGTGGAGCCGCGTTGGGAAAAGAAAGGCAACGGCTACGTGTTGGGCGGCGGTTACTGGCAGGAATCGCCGGCGCAGGGCGTCGCGATGAATTCCGTGCGGGCTTCGTCTCAGGGTATGCCTTCGGCACCGCCGCAACAGGCGCCGAGTGTCGCCCAGCCCGAGGTGATCGTGATCCGCGAGGCACCTCCGCCCCCACCGCGCGAAATCATCGTCGAGCGGCCGTCACACCACCATGTGTGGATTGGCGGTTACTGGGGTAGCCGAGCGGGCCGGCACGTCTGGATCGGTGGACGTTGGGATTTGCCGCCGCGTTCGGATGTCGTGTGGATCGAGCCGCGCTGGGAACGCCGGAGTCAGGGTTATGTTTTGATCGAAGGCTACTGGCGTGAGGCGACGCCGGACCGCGTGTATGAGCGGGGCGGGCGCGAAGTGATTATTGTGCGCGAGCCGCCGCCGCCGCGCCGCGAAGTCGTGCCGGCCCGAGCCGTGCCCGGACAGATCTGGATTGCCGGCTACTGGGCTTGGCATGGAGACCGGCACATCTGGATGGGCGGGCACTTTGAGCGACCACCCCGCGCGCGAGCCGTGTGGGTCGAGCCGCGTTGGGAGCGGCGCAGTGGCGGCCATATTTTCATCGAGGGATTTTGGCGCTGAGGCTTTTTTGATTTCGATTGGTAACACGACGGCGCGGAGAAATCCGCGCCGTTGTTGTGTCCGCAATGGGGAGCGGGGCCGCGTCACCCGGTTCCGTTCACCATGAAAATGACTGCTCCCGTCGCCCCAGCCTAGTTTCCCCCGTCACGCGGTGTGTGACCCCACGCAAGTCGCCTGGCGAGCCGGCGGCGGGCGGGGTGGACCACCACCGTGGTTGCTTCGCGGTGCGCTGACCACCGACGAGCGGAGGGCTAGGCCCGAATCTCGGTGATCTGCTTCGTGGCGATTCCGATGGGGCGGTCCAGCGGAACTCCCGCGCAACCGAGCAACGTGGTCAGCAGGTCGCCTTGATTGCCACGGACATTCGGGAGGAATCGTCCGGTGTTGATGGAGCCGCCGCCTCGTCCGGCGACAATAAAGGGCAGATTTTCCCGGGCGTGCTTGTTGCCGTCCTCCAAACCGGAGCCCCACATCATGATGCAGTTGTCGAGCAAGGTACCGTCGCCCTCGCGGATGCTCTGCATGCGTTTGATCATGTAGGCGAACTGGGCGATGTTGAACGCGGTGATCGCGGCGACTTTCCGGACTTTCTCCGCTTCAAAGCCGTGGTGGGTGTTGGAATGGTGCGTATCCGAAAATCCGAGTTCCGGGTAGGAAACGCCGTTCGGCGTGGAGCCGATGTAGCTGCTGACGCGTGTGGTGTCGGTCTGGAACGCCAGCACGTTGAGGTCACACATGACTTGCATGTACTCGCTGCGTTTGTCGCCGATGGGGATCTTGATCTCGATGGGCGGGGAATCGGAAGCGTGGCGCTTGCTCGTGCTGACGCCGGCTTTCTCGAGGGCCGCCTCTTTTTGGCGAAACTCGATCGCGGCAATGCGCCGCTCCACGGCACGCACGCCGTCCAGATATTCGTCCAACTTGTGTTGGTCGCCCTGCGGCAATGTGCGGCGCAAGTCACGGGCACCGCCGAGCACCAAATCCAGCATCTTGCGATCTAGCGCGCCCGCCTGCGTGGTTTGGCCGGGTGCGCGGCGCTGGCCGGAGGAGTCCGGCATACCAAAGAGTCGGTTGAGGACGCTGCGCGGATTGGTCTCGGCGGGGACGGCCTGCGTGGCCGAGCGAAAACTGCAGTGCGAATAATACCCCTCGTTCAGACCTTCTTGGTTTTCCTTGTGGGTCTGGGGCATGGTCGCCAATTCCAGCGACGGCAACGACGTGAGCGGGCCGACGTAGTTCGCCGCGATTTGATCCGCGGAAATCGAAATATGGATCTGATTTCGCCGGTTCGCATCGGGCAGTGATGCCGTGAGCCATGTTGATAATTCGAGTGCGTGAGGTGCGCCGTTGAAGGGCGAGATCGGCACGCCCGAGATGCCCTTCATGAGCAGACATTGGTCGAGCACGGGGCGCAGCGACTCCAACGCGGGTGGTGGTGTCGTGAGAAAACTCTCCGGGCTCGCGGGCCAAAACTGATCCATGATGACCCCATGCGGCATGTACATGAAGCCGAGGCGGACCGGTGGCTTGACCGATTTTTTCTTTGCCGGCTCGGCCCATCCCATGGAGTCCAATAGCGGCAGCGCGAGGGCGACGCCGATTCCTTTCAAACACGTGCGACGATCGATCAAGTGGCGAGAGCTCATGGGGCGGAGAGAGGGTTAATGTTGGATGCGGCGCTGCGTGAAGGGGTAGCTGGTGACGATGGCGGTGATGAGACTTTGCATGCGGTAACCGTCTTTGGCGATGGTTTCCATGAGGCGGTCCACCACGATTTCGTCGTAGCCTTCGAGCTGGCGACAGAGGGCGTAGGCCAGAAGTTTCACGGTCAGGTTGCGGGCCAGTTCCTCCTGCCGGGCGGCGATGATCACCTTGAGTTCTTGGGGCGACGAAAAGCGTTTTCCGCCGGGGATCTCACCGGCGGCGTCGATCGCGCCACCCGTATCGTCGTGGTCGCGCCAGCGTCCGATGGCGTCGAAATTCTCCAGACCAAATCCAATCGGATCGAGGATCTTGTGGCAGTTGGTGCAGACGGAATCCGTGCGGTGCAGCTCGGTGCGCTGGCGCAGGGTGAGGTTGGCGATTTGCGCGTTGTTCTGTTTCTCCAGAGCGGGCACGTTGGGCGGAGCGGGCGGGACGTGTTCGCCGAGCACTTGTTCGAGCACCCACACCCCGCGTTTGACGGCGCTGGTGCGATGGGGAAACGAGGTTGTCGCCAGTATGCCCGGCATGCCGAGAATCCCGCCCCGGTTGGCATCGGTCAGCTGCACCCGGCGCATGGCTGGGCCGGTGACAGTTTTTTCCAGACCATAAATGTTCGCCAGAGTCTCGTTGAGGAAGGTGTAATCACTGTCCACGAAACCGACCACGCTCCGGTTTTCGCGCACGATGCTGTCGAAGAAGAGCCGCGCCTCATCATACATCGCGGAGCGCAGTTCGCTGGTCATCTGGGGGAATTTGACCGGATCGAAAGTCTTGCCCGCGAGTTCGCCAACTCCGAGCCACTGCGCCCCGAATCCATCGAACAACGCGCGTGATCGTGGATCGAGGAGCAACCGTTGCACCTGAGCCTGCAAAATCGCCGGCTCGTGCAACGTGCCGCGGTCAGCCAAGCCTGCGAGCTCTGCGTCCGGCAGCGTGGCCCACAGCAGATACGATAACCGCGACGCGAGTTGATAGTCGTCCAGCGGGACGATCGTGCGGCCCGCCGCAGATTCGGTGGCCGGGGTAATGAACAGGAACTGCGGCGAGACGAGCACCGCTTTGAGCATCAGGCCGAGGGCCGCCGGGTAGGCGAGGTCGTGGTCGCGCCCGAGATCGAATACGCCGATTAGGACATCGAGCTCCGCCTCCGTGGGCGGGCGGCGATAGGCGTCGCGGGCGAGGGAGCGGGCCACCGTGCGCGCCGCCGCGCGGGCATCTGCACCGGGCGCTGGGGTCTCACCGAAGAGCCGCCGTTGCACGGGAGTCGGCGCCGCGTCGGCGGGCGCCACGATGCGATCCACGACGGCATTAGCGATTCCGAGATACTGCTCGGACTGGAGCGGCGAGAGCGTATTCAGATAGCCCGCACCGAACACTTCATCTGGCAACCCCCGAGCGACTGCCGGGTCGACGCCGAAGAGATCGTGCAGCGTGTTGCCGTATTCCGCCTTGGTCAGGCGACGGATGACAAAGGGACCGGGGTCTTTCGGGCTGAGAAACTTGATCTGGCCGATCCAGTTGAGAAACGTGTGTCGCTCGGCGTCGGTCGGCTGTTTCTCCGCGTCCTCCGGGGGCATGTCGTGCGCCTTGACGTTGGCGAGGGCCTGCTTCCACCGCTGGCTGAAGGCTGCGTTGCCGGGGGCTTTGAGGGCGGGTTCGAAGTTGACCCCGCCCTTGGATTTCCGGTTGCCGTGACAGTTCAGGCAATACGTGCGGACAAAGGGTGTGACTTGCTCGCGAAACGTTTTTTTCGCCTCGTCCTGCAGCGCCGCAAATTCCGTGTCGTCCGCCGGATCCGCTTCGGCCGCGAGGGCCAACAATGGCGCCAAGCCGAAAGCGAACAGGGCGATCACGCCACGGGGCAAAGTTGAAGGGAGGGTCATGCGGGGGCTGGGGCTCGTGTCCGACCACCATCATGAGTCAGGCGCCGCGGCTCAATTTGAATCGCAGCGAACGGCCATGAACCTTCGGCCGGGGTGATCGACCTCGGCGGCCGTGGCGGCCGGGAGCGATCGAATCTGCGCTGTACGACAGGGGTGCGGGCGCACCGTTTGGCTACCGCGCGAGGTTGGCATGACAGAGTGAACGATTAGCTGACTCCGGATTCCGCCCCATGCTTCGCTCAAAGCTTCGACGGGCGCGGCTCTGCAGCTTGACAGTGAATATTGGTGACTCATTTTGATTCACATGAAAACAGCGACTGTCCGGCAACTGCGCACCGAATTTCCCAAGGTGCTGGCATGGGTCAACGCCGGCTTGGAGGTGTCCATCACGCGTCGTCGTCAGATCGTGGCCAGTCTCGTGCCGGCAGGCAACCGCCCAAAGCAGACTCCAGTGCTGCCCGATTTCCATGCGCGCCTGCGGCGAACCTACGGCAACACAATTATCCCGGCGGCGGTCATGGCCGACATTCTCGCTGAGAACAAGGGCCGATACTGATGGCTGCGCCGGTTTACGCCGACACGAGTTTCCTCGTGTCGCTCTACGTGCAAGATGCGAACACGGCCCGCGCCGTGGCGGCGGTGGAAGCCGGTGCGACGCCGCTCGTCTTCACTCCCCTCATCCGGCATGAGCTGCGGAATGCGCTCCGGCTTTGCGTGTTTCGGCGGCAAATTTCCTCCGCCCAACGCGAGTCGGCCCTCCACGACATCGATGCTGACGTCGAGTCGGGTGTGCTGCACATCACGCCCGTAGACTGGCCCAAAGCATTTACCCACGCCGAGAGATTGGGGCGCAGTCACTCGGAAGCAGTGGGGACGCGAGGCATGGACGTCCTGCATGTGGCATGCGCGCTGGCCTTGCGGGTAAAACGATTTGCGACCGTCGACGAGCGCCAGCGTCAACTCGCTGAGCTGGCTAGCTTGGACGTGGAATTGTAGGTTCGGCCGCCGGGCGCAACTACATCAGGCTGGATGGTAATCCAAGGCTGGCACCCTCGCTATTTTCAGTGGGCCAAACAGCAGGGGGCGGTGTTCAACTTGATCCCTTTTTTATTCTCCCGGGTTAAGTGAGTGCGATCCGGTGATAGGTTTCACCGATCATCGATCTTGATGAAGCCCTGTAGCCTCACCGCGGTGAAAAACCTAATCATCGAGCTCGAAACTCGGGTTAAGAGCGGCGAGCCGATGATCTGAGGTTCAAGCCCGTAAAAATTCGGTCTCGGCAGAAAGTGAGCTCACGTCTCTGCGTATTGGAACGTAGGATATGTTATCTGAATCAGTTGAGGTTATGACATCTCGCAGCTGCGAGCGTGAGCGAGTGGTGGTCCACGATCGTCCAGACATCGCCCGACGAGGAGATGAGCCCGAGATTCCCGCACCTGCTCGGGGCCCAGCCAAAGGGGTCAAACTGTGTGCTTTGCACTCGGTGATTCGCTATGAAGCAGCCGCACAAGACATCCCAGTTGCGATATGATACCAACGTCTCGTGATCCTTGAACGATCGTTGAATCACCACTCGCTGGCGCTCGCGGCTACCAGAATTCAAAAACTCAAGGGACGTTGGTATCATATCCATCGCCCAAAAGCTTCAGACTGTGATTGGCCGGGTAGCTGCGAGCGTGAGCGAGTGGTGATCCGTCCACTCGCTGGCGCTCGCGGCTACCGAAAAGTCCAGAGTTCACAGGACGTTGGTCTGAGCCTGCGCGACGGTGGACGTCGCTTCGCCAGCGCTGGCGCTGCGGTTCAGAACGTGCCCTTGAGGCCCACGGTCCAGAGGGAGCCGAATTCGGCGCGCTGGCGGAATTGGGCGGCGGCGGGGGTCGTGGGGCCGTGGATTTCTACGTCGTCGGTGGGGTCGTTGACGTTGCGGAGATTGGCGAAGAGCGCGAGGCGGCGCGTGAGCGAATACTCGCCGGTGACATCGATGTAGGAGCGCTTCGAGCCCCAGTTGTAGGTGCCGGCCTCGATGCTGCGACCGGTGACGATACCGCGGCGTTGGCGGCCGATATAATTCCAGTTGAGGCGGACGTTGTATTTTTCGCGGGAGAGGCTGAGGCCCCAGCTGCCGGTGCGCGGGATGTAGCCGGTGAAATTGGCGGCGGCTTCGCCCGTGGCGCGTTGGGCACTGCCGTTGGCGAAGAGCTGCAAGCCGCGGGCCCAGCGAGGCAGGAAGGTGAGCGCCTGCTTGTAGTTAATGTCGATGCCTTCCATGCGCACGGTGGTGGTCAGGTTCTCCTGGGTAGCGACTTGAAACGGATCGTAGAGCGTCTGATCCAAACCGTAGAGCGCGAGAAACTCAGGCGTGGCATCAAACGTGGTGGCGCCGAAGAAATTTTTGAAGTCGCGGCGAAACGCGCCGACGGAAAACAAGCCGACGCGCTCGAAGTAATACTCGAGGGTGACTTTGCTGGTACGGGCGCTCCACGCCTTGATCGCGGCGTTGTTGACGACGATGCGATTGGT
>CANIJN010000102.1 GCA_947467625.1 Opitutia bacterium | reverse complement strand
GCGGCTACCGGAAAGCCCAGAGTTAAAAAGACGTTGATAGCAGGGCCATCGGCACCTCACTGCTCACTGCACCGCAGCGAACGCCAGACTGCCGGCCAGGGCGAGAAACACTACACCCAGCACGCGATCAATCCAGTGCCCCAACCGCAAAAATACCCGCCGCACGTCTTCGCGGGTGAAGAAAACCGCGACCAACGAAAACCACGCCATCGTCCCCAGCGCCATCCACACGCCATAGCCCAGCTGCACGAGTTTCGGCGTCTGCGGACTCACGACCATCACGAACAGCGAAACGAAAAACAGCGTCGCCTTCGGATTAAGCGCATTCGTCACGAAGCCTGTCACAAACGCGGCGCGTGACGTCGGCAGACCCGCCCCACCCGCTTCGCCTCGCCCGGCAAAAACCTCCGCCTCCGTCCGGGCCTTCACGCGCAACGACTGCAACCCCAGCCACGCGATATAGCCTGCCCCCGCATATTTCACCACAGCGCACCACACCTCCGAGCTCTGGATCAGCAGCCCCAGCCCCAATAACGAATACCCGACGTGGAGCAGAATCGCTGTCCCGACACCCACACTCGTCCAGATCGCCGTGCGTCGCCCGTGCGTGAGGCTCTGCCGTAGCACGACCGCAAAGTCCGGTCCCGGACTCACCACCGCTAGCAGGTGAGCGAGTGCCACCTTAAAAAACTCGACCTTGTACTCGTCCATCGCGCCACGCCTCAGAACGCAATTTCCTTTGAGCGGGAGTCCGTCGTCATGTCCGTCGTCATTGTGTCGATCTGTTTACCCTCCGCAAAAACCCGCACGGCCCGGTCGGCCAGAACAATCATTGTGCGCGCGTTCATAATGAAGACCCCATAGCGCTACGTTGCCTGCCAGCCGTCAATCCCAGTGACGGATCGCAAGAGGGTCGGTCCGCCCTCATCACTGATTCTGCAGCGCCCGCGTCCTCGGTGCAGCCCTACCTGTCCCGCGATGCGCCTTAAATAAACCCGTGAAGCGCGCACTTAACCCGCGGCGGCCGCGGCCACTTTTTCACCCGCACGGAACTTGGCCACCCGCTTGAGCAGTTCTTTCTTCAGTTTTTCAAGTCCATCACCGGTGAGACACGAAATTTCGATCGTCTCAGCTGTCTTGTAACGGGTTTTGAACTTCTTGAGCTCCGCCGCCGCCGCCGGCACATCCATCTTATTGGCCACGACCAAGCGCGGTTTCTTGAGCAGCTTGGGATCGTAAAGCTTCAGTTCGTTGAGGAGGTGCTTGTAATCATTGCGCGGGTCGCGCGCATCCGTGCCAGCCATGTCGATGAGGAAAATCAGGAGCGCACACCGCTCAATATGCCGCAGGAACCGGTGGCCAAGACCGCGGTTTTCGTGGGCGCCTTCGATGAGACCCGGCACGTCGGCGAGCAAGAGGCGTTTCGTGCCCTTCACTTCGTCGGAATAGTCGATCACCCCAATCTGCGGATGCAGCGTGGTAAACGGATACGCCGCCGTCTTTGGCCGCGCCTTGGTGATGCGCGTGGTCAACGATGATTTGCCTGCATTGGGGAAACCCACGAGGCCGACATCGGCGATGCTCTTCAGGATCAGCCGATACTCACCGCGCTGACCGTCGAGGCCAGGATTCGCCCGCTTCGGCGCACGATGCGTTGACGTTTTGAAATGAGTATTGCCCCAACCGCCGTTGCCACCGCGGCAAATGACCACCCGCTGCCCGTCTTCCACGATCTCGGCCACCGGTTTTCCGGTCGCAAGGTCGATGACCACGGTGCCGAGCGGCATGCGCATAATGCACGGTTTCCCGTCTTTACCATGACAATCAGCTCCCTGCCCGTGCTCCCCGCGCTCACCCCGCCAGTGCGGCTGAAATTTGTAATCCACGAGATTGTTCGTGTTCACGTCACCGAGCAGCACGACATCACCTCCGCCACCACCATCGCCACCGTTGGGCCCGCCCCAGGGCTCATATTTTTCGCGGCGGAAGCTGATACAGCCCCGCCCACCGTCACCAGCCGCCAATTTTACTGAGCATTCGTCGACAAACATAACACGACCATGCAGATGGCCGCCCGTTTGCCAAGGGGTGTTCCTTCACCAGCAGGTAAAAACCACCCAACTCGCTTCAAATCGAAATTTTGATCCCTTTGCGCAGGTAGGTCGGCACGTCGAGATCGTGGCCGTCGAAGAGGTTGCGGTCCGTCTTCTCAAAGTGCCCGCGACGCTCGACTTCCCCAAAACCAAATTCGTCTTGGGCCACTTTAGCCGCGTGGAGATTCCGCGCCTCGGCGCTGTCGGCAGCACTCCCTCCGCTCTTCGCCGGCAACGCTTCCTGCTCCACGACTGACGGCTGATTCGCGGCCGTGTGCGCGGTCGGTCCCAACGAGCGGGGCGGCAACAGAGACGGCGTTTTCCCGCGCGCCGGCAGCACCGGACGCCGCGAGGCCACCCCCCGACCACCCATGTCGCTCGTGCCCAACACGCACACTTCGACGCGACCCGCCATCGTTTCGTCAATCACCGCCCCCATGATAATATGGGAGTCGCTACCAAACTGCTCGGTGATCGCACTCATCAGCTCGTTCACCTTCGGGAGCGTGAGATCGGCCCCGCCGAGGATATTCACGAGCAGCCGGTCGGCCTTGCGGGAAAACTCCGGTGTGTGCAGGAGCGGACAAAGCTTGAGGCTCGAAATCGTGTCGACCACGGCGTTTTCACCGGTGCCCTCGCCGAGGCTAAAGAGCGTCTTGCCCCCGCGTTGGTTGAACGCCTGCCGGAGCGTCGAGAAATCGAGATTGATCAGGCCCGTCTTAAAAAGCATCGCCCAAATCGATTTCACCCCGCGGCCGATCCACTCGTCCGCCCGCGCAAACGAGTCGAGCACCGTCTCGTTGTCCGCCCCTTCCTGTAACAGCACGTCATTGGGAAGCGGGATCACCGCATCGCACACCTTGCGCAGCGCCGCGAGCCCCTCTTCGGCCTGCTTGAGACGGCGACCGCCCTCAAACGAAAACGGCATGGTGACAAATGCGATGACGAGTGCGCCCGTCTCCGCCGCGATCTCCGCCACCACGGGTGACGCGCCGCTGCCCGTGCCACCGCCCATGCCGGTCACGATAAAAACGAGATCACAATTCTTCACAACCGTCGCAATTTTCTCGCGGTCGGCCTCGGCGGCGACACGGCCCAACTCAGGATCACCACCGGCCCCAAGGCCGCGCGTGACCCCCATGCCGATGAGCACTTTGTCCTGCACCGGCGAGCTGGCGAGCGCCTGGTAGTCGGTGTTGATCACCGCCATTTGCAGGCGCTCCAGATTTTCCATTTTCAGACGGTCGACTGCGTTGGAGCCCGCGCCGCCCACGCCGACGAGTTTGATCGCGATATTGCGATCTGTAAGGAGCCCGTGCTCGAGGGGAAGTTCGTTGAGGTTCATGGCGAGCGGCTCAGGAATTGGCGAAAAGGCGTTTCACGCCGTCGATGAATCCGCCTGCGCGGCGGATCGGCGGGGCCTTGTCCGCCTGCGAGCTGACTCCGTAGTAGAGGAGACCTAAACTAGTATGATAAGACGGATCGCGGAGATTTTCGCTCACCCAGGTGGGCGCTTCGCCAAGATGGGCAGAGACGCCGAATACTTTCGCGGCCACGTCAGCGATACCGGCGAGTTTCGCCGTGCCACCGGTCAAGACTACACCTGCGGCACAGGTCTCGGGACTGAACGCGTTCCCCAGTTTTTTCTTCACCACCTCGAGGAGTTCCCACGTGCGCGCCGCCGTGATCTGCTCGATGGCCTGCTGCGGAAACTGGCGGTCGCCGATCGCAAAATTACCGTCGAGCATGACCTTCGTCGCTTTGTCCTTCGTCGTCACGCTCGCGCGGCCGAAGCGGAGCTTCAGCTTCTCCGCCTGCCCGTCCGTCAGGCGCAAGCCAATGCTGAGATCGTTCGTGAGGTGCGTCCCCCCGACGGGCACGACTCCGGTCGTGTGCGGCGCCCCATCGCGGTAGAGCACGTAGTCGGTCGTACCGGCACCGATGTCCAGCACGAGCACCCCGTGACGCCGCTCCTCGGGCGTCGTGACCATGTGGCCCGCGGCGAGACTCGAAAGGACAAGCTCGCGGACCCCCAAATTGAATCCACGGATGACGTGAATGTTGTCCGCGAGCCGCTGCTCCTGCCCGTGGACGGTCCAGTAGCCGACCTCAAGCCGCTGGCCGCCGATATTTTCCGGCATCGAGGAAACCAAGCTACCATCGACGCGAAACGGGCGGCGGATGTGATGCACGACGGCGCGGCCCGTCGGGAGCTCCTTCGACTTCGCGAGGTCGCACACGGTGCGGATGTCGCCCGCATCGATCATATTATCCAGCGCCTTCACGGTCACCGTCGCCTCGTTGTAGAACCCCTCCAGATGCCCACCGGTCTGGGCGAGAAACACGTGGTCGATGCGCTCGCCGGCGTCCCGCTCCGCCTGTTCGAGGGCGCTGTGGGTGCATTCGCTGGCCGCCTTATAATCGACGACGCCGCCCTTGATGACCCCGCGCGAGGAACACTCGCCGCAGCCGATGATCGCGAGCTCGCGCCCGGTGTATTCACCAACCAAGACACTGATTTTGGAGGTACCGATTTCAACGGCACCGAGGAAGGTGGGTCGTGAGCTCACAGTTTCGTTTTGGGCTGGGAATGCGGAACAAGATTGAAGTTGGGCAAGGGCTGAAAAGAGACGGAGACTTCGCGCCCCAGCGAAAGATCGATTTTTCGCGGAGGGTTGGGCGACGTCGCCAATGTCTCCCACTGGTAGTCAAGTTTGGCTAGCTGCTGAAAAAAATCCCCGTTCACCCCAAATACCACCGTTGTGCCCGGCTTGGTGCGGATCTCAATCGCGCCGTCGGACTCTAACCGTGCCAAGGAAACGACCTGCCACGTCTGGTAAAGATGCTCCGCATCCAGCCGTGCGCGGGCCAACAGTTCAGCCACGATCCCCATGTTTTCAACCGGCTGGTAGTGGCCCGCCGTGCGCGTAAGCTTAACGCCGTCGAGCCACGGCAGCGTCGCAAGCATCGCGGCCCCATACCCGACGCCCTCGAACACCACGCCATCTCGCGCGACGACGAGCGCGCGCGATTCGCCCCGCCAGTTGGCCATCACGCGTGCCACGGGCGAACGTTCCCCTACCTGTACCTTGAGCGTATCGGGGAAATTTTTTGTCAGACTCGCGGCATTAACCTGCCCGCTGGCCATGAGCCTCAGGCGCAGCGATTGCAAATCGAGCTCCATCAACGAAACCTCCTTCGTCAGCGCCAACGTGCGGGCGAGCCACGCGTTGTCCAAGACCCCGTCGGTGCGAAGCTCGAGCTGCTTGATCGCCACCGCTCGCGCGGCCTCGGGTATTTTCCGCGGAGTGTCCTGCAAGGCACGCGTGACTTCCCACAGGCCCCACGCAACCCCGCCCACCACCAGGGCCGCACCCACGGCGCGCAAGACCGAGGTCATCAGCCGCCACTTGCCCTCGCGCGACATGGCGCGCGTTTTCACCGGCTGGGGAATATCTCTCCAGCTGCGGGCCGTGGGGGCGATGTGTAACTCTTTACTCACGATTTTTGAGCAGACGCCGCCGATTGAAAACGCAGCAGCGCGGGTCGCACCAGCTCCCGAACCAATCCCGTAAAATCCATCCCCGCGCACCGCGCACTCATCGGCAACAAGCTCGTCTCTTTCATGCCGGGCAGTGTATTGATTTCCAGTAAAAACGCGTCGCCTTGCTCAGGTAAAATAAAATCAACCCGCGCATAATCGCGACAGCCACACGCCGCGAAGGCCGCCTCCGCTGCCGTCTGCACCTGCGCGGTGGTCACCCCGTCGAGTGGCGCCGGCGCAAAATACTCCGTGAGGCCCTTCGTGTATTTGCTCGTGTAATCGTAGACGCCGGACTTGGGCCGAATTTCCACGATCCCCATCGCCTTGCCCCCGAGGACACCCACCGACAGTTCGCGACCGACGATCCGGCGCTCAATGAGCCACGAACCGCGCGTGATCGCGGCGAGCTTCTCAGCCAGCGCCGCCCGTCCGGCAATGACACTCAACCCGACACTGCTGCCTTCATTATTCGGTTTTACGACGACGTTCTCGCCAAGTTTCGCCACCACCGTTTCTGCGGTCGGTTTTTCCGTCGCCATGAAGCAACAAGCGTCCGCCACGCGCACGCCCCGCCCGGCGGCGGCTGCCTTCGTGCGCGTCTTGTCCATGGTCAACGCACTGCTCGCGGCGTCACACCCGGCGTAGGTCACACCCGCCGCATCGAGCAGCTGTTGCATCCCGCCATCCTCACCAAAGGTTCCGTGTAGCGTTGAAAACACTACATGCCGTTGCGGGTCGAGCCCCGCAGGCAGCGCGTCGGCATTCAGCTCGAATAAGCGTGTCGGAAACGAGCGCGCCAACGCGAGGGCGGAGGCTTTCCCCGAACCCAGTGAAACGTCTCGTTCGGCGGAACGGCCTCCGGCAAACACAGCGATGATCGGTAACGGTAGGCTCATAAAATATCTTTCCATTCTTTCCCGTACAGCAACACCTCGGGTTCAAGGTCCACGCCCTTGACCTCCCGCACCTGGGCGCGCACTCGACGCACCAGCGCAATCACCTCGGCGGCGGTCGCGCTCCCCCGGTTCACGATGAAATTCGCGTGCGTCGGCGAGACCTCGGCGTCCCCCACGCGCGCACCCTTCAACCCGCTCTCATCGATGAGTCGGCCGGCAGAATTACCTGGTGGATTCTTGAAAATGCAGCCCGCGCTCGGCTCGCGCGGTTGCGACTCATGCCGCTTGCGGGAGTAAGCATCCATCTGACGTTTTACGGTCTCCGCGTCCGACCGCGTCGCCGGTCGCAGCAGGGCCCCCAACGCGATCCCTTGATGCAACTCCGCGCAATGGCGATAGCCGACGTGCATCGCCGCCTTCGTGAGCGTCTGGACCTCGCCCGCTTTCGTCATGAGCTGCAATTCCTCCACCACATCGAAGATCCACGCCCCCATCGCCCCAGCGTTCATGCGAAGCGCGCCCCCGACATTGCCAGGAATACCTTCGAGAAACTCAAAGCCCACCAGCCCGGCTTTGGCCGCGAGCCCACATAAATTTTTCAACCGCAACCCGGCCCCGACGGCTACCCGTCCGTCCTCGCGCGGTTCAAAACTCGCCCACGCCTGATGAGCGAGCGACACCACCAATCCGTCCACCCCCTCGTCCGGCACGATGATGTTCGAACCCCGCCCGAGCATGAGCACGTCGCCCCCCCAGGCCCGGGCTTCGCGCAAGAGCACCTGAAGATCGGCGATCGACGCCGGCTCGGCAAAAATCCGCGCGGCACCGCCCACGCGCATCGTCGTCTTCGTCGCGAGCCGTTCCTCGCGGATAATCTTCGTCGCCGCCGAGACCAAGGGCTTCACAGCCTCGAAAAACTCCGACCATACCACGGCCGGCTTCCCTTCGACGACGCTCTGGACTCGTTGCTCAGCTGTCATGCGGAGGCGTGCCGGGAGTTGCGCGCGGCAGTGCCGGAAGCAGCGGTCAGCTGTTCGAGATCATTCAACATCAATTCGAGCGCATCCGTGCGACCCATAAGCTGGAGGTTGCCGCGAAACTCCCGCATCCGTCCTTCGTTGAAAATAATCGCGAGCACTTCGGCGGTCAGGCTCTCGCGGCGCGTTTGCTCGACGACAATGCCCCCGCCCTGAGAGGCGAAGTAAGCGGCGTTGGCACGTTGGTGATCGTCGGCCGCCTCCGGGAACGGCACCAGGATGGCCGGGGTTTCACAGCGAATCAACTCGGCGAGCGTCCCCGCTCCCGCCCGGGAAACGACGAGATCAGCGGCGGAAAGGAGTTGGGCGACACGATCGCTGAACACCACCGATTCCGTCCGCACGGGCACGCCAAGCTTCGACGGCAACATCGTCACGCCCTCCGACCCCTTACCCAATCCGGTGACTCCGTAAACTTGTACGCCTGCGCCCGCCAAGGAGGCGAGTTCGGTGCGCATCCAGTCATTGAGCACACCAGAGCCCTGACTTCCGCCGAGGACGACGAGCACCTTCTGCTGGGGATCCAACCCCAGCTCGACGCGCGCCTCCCCGGGTGACTGGCGGACAAATTCTCGACGCACCGGCAAGCCGACGTGACGCGTAGCGACCTCACGGATACTCGAGAGATTAATGCCCGGCGGAAGATAGACGCGCTGCGCAAAACGCCCGAGCGCGCGAATCGCCAGGCCCGGCACCCGGTTGGATTCGTGCAGGGCCACGGGTACGCCGAGCAACCGGCCGGCCAAGACGAGCGGGGTCGAGGTGAACCCACCGAAGCCGACCAAGCCCACGGGACGGCACGCCCGCACGAGCCGCACGCACTGCAGGAACGCCCGCGCTTGCGACCAGATACACTTCAGGAGCTGCAGCGGCCGGAGCGAGAAACCCGTGCCGGCCAGGCGCTCGAAGCGCAGGTGCGGATATTTTTCCAGCAATCGTGAATCCACTTTCTTCTGACTGACGAGCAGCACGGCTTCGTGACCACGCGCCGCCAAGCCTTCGGCGAGCGCAATGCCCGGCGAGAGATGGCCGCCCGTCCCACCGCAAGAGATCAGGTATTTGCTCATGCCATGACCTCCCGCATCGCGCGTGCATCACCGGTCAAAGCCACGCGCCCCCACGTGCGTTGCGTGTTCAACAGAATCCCCAGGAGCAACCCCATGAGCAGGAGATTGGACAATCCGGCACTGATAAACGGTAGCGAGATGCCCTTGGTCGGAAAGATCCCGGTGACCACGCCGAGATTGATGATCGCCTGGAGGCAGATCATCAACAGACAGCCCGTCACGAGCAGAAAATGGAATAGGTTCGGCGCCCGCCGCAAGTGAACAATCCCCGCGATGAACATCACGGTGAACACGACCACCACTCCCAGTGTGAACCAAAGCCCGAGCTCTTCGCCGACAATCGAGAAAATAAAATCCGTGTGCGCCTCCGGGAGGTAACTGAGTTGCTGGCGACCCTGGCCGAGTCCCGTGCCCTCCATGCCACCCGCCGCAAAGGCGGCGAGCGCCTGCCGCAGTTGGTAGGATTTTTCCTCGCTCAGAAACTCCGTCAGGCGGCGCAGCCGATTCGGATTGTTCACCACGAGGGCGGCAAATGCACCCATGACCAACGCAATCGTCGGCACCGTGTAACGCCATTTCGCCCCGGCAAGGAAGAGAAGAAGCAGGCCCACCGCGACCATCAGAGCAGCTGTGCCGAAATCCGGCTCCAACACGACCAGCCCCGCGAAGCTGCCAATGATCGCCAAGGGCAGGATGAAGCCCCGTTTGAATTCACCGATACGCGTCTGGTTAAGCGCAAGATAGTGCGCGAGGCAGAAAATCAGGCCAAACTTGGCGAACTCGGAGACCTGCAGACGCACCGCTCCATAGCCGAGCCATCGCCGACTGCCTTTCACGGCGAGGCCGATATGCGGAATGAGCACCAAAACCAACAGCACGAGCAGCACCCCGCCGATCCAGCCAGCGTAGCGTCGTAAATAGTCGAGGTTGATCCGGCTCGCGATGAAACAGATCACCGCCGCGGCGGCGACACCCACCAGCTGTTTTTGAAGGTACTGATACGGCACCTCCACGCCCTGCTTCGTCTTAAACGACGCGCTCGCGCTAAACAAAATAGACAGTCCCAGACTCGTCAGGCCGATGGCGCACACGACGACGATCGTCGCAGGGTTCATGAGGAACCGAGGACGGGGCCTGTCAGCGAGCCGATCTTGAGCCATAGCGTTTCCGACGGACGCAGCGGTTACGGTTTCTTGGGCGCGGGGGTCTCATCCACCCGAATCACCGGCACCTCGCCTGAAGCGGGCGTCGGTGGCTGGGCGCTGATCACCGGAGCCGGCTGATCCAGCTGCGGAGTTGCGAAGAGCGGCTTGCTCTCGACGGGGGCCTTCGTCGCGGGCGCAGAGCCCGACGATTTGGCAGCAGCTTTGCCCGTCGCACCATCCCAACCGGGGATAATAATCTCTTTTCCAGCCGCGAGTTTGAGCGGATCGGTAATATTATTCGCGATGGCGATATCGCGCTGCCGAACACCATATTTTTGCGCAATCATGCTGAGCGACTCACCGGACTTTACCGTATGCTTCATACCGCTACCTGAGGACTTCGGTGCCGCCGCAGCGGCGGGTTTTACATTGGCCGATTCCGCTGCGGTCACCGGCGCGGACGAGCGCCCGATCGACATACCTGGAATAATCAACTTTTGCCCCGGCTGCAGCGCCGCGGTGCTCTTCAGGTTGTTGGCAGCGGCGAGTTCTTGATGGCTGAGTTTATTCTTGTTCGCGATACTCCAAAGACTGTCGCCGGATTTGACGGTGTAGGTCGTCATCGGCGTGACATCCTTGACGGGCTCGGCCAGCAACGTCGACGCGGCCGGCGTATTGGGCCGGGTCGGTGTGAAACGCACTCCACCGCTCGCAACCGGCGTCGCCGCGGCGTCAGCGTTGAAAGCGATTGGCGGCGGCGCGTCCACCGTCAGGCTCGGTGGCGTGGCGGGCACTGTGATGAGCGGTGCGGGCTCGGCCTTCGCCACCGTATCAGCCGGAGCCGGCACCGGCTTGGATGATGAGCTGCAGCCGGGGTTGGCAAAAATGAGGACGAGGGCAAACACGTGGATGCCCACAACGATACCGAAAATTTTCAGGATTTTCATAGGAGGATTATTGAGTGATTTCTAAAGCTGGGAAAAGGTGAAAGCTACTTCAATCTGGGTGCCCGGACGGCGGATGGACGGGCCGTCCTTCCGCCCGGTGGAACGGGTCCCGTCCGGCCGCACGCGGTTTACCCTCGCTGCGCCCGCGGAGTGAAGACGAAAAGGTTTTGCGGGATCGTCCATGCTCAACGGAGTTTCAGCGTGCCGAGGCCGGCGAGCGCGCAAATCAGCGATAGTATCCAAAAACGCAGCACCACCTTCGTCTCTGGCCAGCCTTGTTTTTGATAATGGTGATGGATCGGCGCCATCAGGAAAAACCGCCGTCCCTCCCCCGTCGGACTGCGCCGCTTGGTGTATTTGAAGACCGTCACCTGAATGATAACCGAAACCGCTTCCCAAACGAACACCCCGCCGACAATGACCAGCGTCAGCGGCTGCTGCACCATAAAAGCCATGATGCCAATCAGTCCGCCAAGGGCGAGCGAGCCCGTGTCACCCATGAATAGTTCGGCGGGATAACAGTTATACCACAGGAAGGCCAAACCCGCGCCGACGATTGCTCCGCAGACGACGGTGAGCTCACCGGCCCCGGACACGTAGGGGACCAAGAGGTACTCCGACAGAATGACGTTGCCGGCGATGTAGGCGAGAATCCCATAGACTAGAGTGACCGAAATCGTGCAGCCGATCGCCAGGCCGTCGAGACCGTCGGTGAGGTTGATCGCGTTGCTGAAGCCCACGAGCCAGAGGTAAATGAAAACAAACAACGCGGGCAGGCCCAGCAGCCCAGAGAACGTGAGCACCGGATATTTCACAAACGGCACCCATAGCTCGCGAATCTTATCCGTGCTCGCCGGATGCCACAGGAGCGCCGCGAGCGCGAGAACCGTGACCAGCGTCTGCCAGAAAATTTTCTCCCGCGAGGAAATGCCGTGGCGATTCTTGCGGACAACCTTGAGCCAATCGTCACGGAAACCCACGGCGGTCAGAGCCGTGTAAACAAAGAGCGCGATGACGACCCAGATATTCGGAGCGGCCCACAGGAACGAACTGAAAAATACCGCGGCAAATATAAGCAGACCACCCATTGTGGGCGTGTTCTTTTTGTCGAAACGCGCGGCGAGGTCCCCCGTCCGATCATCATCATAATGTTGTCCAAATTTCAGTTTCCGCAGTTTCGCGATCAACCACGGCCCGATGAGAAAGCCGATCATTGCTGCCGTCACGGCCCCGCCCACCGTGCGAAAGGTCTGCGAGCGAAACACGCGCAACGGGCCGAAAAAATTCTCGTAGTCTGCGAGATAGCTTAGCATGGCGGGGCGAAGACAGCTGGGGGTACGAGGACTTGCTCGAGCTCATAACGACGACTGCCCTTGATGAAGACCGAACCCCGCCACTCGGCGAGACACGCGGCGACCGGCTGCAACGACGAAACAATGCGGATTTGGCGCTTGAAATCGTCCTGATCCAGCACACCCGCACAGACCTCGTGGGCTTGGGCCCCCATGACGAACAGCCGGTCGCATTCGCGCAGCGGCAGCGAACGGCCGAGGTGGCGGTGGTGGGCGGGCGCTTCCGCCCCCAGTTCTTCCATACACCCAATCACGTAGAGACGCGGTTCCTCGGCCGGAGCGATCGCCGTGAACGTCGCGAGCGCGTCGGCCATCGAGGCCGGATTGGCGTTGTAACAATCGAGGTAGAGGAGGCGGCCGTCTTCGCGCCGGATTTCGCCGCGGAGTTTCGCGGGCAACCAGCCGGCCAATCGGGCTTGGATCGCTTCCCGCGGGACGCCGAGCCACCACGCGGCGCCGATCGCGAGCGCAGCATTTTGTGCCATGCCTTCGGTGACGCGCCGAAACGTAAAGACGCACGGCGGCAGTGGGCCGAGAGCGAGCGTGATCGCGGTCGAGTCCCCGGCCTGCGTCACGACAAAGCACATCTGGTCCTTCGGCGGCTCAACGGCCCCGATGACATCGGCCGGCGCGACCACCATCGTGTGCACGCCCAATGCTCGAAACGCCGCAAACTGCGCCACCTGCTCCGGGAAAATCGCGATGCCCGCGGGCCGTATCGCTCCGGGCAGCACGGCTTTCTCCTGCGCTACGCCCTCGATGCCACCGAGCTGCTGCGTGTGCGCGGAAGCGACGAGCGTGATGAGCGCGACGTCAGGCTCGATCATATCCGCGAGCACGCGCATCTCCCCAGACCCGCTAATGCCGGCCTCGATCACGGCAAAGCGGTGCTCGGCCGGATTGAGCCGCGTGAGCGTCAGCGGCACGCCCAAGTGATTGTTCAAATTCCCCTCGGTTGCGAGCACCCCGCCAGCTTCGCCACCGAGCAGGAGCGCGAGGAGATTTTTCGTGGACGTTTTCCCCGCGCTGCCGGAAATACCGACGACGGGGCCACGAAAATTGCGCCGATGTGCTCGGGCGATCGTCTGAAACGCGCCCAACGGGTCCGCGACCACGAGCTGGGGCAGCGCGACGGCCGGGTTAGGTAGCGCCACAAGCGCCGCACTCGCACCGGCAGCTTCCGCCGAGGCCACAAATTCGTGGCCATCACGCTGGTCCGTCTTGAGGGCGACGAAGATCTGGCCGGGGCGCACTTTCCTCGTGTCGATGGCAAAGCCCGTGAGCGGGCTCAGCGGTGGGACCGTCCAGCGGCCACCGGTCCATTGCGCAAGGGTGTCTGGTGAGAACACGGCCATTTACGTCGTCGTCAGCTTGCTGCGGAGGAGTTCACGCGCGACCTGCCGGTCGTCGAAAGGAAACACCGTGTCAGCGTATTCTTGGACAATCTCATGACCCTTGCCGGCGATGAGCAGGGAATCCCCGGGCTGGCACGCCTCGATGGCGTCGCTGATGGCGCGACGACGATCAGCGATCCAGGAAATGTGGTCCGGGGCGGTGACCCCGGTTTTCATGTCATCGAAAATTTGCGCGATCGCTTCGGTGCGAGGATTGTCGGCCGTCGCGTAAGCATGATCGGCCGAGGCTTGCACCGCGCGGACCATGAGCGGTCGCTTGGTCCGGTCGCGGTTGCCGCCACACCCAAACACGACGCGCACCTTACCCGGTGTAGTGGCGCGCAGCATACCGAGGGCATTCCGCAACGCATCCTCGGTGTGCGCGTAATCGACGAGCACGTTGAAACGCTGGCCTTCGTCGATTCGCTCCAGGCGGCCCGGCACATCCTTAAGCGCACGGAGTTTGGCGAGAAACACGACCGGATCGCGTCCGAGGCCCCACGCGGTGGCGATGGCGGCGAGCAAATTGTTTACGTTGTAACGACCGACCAGCGGCGAATCGATCAGCATCTCCCCTTGCGGCCAGATGAGCTTGAACGTGGCGCGGGCAGCCGTGAGCTGCACGTTCTCGGCGCGGACGAGGGCGTGGGCATCTTCACCAAAGGTCACGATGCGGACGCCGGGGACTTCGCTGGAGATCTTCGCCACGAGTTTGGCGCCATGCGGATCGTCGAGATTGACAACCGCGACCTTGGGCGGCGCCCCCGTACTTCCGTTGAACAGCCGTGATTTTACCTCGAAATAAGCGGCCGGCGTCTGGTGGTAATCGAGATGGTCGCTCGACAGATTCGTAAACACGGCGGCCCCAAAATGAACGCCCCGCACCCGCTGTTGATCAATCCCGTGCGAGCTCACCTCCATCACCGCGTGTTTGCACCCAGCGTCGCGCATCTGCGCCATCAAACCGTAAACGTCGAGTGCCCCAGGCGTCGTCTGATACGAGGGCACGGTCCGGTGGCCCAGTTCGTAGCTGATCGTGCCGAGCAGCCCGACCGGCTGATCTCCGTTCAGAAAATGTTTCAGGATGTGCGCGACCGTCGTCTTGCCGCTGGTGCCGGTCACGCCGATCACCGTCATATCCCGATCAGGAAACTTATAGTAACGCTGGGCGACCAGCGCGAGAGCTTGGCGCGCATCACCGACGCGGATGAACGTGACTTTCGCCGGCGTAAACGGGGGCATTTTTTGCGCGACAATCGCCACGGCGCCGCGACTGATGGCTTCATCAACGTAGGAAATACCATCGGCCCGACGACCGGGGAGCGCGAAGAACACGTTGCCCGGCACCACCCGACGGCTGTCGGTGGCGAGCCCCGAGATCGGACGCTCCAGCTCACCCTTGACGGCGAGGATTTCATCTTCGCGAAAGTAGTCCGAGAGTTTCGGCGCCGTCTTGAAGACGCGATTGATGGCGAGCGTTTCACCCCGGGTCCGGCGCACCGGGCTGGGCTGGAACGCGTGAATGAGCGAATAATTATGAGTGAGATAGCCGATCACGGGCGGACTCCTTGGAGGGCGACGCGGTTGACCGTCTGAGCTGGCAGCGTGCGGCTGCCGGCACTACGGTCGAGCAGTGGAATGAGTTGTTCACCGATGCGGCGAAAGGAAGGCGCGGCGACCTTGCCGCCATAGGCGATCCCGCCGGGGCACGCGGCGTCCGCATCGTCCACAATGACGGAGATCACGATCTGGGGCCGGCTCGCCGGAAAGAATCCGACGAAGGACGCGACGTGGTGTTTGCGCGAGGGCATGAGCTTGGTTTTTCCACTGGGCATCAGCTCGGGCAGATATTTCTGGGTCGTGCCGGTCTTGCCCGCGACTTCATAGCCGGGGATCGCCGCTTCGGGCGCGGTCCCGCCCACCATCGCACAATGCGTGAGCAACTCTGCCATCGTGCGCGCGGTACGCTCAGAAATGACGCGGCGGATTTCCTTTCGCTCGAAGCCGTAGAGCGGCACTCCCGCCGAATCGCGGACATCACGAAGGATCTGGGGCTCGAGCAGAACACCGCCACTCGCGATCACCGCCATCGCTTGGTGCATTTGCAACACCGTCACGGCGATGCTTTGACCCATGGGCATGCGCGTGATGGTCAGATCATCCCAGCGTTTCGGCGGGCTCAGAATACCGGGCGCCTCGTGGCCTCCGGGAAATCCGGTCTTTTGGCCAAAGCCGAACGCGCGCACGTAGTCGTAAAAGCGTTGTTCACCGAGCTTCATCCCGAGTTGAGCGGCGCCGCGATTGCTGGAACGTGAAACAATTTCAGCGACCGATAGGGGGTGGTCGAAGGTGTGGTCCTCGCGGGGTAGACCCCGCAGCTTGTTCCGATATTCGATCTTCGTAATCGAGCAGTCGAAGAGGCTGTCCGGCGTCACGAGCCCCTGATCGAGCGCCGCCGCCGCCGCGACAATTTTAAACACGGAACCCGGTTCATAGACGTCAGACACGGCGATGTTCTTCAAGCGCGCTAGCTGGTCGGGAGGAACCTTGTTGTATTCGTTGGGATTGAACGTCGGGTAATTGCCGAGCCCCAAAATGAAACCGTCGTCCGCGCGACTCACGACAATGGTCGCCTTCACCGGACGGAATTTGTCGGCAATGTAGGCGAGTTCGCGCTCGACGATGTTTTGGACGTTGGTGTCAAGGGAGAGCCTGACCCCGTAACCATCGACACGCTCAACCGCGCGGCTGCTGAATTGCGGAAGTTCTTTCGCGCGCCCATCACGCTCGCCTTCGCGCCAGCCATCTTGGCCGCGCAGATAGAAATCGGCGAATCGCTCCACCCCAGCTATCGGCCGCTGCGCCTGATCGACAAAACCCACCAAATGGGAGCCGAGTTGGTTGTGCGGGTAGGCACGGCGGAAACTGCCAGTGGCGTAAACGCCCTTGATCCCCAGTTTCTTCACCTCGTCATAAGTGGATTCCGAAATTTCATCCGCGATTTTCGCCCATTGAATCTTCCGACGGCCGTCCGCGTCCTCGTCCCCGTCATACTCGGTGTCGTCGGCGGCGCCGGCGGACGCAGCAAGAGCAACCGCCGGGCCGGTAACCGCATCAGCGGGATCAGCAGCGAGGTCAGTCGCCAGCGCCGAGGACTCAGCGGCGGCCGGCAACGCCGGTCCGGAGGCGCCGGCGATTGCCCCTTTGAGATTAAACACCAAGCCCGTCACGGCCGCGGTCGGCGCGGTGCCGGACGAAGGCGCAGCGCCCAGCATCGCGGACGATGCCGTCCGAAACTTGGTGGTAAAGATTCGGCGCAACTCGGTTTCGGATTTCCCGATCAACCCGGCGAGTTGCGGCCATTTTTTCTCATCTTCCTTGCGCAGCGAGTGCGGGTCGACGCCGAGCTGAAGTACCGAACGGCTGGTCGCGAGCCGCGCCCCACGCGCGTCAAAGATGTCACCGCGACGCGAGGGGTCGACGATCAGCTGCTGACGCGTTTTGACGATGCTGCCGAGGAGTTCCTCGCGATGGATGACGTGCAACCACACCAGCCGCGCGCCGACGAGTCCAAAGCACAGCAGGAGCGAGCCCGCGAGTAGGACAATCCGGTAGTTGGAAGCGAAGCCCTTCGACATCGTCTAGTTGCCCCGCGCGACCCGAAACGTGACGGGCATAAACCCGTCGTTGAAAAGATTGCGGTCACGGCGACGCGCGAGCCGCATCACCGGATCTTCAGTTACCCGGACGACTTGCGTGTCCGTTGCCGGCGCGAGCCCCAGGTGCCATGCGGCGTTGCGGCGCGTCAACGCGTCGTAGCTTTGTTCGGACTCGACGATCGCCGCGGTGGCATCCAAACGGCGCTTCACTTCGGCGATACTGGTCTGGAGCGCGCGGTTGGATTTTGCGGTAACGGAAATCTGGTGACGCACCCACACGGCACCGAGGCCGAGGGCGCCTCCGCAGCCAAAGGTGAGGAGGAGGCAAACGAGCACTTGATTAACAAATGCATGGTTATCGTTTTTGCGCATGGGGTGGAGCGGGCTGAACGGTGGGAGCGGAGGAAAGGTTAAGGCGGCTCAAAGCTTGCGGAGAGCGCGAAGCTTGGCCGAACGGCTGCGGGGATTGTGGGCGATCTCTGCCTCACTCGGCGTCGTGGGCTTGCGGGTGAGCGGCTCAGCCAGCTTGACGCGCAGATCCTGCGGGAGGCTGTCGGTGGCGGTTTCCGGCTGACCGCACATGCGACGGAAAAATTGCTTCACCGGCCGGTCTTCCAGCGAGTGGAAGCTGATCACACACAGCACGCCACCCGGGAGGAGCTTCGCAAAGGCCGCGGGCAACGCGCGCTCGATCGCTCCGAGCTCGTCGTTCACGGCGATCCGCAGCCCCTGAAATGTGCGCGTCGCCGGATGAATCTTCGAAGCGTGGCGATCACGCGGCGGAATCGCTTCGGCAATGACCGCCGCCAGGGATGACGTGCGCGCCAACGCCCCGGTGCCGCGAGCCACCAGCAACCGCCGCACCACGCTCCGCCAATGCTGTTCCTCACCGCAATCCCGCACGGCCCAGACGAGCATCGCTTCCGTCGCCGTCTCCAGCCAGCGGCTCGCGGGCACGCCACTGCGCGGGTCCATGCGCATATCCGCCGGCGCATCGTGCCGGAAGGAGAAGCCGCGCTCCGTCTCGTCGAGCTGAAACGACGAAACGCCAAAGTCGAAGAGGATGCCGTCGAAGCCCTCAGACGGCCACGCCGCGAGCAGGCCAAAGTCGCGATCGACCAGTTCAAATCGTCCGGCGAACTCAGCACTCAATACGGCGGCCCGCGGCGCTGCGGCCGGATCACGATCGAGCGCGATCACGTGAGAGTCCGGCGCGGCTGCGAGGATCGCCCGCGTGTGACCGCCACCCCCAAAGGTGCAGTCCAAATAGCGTCCCGCCGTGCGCGGCGCCAGCAGCTCGAGCACTTCGCGCACTAACACAGGTTGATGACCAAGGGTCATGGTCGCAGAAAAAATCTCACCGAGCGCCAGCGACATGCGATGGTTTCCTCACTGTGGCCTTTTCCTTGCCCCCCACGGCGCGAAGCACGAGCCCGTCGCGCACCCGGGAGGTCACCGTCGCGGCGGGAAATGCCACCGTGCGCCCAGCGGCGGCGATCCACGCCGGCAACCCACGCCGGGACGGGAGGGAGAGCGCGGACGGCACAACAACCGTCTTGCGCACAGGTCGGTGTGCGACCGCAACTTTGATCTTGGTGGAGCGACGCATGGGTTAAATTCCGAGTCGGCGCATCGTCTCGCCCTTTTCCTTGACCGCACTCGCCTGGACTTCAGCCCAGCACGCAGGGTTGTAGACATTGAACTTCGTGAACCCGCCGACGAGGACCGCCTCACCACTTTTGTCGCCGACTTTGATCCCGGCGTGGGCGAGCAGTTCGGCGTTGATCGAGATACGCCCCGCTTTGTCGAACCACAGCTGCTGGGTCTGTGCAAAATAGGTCGCGATGAAGTCCTGACCAGCATCGTCGCTCAGCGCGACGAGTTCGATTTTCGCACGCAATTTCGCCGCCTCGGCCGGCGGCAACACCGCAATGTAATTTCCGTTTCGTCCATTTTGCGGCACCGCCAACAACACGTCGTCGGCATCGTGCGCGAACCTCCAAGCCGACGGAATCGTGATGCGATTCCGGTCGTCCAACGAGTGCGTGAAGTGACTCGTATAACTCGGTTGTTGGGCCTGCGGCATGGGTACTTGGGATTCTC
>CANIJN010000101.1 GCA_947467625.1 Opitutia bacterium | reverse complement strand
GCCCTTCTCTTTCGCCTCGTTCCGTTTCCCTATCACTTTCACTCTCACTTTCCCCCATGCTCCTCCACGGCCTCAGCCTCCTCGCCGGCGCTCCCGGTCAACCCGGCGGCAAGACATTTCACGCCACCAATCCGTCGACAAATACCCAGATAGAGCCCGCGTTTCACGAGGCGTCCGCCGCCGAAGTCGCCGCCACCCTCACGGCGTCCGCCGTGGCCTTTACCGCCTACCGGCAACGCTCCGGCGCGGAGCGCGCGCAGTTCCTCGAAGCCATCGCCCTTGAAATCGAAGCCTTGGGTGAGCCACTTATTCAACGCGCCCACGCCGAGTCCGGACTGCCCCAGGCACGCCTGATCGGCGAACGCGGCCGCACGTGCGGCCAACTCCGCCTCTTCGCCTCTGTCGTTCGTGAGGGGTCCTGGGTCGACGCGCGGATCGATCCCGCGCTCCCCAACCGCCAGCCACTCCCGCGCGCCGATCTCCGCCGCATGCTCGTCGCCCTCGGCCCCGTCGTCGTCTTCGGCTCCTCCAACTTCCCCCTCGCGTTCTCCGTCGCCGGCGGCGACACCGCCTCGGCACTCGCCGCAGGCTGCACGGTCGTCGTCAAGGCCCACCGCGCCCACCCGGGCACAGCCGAACTCGTCGCCACCGCCATCAACCGCGCCATCGTCACCTGCGGTCTCCCACCCGCCACGTTCTCCCTCATCCACGGCGGCGGTGCCACCATCGGCATCGCCATGGTAAAACATCCCGCCACCGCCGCCGTCGGCTTTACCGGATCGTCCGCCGCCGGTCGCGCCCTCTTCGACGCCGCCACCTCGCGCCCGCACCCGATTCCCGTCTTCGCCGAGATGAGCAGCCTCAACCCGCTGTTCATTTTACCCGGCGCCCTCGCCGAACGCGGCGCCGCGATTGCCCAAGGTCTCCTCACGTCGTTCACCATGGGCGTCGGCCAATTCTGCACCAAGCCCGGCCTCGTCTTCGTCACCCGCGGACCCGATGCCGACGCGTTTCAACACACGCTCGCGGGACTGCTCCCGTCCGCCGCCTGCGGCACGATGCTCACCAGCGGCATCCGCGAGGCCTTCCTCGAGCACCGCGCCACAATCACCGCGACTCCCGGCGTGCAGATCCTCGCCGCCGGCTCCGCCGCCGCCAGCGCCACCCGCACCGAGGCCCAGCCCAGCGTCGCCACCACCACCGCAAAAAATTTCCTCGCACATCCCGTGCTCGCCACGGAAGCCTTCGGCCCCTTCACGCTCATCGTGGTCGCCGACACCGCCGACCAACTCGCCGCCTGCGCCACCGCGCTCGAAGGCCAGCTCACCGCGACTGTCCACGGCAACACCGCCGACCTCGCCACCGCGCAGCCGCTCCTCGCCACCCTCGAGCGCATCGCCGGCCGCGTCCTCATCAACGGCTTTCCCACCGGCGTCGAAGTCTGCCCCGCGATGAATCACGGCGGCCCGTATCCAGCGACCACGGACACGCGTTTTACCTCCGTCGGCACCGCCGCGATTTTCCGCTTCGCGCGGCCCGTGTGCTACCAGAGTTACCCCGACGCCCTGCTCCCTGACGCGTTGAAAAACGCGAACCCGCTCGGGCTGCTGCGGCTCGTGGACGGCCAGCCCACGCAGAATTCGCTCTGAACTTGCACCGCTGCCCCTCGATTCTAACTTCGCACTATGCCGCCCACCTTGCCCGAACTCCTGCGCCTCCCAAAGAAACGTCGCATGGAAATCGCCGAACGACTGTGGGCGTCGGTTGAGAACGAAGCAGACACGCCAGTCCCCGCCGAGCACCGCGTCATTCTCGACAGGCGTCTCGCTGACTATCGGTCTGGCAAATCCAAGCCCATTTCCCACGCCGAACTCATGCGCCGTCTCCGCACGTCGTGAACAGCAAACCGGTCGACGCCCTCCCGGAAGTCCAGGGCGACATGCGCCACGCCATGGCGCAAGATGCAACCTGGCGAACGGACGGAGCCATTCATATCCTCGCTAGATACGGCGAGATCGTCGGTGTGATTGAACGGATCCCCGACAGCTTGCCGCAGAAATACGGCGCAATCCAACGCGCGATTCTGAAACGCTCCTACTACGTCGCCTATTTCATTCAGGAACCGGAGCGCTCCCCGTTCCTCACCGTGCTGGACGGTCGCCGCTCCCCAACTGATATCCGGCGCATCGTAAACACGCGGCGGCGATCCCCGCATCCATCTTCACTGTAGCTGAATCCGGCGTTTTTAGCCTCATGCCCCTCCTCACCTCCCCCGACTCCATCTACACCCTGCGCACCACCGCCGCCGGCCCCGCGGGCTCGCTCCCCCTCGACGCCGCGACACTCCCCGGCATGGCCAGCGGCGATCTTTTCGGCATGACGCAAAACGCCGGCATGGGCTGGTCGCCTGCCGCCATGCTCGGGAAACAATTCCTCATTCTTAGCACCCAGGGCGGCATCCGCGCGCCCGACGGCTCGCCCATTGCGCTCGGCTACCACACCGGCCACTGGGAAGTGGGCCTGCTCATGGAGGAAGCCGCGCGCACCTTCACCGCCCACGGCGCGATTCCCTTCGCCGGCTACGTGAGCGATCCCTGTGACGGCCGCACCAACGGCACCGCCGGCATGCTCGACTCCCTCGCCTACCGCAACGACGCCGCCATCGTATTTCGTCGCCTGATACGCTCGCTCCCCACGCGCCGCGGCGTGCTCGGCGTCGCCACCTGCGACAAGGGCCTCCCTGCGATGCTCCTCGCCCTCGCCGGCTCGCCCGATCTCCCAACTATTCTCGTGCCCGGCGGCGTCACGCTCCTCTCCCAAGACGCCGAGGACACCGGCAAAGTCCAAACGCTCGCGACCCGTTTCGCCCGCGAGGAAATCACCCTCGAACACGCCGCCGAGATGGGCTGCAAGGCCTGCGGTTCTCCTGGCGGCGGCTGCCAGTTCATGGGCACGGCCGCCACGAGCCAAGTCGTCGCCGAGGCTCTCGGCCTCACGCTCCCGCACGGCGCGCTCTCGCCGTCGGGTGCCCCCATCTGGCGCGATCTCGCCCGGCGTTCCGCCCTCGCCCTCCTCGCACTCGAAAAGGCCGGCACCACCACGCGTGACCTCCTCTCGCCCGATTCGATTCACAACGCCCTCGTCACGCACGCGGCCTTCGGCGGCTCCACTAATCTCACGCTCCACATCCCCGCCATCGCACACGCCGCCGGCCTCCCGCGCCCCACCGTCGACGACTGGGCGCGCATCAACCGCTCCGTCCCGCGCCTCGTCGACGTCCTCCCGAATGGCCCGAAGCACTACGCCACCGTGCAAGTGTTCCTCGCCGGCGGGGTGCCCGAGGTAATGCTCCACCTGCGCGACGCCGGTCTCCTCAAGCTCGACGCCCGCACCGTCACCGGCCGCACCCTCGGCGAAAACCTCGCGTGGTGGGAAACCTCTGAACGCCGCACGCGCCTCCGCGCGAAACTCACCGACCTCGACGGCATCGACCCCGATGACGTCATCATGTCGCCGACCCGCGCCCGCGAACGCGGCCTCACCAGTACGATCACGTTTCTCCGCGGCAACCTCGCCCCCGAGGGCGCGCTCGTGAAGAGCACCGCCATCGCGCCCGACGTGATCGGCGCCGATCGCGTCTTCCTCCACGAAGGCCCGGCGCGCGTTTTCACCACCGAAGCCCGCGCCATCGCCGCACTCAAATCCGGCAGTGTGAAGGCCGGCGACACGATGGTCCTCATCGGCCTCGGCCCAGGTATCGGAATGCCGGAGACGTATCAAATCACCTCCGCGCTCAAATACGTGAAGGAAGGCAAACGCATCGCGCTCGTGACCGACGGCCGCTTCTCCGGCGTATCCACCGGAGCCTGCCTCGGCCATGTCTCGCCCGAAGCTTGGGCCGGGGGCCCGATCGGAAAAGTCCGCAACGGCGACCTCATCCGCCTCCGCATCGACACCCGCACCCTTACTGGCTCCGTCGACGTGCTCAACATCCCCGACGCCGAATTCGCCGCGCGCCCGATGCACCCCGACCTCACGATGGACCCCCGCGTCCCCGCCGACACGCGTCTCTGGGCCGCATTGCAAAACGCCAGCGGCGGCCCCTGGGGCGGCTGCGTCTACGACGTGGACGCGATCGTGAAACGACTCGGCCCGTAGCACCCTCCGCTTGACCGTACTTGCCTTTTCAGGACAAACAATAGCACCCCCACACCCCAATTTTTCCATCTACCTACTTTCAATCGGTCGGCGTTTCATTTTCAATTAGTCGACCCTTTACTTTCAATCAGTCAGGTGCTTTTCTCGCTTTGTCCACCTGACCGCCATGCACCCCCGCTTCATCGAGAGCCGCATCCAGACCTCGCTGGCCGACACCCGGGTCGTGCTCCTCTCCGGCCCGCGCCAATCCGGTAAATCCACCCTCGCGCAGCACCTCGCCGCCGACGGTCGCCCTTTTCTCACGCTCGACGACGCCACCACGCTCACCGCCGCGCAGCGCGATCCCGTGGGCTTTATCCGCGGCCTCGACCGCGCCGTGATCGACGAAATCCAACGCGCGCCCGAGGTGCTCCTCGCCATCAAGCAGAGCGTGGACACCGACCGCCGCCCCGGCCGCTTTCTCCTCACCGGCTCTGCCAACCTCATGACGCTCCCGCGTGTCGCCGATTCCCTCGCCGGCCGCATGGCGACCATCGACCTCCTCCCGCTCTCGCCCGCCGAGCTGCGCGGTACGCCCTCGACGTTTCTCGCCCAGGCGTTCCGTGGCCGCGCGCCCAAATCCGGCCCCGCGATCACCGGCCCCGCGCTCGTCGCCACCGTGCTCGCGGGCGGCTACCCCGAGGCGTTGAAACGCACTTCGTGGCCGCGCCGTCAGGAGTGGCACCTCGACTACGTGCGCGCCATCGTGCAGCGCGACGTGCGCGACCTCGCCGAGATCGACCGCCTCAGCCAGATGCCGCGCCTGCTCCGCATCCTCGCGCAACATTCCGGTCAGCTCGTCAACTACTCCTCCCTCGGCGCACCGCTCGGCGTTTCGCACCCGACCATGCAAAAATACGTCGGACTCTTCGAGCAGCTCTTCCTCATCCGCACGCTGCCCCCGTGGTTCACCAACGAGCTCAAGCGCCTCATCAAAACCCCCAAGCTTTACTTCCTCGACGCCGGCCTCCTCGCCTCGCTGCGCGGCCTCACGCCCGCGCGCATTACCGCCGACCGCGGCCCCTTCGGCGCGCTCCTCGAGACCTTCGTGCTCGCCGAGGCCCTGAAGCTCGCGAGCTGGTCCGACTTTGGCCCGTTTGAGTTTTTCCACTTTCGCGACAAAGAGCAGAACGAGGTCGATGTCGTAATCGAGAACGCCGACGGCCAGCTCATCGGCCTCGAGGTCAAGGCCGCCGCGAGCGTCAATTCCTCCGACTTCGGCGGCCTCCGTAAACTCGCCGCGGCCTCCGGCAAACGCTTCGCCGCCGGCTTCGTGCTCTACGACCATACCCAGACGGTGCCCTTCGGCGACCGCCTCTTCGCCGTCCCTATCTCGGCGCTCTGGTCATAATTCTCTATTTCAAAACACCTTCGTTTTCACTCTACTCACTTTCAATTGGTCAGACTTTCATTTTCAATCAGTCGGCGCACCATTCATTCTAGATTTCTCCTCCTTTCCGCAACGTCGTCCTCTGCCCCCACGCTCATGAAACGCCTCCTGCTCGTCACGCTGTTCGCCTTCACCTTGGCGCGCGTCACCGCGGCCGAACCCGCCGCCTCGATCGACACCGCCATCGCCAAAGGCGACACCGCCGAGGTGCAGCGTTTGCTCACCGCCCAACCCGAACTCGTCCGCACGCCTGGCGCCGGGAAAATGCTCCCGCTCCACCAGGCCATCCTCCGCAAGAAGGCCGATATCGTCGCACTCCTCCTCGAACGCGGCGCCGACATCAACGCCCCCGATCCTTCCCTGCGCACGCCGCTCCATCTCGCCCTCGAACGCAGCGACGCCGCTCTCGTCAAGACCCTCCTCGCCCGCCGCGCCGATACCACCGGCCGCGATCGCATGGGCTGGACTCCGCTCCATCACGCCGCCGCCAAAGATAAAATCGACATCGCCCGCCTCCTCCTCGACGGCGGGGCCAAGCCCAATGTCCTCAGTGAGCTCGGCGGCACGGCGCTGCACGAAGCCGCTGCCGGCGCCAGCGCCGCGATGGTACAACTCCTCCTCGAGCGCGGCACCGATCCCGCCATCCGCTCCAAACCCGGCGTCACCGCCCTCGATCTCGCGCGCGAGTTCAAAAACGCTGCAGCGATCGCGATTCTCGAAAAAGTGCAGAAGTAATCCCAGCCGCGTCCGCGACACCTTGAGGGTGCCGCCCGCCCCCGCTCACAGGAGCTTCTTCCCGTCGGCCACCGGCGGCAGGGTCACGCCGAGCAGCGGCGCCAGCGTCGGCGCGATATCGTCCACGCCCACCGACTCGGTGTGCACGCCCGCTTTCACGCCCGCCCCGAAAAACACGATCGGGACGTGCGTGTCGTAGTCGTAGGGCGTCGCGTGAGTCGAGCCGCTGGTCGGCTTGATCATAAAATACGGCTTGAGCACAAACACCACGTCGCGCCCGCGCGCGGCATGGTAGCTTCGACGTAGCATCGCCAGCAGCTCATCACCCACCGGCGCGGCGGCGAGAATTTCTTCCCGCGTGAAGGACGTGGCCACCGAGGGCACGGTCAGCAGGGCCGCTTTCACCACGGGGGCCACTGCCACCACCGCCAATTTTTTTGCCGCCAAGGCCGCCGGGCGCAGGTGATAGGAAAAGTTATCCCGCACAAACCACCGCTCACCCGTGGGTAATTCACCAAAGGCCGCGTCCAGCGCCTTATTCACCGCCGCATCGAGGTCTGCGGTTTTTACACGTGCGCCGCCGCGGGTCCCATCGCGTTCGGGCAACGGCGCGACGCCGTGGTCAGACGTGAGCACGATCACGCAGTGCGCGAGACCGACGTCGCGGTCGATTTTGTCCAACAAGGCGGCGAGCACGCGATCCAAGCGCAGCATCGAATCCATCACCTCGTGGCTGTCGGGCCCGTAATTATGGCCGATCGCATCGACTTGGGAGAAACTCACGCCCAGGAGATCGGTGCCGGCGTGCCGCCCGAGTTGTTCTTCTCCGATCGCACGCTGCACAAATTCACCCAGGGCCTCCGTGCTGAATGGTGAATTTTCGTAGGCCGTGAGAAAGGCCGCCGAGGACGCGCCCCCCGCAGCCGAGATCTTTTTGGGAAATACTCTGGTCAATCCGCTGCCCTCGTACTCGCCCGCGGCATCGTCCGGCCCCTGCACTTTTTCGTAGATCTCCGGCGCGAGCAATCTGTCCCACGTCTTACCGAAGGCGCCTTGCGCCCGCTTCTCCGCGTTGAACGCCACGACCCAAGCCGGCAACTCCGCGCGGTAGTGACGGGAGGTGACAAATTTCCCGGCCTCGTCCCAATACGCCGAGTCACCCCATTTTCCGCCGAGCAGAATCGCCGCACGGTCCTTGTTCGACGCCGTAAAGACCTTCGATTTGTCGCCGTAGCGCTGCTTGAGCACGTCGCCCACGGTGACCGCGGAGAAATTTTTGGGCGAACGGCCAGTCTTCACCGGATTGGCCGCGGCTACCGGGCCCAGCTCCGCCGGTTTGATGCCCACGAGCGGGGAGTCGCGATCCTCCACGGAATTGACCTGTTCCCACGTGGCGCGGTCGAGCCAATCGTTGCCGATGACGCCATGGACGTTGGCGTGGACGCCACTGAGCATCAGCGCATGGCCGGGGGCCGTGTGGGTCACCGCGTGGCGGTAGTGTGCATTTCGGAAATCGGCGCCACCTGCGAGCAGACGCTTGAATCCGCCTTCGCCGAAATAAGGCCGGAAGCGCACCAGGTAGTCGGCGCGCAGTTGGTCCACCGCGATCACCACGGCGAGTTTGGGAGGCGTGGCCTCGGACGCGTGGGCGCACGAGCAGGCCAGCAGGGCTAAGCCCAGGGAGAGGAAGCGATTGATCACGTTGGCGTAAAAAACAGGGCGGTTAGCGCAGTGAGACAAGCCTGGCCTAGCGCCGACACGAAGCTGACGCGCAATTGTCACACGAACGGGACGTGGCCTTAGAAACTCGGACGACATGCCACCGCTACCAGTGTTGCATCCATGCATCCCAACCCAGCCCGTGGTGACCGCCGAGTTTCGCCAAGCGTGGCGAGGCGCGCACGGTTGCCTCCATCAGATCCGCGATCACGTCGCCGATATAGCCGAGCGCGCGGCGGTAATGCGCCTTCTCCGCCAGGTCTACCATTTGCGCGTAGGTGAGGCCGGTGCGGCGCCGAATCTCTGCGCTGCACTCGGGCCGGCCGTCGGGGCCGGGCGTGAGCGCCACGGCCGCGAGTTCGTCGCGCGCGTGCGGTCCACACCAGCGGCGATTCTCGGCGAGCACGGCCCGGAGCAGCGGTTGCTGCGCGGGCTCCCAGAGATCGGGAAATGCCGCCGCGAGCCGGCCGCGTTTCTCCGCGATGCGCATATAGTGGAGCTGCGCGGGCTCGACGGGCGTCGCCGCCAAATCGGCGAGGAGCGCGGGCCAGTTGAGGTGAAACTCCTTGATGCCGATCTCGTGAAACGAAACGAGATCTTGGATCGGGCGGTTGCGCGGCGTGTATTTTCCGTCGAGCAGGTGCAGCTCGACGCCGGCGCGCTGCGACTTGATCAGGCTGTCGCTCACGACGTGGACCATCCAACCGAGCACATAGGCGAGCGTGCGTTCGCTCGGGCCGTAAAACTCCAACGTGTCCTCAAGCGTCGCGGCGAAATACTCCGGCAACCGCTCCCACGCCACGGCATTGGCTTGGGCGGCGCGCGGCCACCCGAAGACGACGTGCGCGCGGCCGTAAAACAGCTCGTGAATTTCCTTCGGCCGGTAATCGCGCCCGCCCTGCGCGAGCGACCACAGTCGCACCGCCCCGCCCGTGAGCGGGCTTTTCTCCAGCGGTACCGTGCCGAAGCCGAGCTCGCGGCCGGTATCGACGCACCACGCCTCGGGCATCACCTGGATATCGCTGCCGAGATACGCACCGGCGAGGTAGTTCGGGAAATTTCGCGTCGCGATCGCCGCGAGGCCCACGCCGCGGTGCGCGGCGGCCTTCGCGCCGAGCACCGCATAGAGGGAATGGCCGACGATGCCGCTCATTTCTTCGCCGGCGCCGGCGCGGGGTGAGCGTCATTCGGCTCCGGCCATGGCTCGGACTCACGTTGGATCGTCGCCTTCACCGTCTCGCCGTCGGAGACCACCTGCACGTTGCCGTGCCACGCGGTCACGTAGACCTCCGCACCCAGCGCACCGAAGACCTTGTGCGCGCGCGTGCCCGGCGAGCGGGGATTAGGGGTGTTGGCGTTGCTCGGATAATCCGGCAGACACGAGGCGACTACAATCTCCGCCTGCACCATTTTGGGGAAATTCGTGCCGGGATTGAAACCGTGGTGCGGGGCGGTAAGCACCGTAGTCTTTAGGCGCTCCGGCGCCACCTTAGCCTTGAGGTGCCCCTCGAAGCCGCCGCCGTAACAGTCGCCCGGAAACAGAAACACGTTCTTCCCGTGCTGCACCCGCAGGACGATGGAGTTCTGGTTGAGCAGGCCGTGCTCGGAAATTTTCGCGGGGTCCGTCTTCGTACCAAGAAACTCCGCAGGCGGCGACAGCACCTCGACCATCAGCGCGGGATCCCAGTCGAGCGTATCACCCGCGGCCACGGCGCGATAGTTGCCGCCTTGCTTCTGCGCAGCGTCGCGCAGCTCACCGGCCCGCGCCGCGGCGGCCTGGTTGAGCAGGTAAACGCCGGCGGTCTGCTGAGCGGTCGCGCGGACTTTCAGGTAGCCGTCAGTTTGCCCGCGACCGGTGTAGCCGTTATCCACATACGAAATAACCTTCCAGTTTTCCAACAGCCATGGCGCGCCGCCGTAGTGATCGCCGTGCGGATGGCTGACCGAGATGCCCGCAATCTCCGTGTAGCCGCGGGCCTTCAGAAAGGGCGAGATCGCGTCGCGGCCTGAGTTATAGTCCGCCTCGCCGCCGGACTTCGCGGCGCGCGTGCCGCCGGTATCGATGAGAAACACTTTGCCGCCGGGCGTCTCGAGGACGACGGCAAGTCCGTGGACAGCGAGATCTAGCCACGTGACGGTGAGTTTACCGGAGTCGGCCGCCCGCGCGCTCGGGACCACGGCGAGCGCGAGGGCGAGGAGCGCGAGGAGGAATTTATTCACGATTGGGGCAGTTTAGGGCGACCGGGGATTCAGAACGAAGATTTCACACCCACGGTCCACAGCGAGTCGTAATCGTTGGTTTGGCGGAGGCGCGCGTGAGCGGGCGTGGACGGATTGGCCGTCTCACGATCCTGCGGCGCGTTGGTGAGGTTACGCACGGTGGCGAAGAGGTTCACGCGCTTGAAGAGCTGGTATTCGGCGCTGGCATCCAGCGTGAGAAACTCGTTACCCCAGTCGTAGGTGTTTTCGGGGATACCGCGACCGGCGGCGATCTGCGCTTGGCGGGCGCGCGCGCGGTAGTTCCAGTTCAGCCGCACCGTGTAGCCCGGGCGCGCGAGGCTGACGCCCCAACTGCCGCTGCGCGGAACAAATCCGGAGAACTCTGCCGCGGCGGCGCCCACCGCTCGCTGCACACTCGCGTTGGCAAACACCTGCACGCCGCGCGCCCAGCGCGGCAGAAACGTGAGCGCCTGCTTGTAGTTGAATTCGTAGCCCTCCATCCGAACCACGCTGTCCAAATTATTCTGCGTCGCGACGTCGTAGTCGGTGAAGGTGCCGGGATCGAGGGCATACACGGCGAAAAACTCCGGGGTCGCGCGAAACACCGTGCTACCGAAGAAATTCTCGAAATCGCGGCGGAAGGCACCGACCGAAAACAATCCCACGCCTTCAAAATAATATTCGAGCGAGACCTTGGCGGTTTTCGCGGACCACGCCTTGATCGCGGCGTTGTTCACCGTGATCCGATTGCCGGCACTGGGCAGCGCCTCGACGTTGGGCAACGTGAGACCGCCGGCGTATTGGTTAAAATTGGGCCGGCCGACGGAGTAGTAGTAGGCAGCACGGGCCACGAGATTCTCGCGGAGGTTGTAGCTCACATTCAGATTCGGGAACCAGCGGAGATATTCCTTCTTGGCCTGCATGCCGCGCTCGAGGCGCGTGAGTTTCGAAATGCCGAGGGCGTCGGTCGTGATGGTGAGCGGTTGGCCGTTGGCACCGCGGATCACGCGCCCGCTCGCGTCGCGTTGAAAATTCCGCGTCGGATCCGTCAACGGTCCTTCCGCGGAGAGGTTGGTCTGCTCCACGCGCAAGCCGCCCACGAGCTTCAGGCGCCGGTCCAGCCACGCCACGTCGCCCCGCAGATAGGCGGCCGAGATGATCTCGTCGGCGTATTTCGAGTTATTGACGTGATTTTGGTAGGCCGTGTTTTCATTGATGGTGAAAAGCGCCGGCCTTGCCTGGTAAAGATCCCACAGTTTGCGGTCGCTGTGCCACTGGGCGGCGGGAAAGCCGAGAGGGAGCGGGCGCTGCGAGAACACCCCGTCGAACACCGCACCGGCACCGTCGTCGCTCGTACCGACGGGCGTGGTGGTGGCGAGCCCGTTGGCACCGACGAAAGTGAAGGGAATGGTGGTCTCACGCTGGTCGCGCATCTGCTGCTTGAGATCGAGGCCCCCCTTGAGCGTGACAGGCACGCGCCAGGAGAAATCGCGCCGCGCGTTCGCATACACGCTGCGCTGCACATCTACCGTGCGGTGGTATTTTCCGGTCGTCGTCGAGAGCGCGTAGCTATCGATGTCAAAGGGATCGACCGGCACACCCGTGGCGCCCTCGGTCACGGTGATGCGGCCGGGGCGCAGGTAACCGATGTCTTCAAACGCCACGGTCACGCCGGTGCGTCGGGAGACGGTGGTGTTGAAGTTACCGTCGGAGATATCGTGAAAGTGCGTGCGCGAGCGCGAGTGGCCGGCCCCGGCATCGAGTTTCCAGACCGGACCGTCGTGCCGGTAAACGAGTGTGGGCATAAACGAAATGCTGTCGCGGTGGCGCGACGTGGTCGTGAGGCGAATCTCGCTCTGGCCGGCCAGGCTGCGCGTGAACGTCGGACTGAAATTTCCGGCCGCGACGCTGTTGATGAAATAGGTGAGCGTGTGGTTGCTCGTGAATTGGCCGAACATGACGGTCTGAAACGAGAGCGAGACGCGACCGTGCTCGCCGATCCGGTAGTCGAGGGTGGCACCGAGGGAATGGCGCGTGGACTCCTTGGGGAAATCGGTGACGGAGTAGTGGGTGAGATAGGGCTGGTCCGGCGGCGTATCGGGAAAAGTCGTACCCGTGGTGGGGAACGTGGTGCCGCGCCACAACGCCGCGGCGAGCGCGGCCGGCTGAAACTGGGTCGAGGTGCCTCCGGAGAGCGTGAAGCCGAAGCGGCGGTTCACCGGTGCGACGTAGGAAAAGTCGAGCCCCGGGTGGACCTTGCGCGTACGCTCGCGAGAGGCGACGGGGCCGGGGCCCGGGGTCTCCGAGAAATCCAGCGAATGACCGCGCGCCAGCAGGTAGGTACTCACGTTCAGCGCCGACTTGGTCCGCTCGAACGCGGCGCGGGCCACCATGTTGACGGAGCCGGCGAGCGCCCCGCCGGGCGACTCCGGGGTGGGCGAGTGCGAGACCTCGACGCGCGAGAGATTGTTCGTCGAGGCGAAGACGAGCTCGACGTTGCGGTTGGTATTGCCCTGCGCGCTCGCGAGACTGAAGCCGTTTACGGTGACAGGCACGTAATCGGTTGAGACGCCGTTCATCGAAAACGTGCGCGCATCGCCGGCGATGTAGCCGATGGTGATGCCGGGAAGAAATTTCAGCACCTCGCCCACGTCGCCATCGACCACCGGGCCGAACTCGTCGGCGGCGACGACGTTTTTGATGTTCGCAGCGAAGCGCTGCTCGTTGATCGCGATCGCGGCGGCGTCCATCTCCTTCGAGGTGGCGATGACGAGTTTGTCCATCTGCACCGCGCCGCCGTTCCCAGCCGACCAGCCGCCCGGACCGGTAACATTAAAATCGAGCTGCATCGTCGCGCCGGCCGAAACGGGGACCACCTCGCGATGCGGGCCAAAGCCGGTGTAGAAAACGTTCAACTGCACGGTGCCCGCCGGGACGCCGGCGAGGCGGAAGCGTCCCGTGTTGTCCGTGAGCGTCTCGAACGCGGCACCGTCGATCCAAACGCGGGCGTTTTCGAGATATTCGCCGCGGCGAGAATCCAACAGGCGACCCTCGATCGCGCCGGTGGTCGGCGCGGCGGCGTTACTTTGATTTTGCCCGGGGCGGGCGCTGGCCCCGTTCGACGCCGCCCAGAGGCCGTTTGGGCTGTCGGCCCCTCTACCGTTGATCGCGAGCGTGCCATCACCCGCAGTTTCGGTCACGATAAGCCCCGTATCCGCAAGCAGCTTCGTGAGCGCCTCGCGCGGCGTGAACGCGCCGTTCAGCGCCGGGGTCCGCACGCCGCGCACCGCATCGACGGAATAAAGGAGCCGGCCCTCAGCCTGCGCGGAGAACTGCTTCAGCGTTTTCAGCGCCTCGCCGGCTGGGAGGTCGAAATTTTTCTTAGCCGCCTCGGCCGCCGACCCCGTGGGCGCGAGCAGCCACATGCAGAGGAAACAGCACAGGACGGCGAGGGATCGGCCGGAGGCGTGGTCGCGAGAGATTGGATTCATGGCTTGATACTCACAACGCGCCAGCGGTCCCAACTCGCTAGGCGTGCGCCCCGGAGTCACGCAAACGTCACGCGCGCGCTCAGCGCAGCCGCAAAATCGTCTCCCGCTCGCGCCGATCCGCGACGACGTCGAACGTCTCCTCTAGCACCTGCACGAGCGAGCGGTAGTCGCCGGCGGGAAACGTTCCGCCAAAACGTCGCCGTGCGAGGGCGGCGTCAGCGATCACGAGCCGGTGCTGATTGTACCGGTTAAAATCCGCGACGATCGCCGAGAGCGGCGCATCAGCGTACTCGAGCGAGCGCTTTTGCCACGCGAGCGTCACTTGGATTTCACGCGTGGACAACATGGCCATCGCCGCCGCTGCGGGCGCCGCCTCGGCCTTGATCGCGATCACCGCTTTGTCGCCTGAGTTCATCACGACTGCGATTTCCCGCGCCGCCGTGGCGCCGGCGGGCGTGAGCAACGACAGCCCGCGAGCAGCATCCTCGACGCGCACCCGGCCCTCGGTGACGAGTACTTCGACGGCGTCTGCGCCCAGGCGCACGTTAAACGCCGTGCCCACCGCCTTCACCGCCAAGCCGTTGGCCTCCACGACGAAGGGACGGTGCGGATTCTTCGCGACCGTGAAGTGCGCCTCACCGCGCCGCAGCCGCACGCGGCGCGCGGTGGATGTGAACTGCACATCGACGGCGCTGTCGGCGTTGAGCATGACCAAAGAGCCGTCGGGCAGCTCCATCCGCCGCAAACCACCGCGCTCCGTCGCCGTCGTCTCGGCAAACACCTCACCCACGTCGCGCGGTTCACTGGGGAGCGGCGAAAACGTTTTCGTCGCGTGCCAGCCGGCAAAACCCACGGCGACCGCCGCCGCCGCCAGCGCGACGAGCCGCCACGAGCGTGGCGCGCGCACTTCGGCGCCGACAGGCGTTTCGAAGAACCCCCCGGGGGCCGTCGCAAGGTCGCGCGCGGCGCCGGCCTGCTGCCACGTACGCTCAATCTCCGCGAGCGCTGCGCCGCGCCGGACGTCAGCGCGCAACCAGCGACGAAACGCGGCTTCGTCCGCAATCGTAAAGCCGCCGTCGCGCCGGAAGAACCATTCCGCCGCCTCGCGCTCTCGGCGCTCCGCCTCGTCGTCACCGGTGTCGGGCATGGGCACTTTCGTGGGTCACACCGCGGGCGCGGAGGTATTCGCGGCAACGCAGCATACCGCTGACGAGCTGGGCGTTGACGGTATTTTCCGCGATGCCCAGCCGTTGCGCGATCTCGCGGTGGGAGAGATCGTGATAGCGGCGCAGGACAAAAACCTCGCGGCACCGCTCGGGCAGAGCAGCGATCGCTTCGGCAAGGATTTCGAGCTCCTGATCACGGCTGGCGGCTTCGCCGGCATCGGGCCGCTCCTCGACAACACCCAACCGCTCCATCTCAGCGGGTCCCGCGTTCAATTCGGGACGTTTTTTCCGCAACTGGTCGAGGGCTACGTTCCGCGCCGTTACAAAAAGATAGGCCCGCGTCAGGCTCGCCTGGCCCACCGCGCGAGACCGCAAAATCCGCGCATAAGTTTCCTGCACCAGATCGTCGACGTCGTGCAGCGAGGAAAACCGCCCGCGCAGATAAGCCCGCAGCGACTGCTCGTGCGTCTGGATTTCCTCGCGAAACCACCTCGACAGCTCGCCGTCGGCCCGCACCACCGGAGAGCCCGCCAGGTGCGGCGACAACGCGAGGCACGACGGGGTGCACGAAAGCGATGGAACGGGGCTGATACTCACGGGTGGGCCGACTGGACGCTACGAGATGCGCACGCTCCGGCGGGTGGCTAGTCGGAACTGCGGGCACCGCTATTCGGTGAGAGTGCAGAGATCCCGATCCGGCGTGGTGAATCCGCGCGAAGAAAAAAATATGTCGTCGTCATACGGCAGCCTCCACCGAGATGGCCGCACCCGCCGTCACGCAAGCGCGGCGGCACGGCGCCTCGACAAAGTCACGCCGCCGTAACGCAACCGCCATCGTGACAACGAAAAATCCGAAGTCGGCCCGGGCGGCGCGCGTCACCGCCCCCTTCACTGCTCTATTTTTTCTTATTCTGTTTACCGGCGCCCGTCGCCGGTTTCGTCGCACCCGCCGCCGCCGCCAATGCCGCCGGCTCCAGCACGCGGCCTTGATCGTCCGAATCGGTAATCCACTTCTCCAGTGTGCCGCGCAGTCGCGTGAGAGCGGCCTGATAGGTTGGATTCTGCGAGGCCACGAGGTTGTTCATCGCCCACGGATCGCTGTCCATGTCGTAGAGTTCCTCCGGCGCCATCGTCGGCGAGAGATAAAAATTCTTCTGCCAATCGGTGAGCTTTCCTTGGGCGCCGAGTTCCTTGATCAAATTCCAGACCGGATACTGGCGCTCTTTGTAGGCGTTGGCCTGGAGGAACGGACGCTCGGGCGTGAAATTCCTGATGTAGCGGTAGCGCGCATCGCGCACCGTACGGAAGCGGAAGACCGTCTCGTCACAGCGGTCGCGCGCGCCAAACGCCACGTCGCGTGCGGGCTCGGCGCGGTCGCCAAACAAAATCCGGCCCTGCATCTTCGCGGGCTTCGCCGCCCCGGCGACATCGAGTAGTGTCGGCGCAATGTCGATCGCCACCATAATCCGGTCGCTGACCGTGCCGGACTTAAATCCCTTGGGCTCGGGGAAATTCTTCGCCCAGCGCACGATGAACGGCACGCGCAGGCCGTCGTCATACACGAACTGTTTGCCGCGCACGTGCGCCTGACCGTGATCGCCGTGAAAGAGGATGATCGTGTCGTCGGCGAGACCCTCCGCCTCGAGTTGCTGCAACACGAGGCCGATCTTGCGATCGAGTTCGCTGGCGTCGTCGAGGTACGCCGCCCAGTCCTCACGCGCGACTGGGTGATCGGGATAGATTGGCGGGAGGGCCACCTTTGCGGGATCGGCTTTCTTCGGGCCCTTAAAGGCGCGGTGCGTTTCCGAAAAATTGACCTGCGCCATGAACGGCTGCTTACCCTTGAGGTCGCTCCACTTGTCGGTGTCGAAGGGCTTCGCCGGATACGTGAAATTCCAATCCGTCTTACCCGAACCACGAATGCCGAGCGCCGCTGGAAATTCGCGGATGTTCGCCGTGAGGTAGCCCGCGTCGCGCATCCAATCAGTGATCGGCCGCACGCCGGCGGGCACCGTGTAACCATCGTCGCGGTGCGAGCGGTGATTATGGGCGCCGATGGTCGTCTGATACATGCCGGTCATAAACGCCGAGCGCGAGGCGCTGCAGACCGGCGCCGTCGTGAACATCCGGTTGAAGCGCATGCCTTGCGCCGCGAGCCGGTCGAGATTCGGCGACGACACTTCCTTGACGCCATAGCAGGCGAGGTCGGGCGAAAAATCTTCGCCGATCAGCCAGAGGATGTTGGGGCGTTTCGCCGGCGCCGCCGCAGCGGACACCACCACACCGAGCGACACGACCGCGAACGCGCGGCGAAGGATTGAGCGGAGCTTCATAAAAAAACGTTAGGGGAGAGTGCGGCCCGCCACACGGAAAAAGAGAGCCGCACCCGATTATCAGCCGAGATCAAAACCGCCCGCTCACGCCCACCGTGACGGTTACGCCCGGAATCCGGTATTCCGAGATGTTATCAGAAATCCCGCGGTAGAATACCTGCGCCTCGTTGAAGATATTGCCGATGTCCACAGAGAGACTTACCGCTGGGCGGAACTGATACGCGGCCCCGACGTTTACCACGGTACGTTGCAGCGTGTATTGGTTGCGCCCGGAACCGGTGGCCGTGAACGCATTGATAAACTCTCCCGTGCGGTTGATGTTGATCCGCGTGCCCAGCTTCCGATAGCGCCAGCTCAGACTGAGGTTCGAGGTCCGTGGCACAAAGCCGGGCACTTCGCCGGTCTTGCGCGTGGACGTGGTGGAACCAAAATTGCCGTGTGTATCAAGAATCGTGGTATTGGCCGAAATGCCTAGACCCTTGAGCAGTCCGGGGAGAAAGGTGAATTGCTGCTGATAGGCCAACTCCCAACCTTGCACAATGGCCGTGCCGAGATTCGCCGAGGTCAAAATGGTGAAGCCGCTATACTCGCCGTTGTAGCCGTTGTCAGCGCCACTGCCGACGGTGCCGGCGAGCTGTCCATTGACGAAGTAGTCCTTGATCGTCTTGTGAAACCAGCTCGCGGAAAAACTCCCGACCGGTTCGAAATAGTATTCGAGAGCCGCATCCCAACTTTCGGCGGTCTGCGGTTTCAAACTGGGATTGTTAATGGTGAGCGTCTGCGCCGCCTCGTTGATGGTCTCATTGGGCAGCAGGTTCGACATCGGTGGACGGCCGAAACTATTCGACCAACTCAGGCGGGCCTTGAGGTTGGGCAAAAGATCCTGGGTGAGGTGCGCGCTGGGGAATGCCTTGGTATAGCTGCCCGAACGCTCGCGCCGCGTGTTCGCATAATCCTTGCGCGCAGCCCCGACGGGATCGGCGAGCTGCTCGGCGGCGGTACTGCCGATGCGGGCGCGAACCCAACCCCAACTCTCGTCGTCGGTTTCCTCCACTCGCACACCGGCAATGAAGCCCGTTTTCCCCACTATTCCCTGGGTCATCAAGTAACCGGCTTTGACCGTCTCGAGGTTCTGCCGCGTGCCCGTGTATTTCGCCGACTCGGCGAAGTAAATGTCATCCCGCCACAGCGCGGGATTCACCGGTGTGCGCCCGACGCTGATCGCGTTGGCATTCCACGCCGGAATTTTGAGTCCTGTCTTGTGGTCGCCAAATGTCTCGATCGTCGGGTCCGTAGGCAGCTGCGCAGAATTGGTTCCGAGAAAAGTCGAGCGACGGTTTTGGTTCACGTCGCCAGCCTTCTCCTCGCGCAGCCGGAAACCGGTTTTGAGGAACGCAGAAAAATCCGTCGGCAGCCGGTAACGCGCATTGGCGCGAACTTCGCGGACTTCGTGAATGTTCTTCGTGTTGGAGAACCCGAGGCTGTTCGGCCGATAGCTCGCCGGGTTGCTGATGTCGGGTCCGCCGCTCTGGATGAAGCGCGGATAGAGATCCGATTGGGTGCGATCGAGCGTCCAACCCACACCGGTCACCCGGTTGACGAGCACCCCGCCATCGCCATCGCCGCCGTTGATGTGGTCGAGACTGACAACCGCATTATAGTCGATGTCCAGCGGGCCGAAGGTGTGTTCCGCACCCAAATCCACATGGCGCTGGCGATGAAAGAAATTAGACATCTGCGAGGTGATATCGATCGTCGAAGCGGCCACCGGACGCACCTGCGTGATGCGGTTCGTGAAACCCGGGATCACGCCGGAGGTGGCGCTCGGCACCGTGGTTTGCGATCCCGTAAACGCGCGGAACAAATACCGCAGGCGAAACCGTTCGAACGCGTCGTTGTAGATCAGGTTGAGCGAGATCTTGGTGTTGGCGGACAACCGGTAGTCGAACTTCGCGTTCACACTCGATTGCTTGCGGTTGTTGTAGTTGTCCTGCGTGCGATAGTCCCAGACGTAGGCGGGCGTGGCCGCCGTGTCTTGGAAATCGCGCGTCGTGCTGAAGAATCCAATGGCCTGCTCGCTGTAGAAAACATT
>CANIJN010000100.1 GCA_947467625.1 Opitutia bacterium | reverse complement strand
TTTTCAGCGAGGAGGTGTTTGCGGGCGAAAGAGGCGGCGGTGTAGCTCGAATACATGGTGCCGTTGCGGTAGCCGAGTTGGGGTCCCTGACAGGCAGCGCAGCCCTCGGGATCGGACTCGCCGATGACGATGGGTTTAGTTTTCAAATCGGGGACAGCGGCGATCAGGGCAAAGCCGGTGTCGATGGTGCGGAGATGATTTGAGATGCCCATGCGGACGTGGCCATCGACGAAGGTCGGCGAACCCTTGGCGTGGAAGGCGAGGAAGTCGGTGGGCGTGCCGGTCCGGCCGGTGGCGTAGTTTTTACCCGATACGACGTGCTTCAGGAAACCTTCCATGAACTTGCCGCCGTGCCCGGCGACATCGGGACCGCCGACGCGGGCGGTGGGGAGAGCGCGGCGCACGGCGTCGATGGCGTAGTCGTGGAGTTTGTAGAATTCCTCGGGGGAACCGTGCCAGTACGCGGCTCCGTTCGGTTCGTTCCAGACCTCCCAATACCACGTCTCGACCTCGGCGCGGCCGTAGCGGGCGACGCAGTGCGCGACCCATTGGTAAACCAGCTCGGCCCACTTCGCGTAATCCTTCGGTGGGTAGGCCCAACCGCCGGTGATGAGACCGTAGGGGAAGCCGGGGCGCCAGGCGTGTTGGTAGGGCTCGGGGAGGATCGAGAGGGCCTCGGGCATAAAGCCGATCTGGGCGTAGGGGCGGACGCCGCGGGCGAGGTAGGTGTCGAAGATGCGGTCGACGACGCTCCAGTTGTAGACGGGCTTGCCAGTGGCGTCTTCGGTGTAGGCGTTAGTGCTGCCCCACTTGAGGGCGGGCGTACCGTCGCCGGTGTTGAGGAGATTATGCGCGCGGAAAAAGACGTCCTTGGGCTTCAGTTCGCCGAGGGAGGAGAGGAGTTTGCGGCCGTCCTTCATCGTGGCGTAGTTGGGTTCGTCGGCGCCGAAGAAACGCCAGATGGGGCGAAGCGGGCCCGCGGTTTTCGTGGCATCGACGGTGATGGTGACGGGGAAGGGCGCGGGTGGCGCCGGCGTCTGGGCGCGTAAGATCGAGAGGCCGGTGAGCGCGAAGAGAACAGCGAAAAATGATGGGCTTAGTGGGAATTTCATGGGGAGATAAACGTGGGACGGTCTCGCGGAAAACGGGCTGCAGCGGAAGGGAAAATTGCGCATTTGATTTGGCGAATTCCGCGGAGCGGGCGGGTTTGGGGAGTGGCGGTGAGATCAAGGCATCATGGGCAATGAAACGCGGAGAACGCAGGGGACGCGGAGTCGGCGAAGGGAGGAATCAACCACCGAGGCACAGAGATACGCAAAGCGAACCTGTAATGGGCGTGATGACTCCGAGCGGAGAAGTGGTTGATCCCAATTTTGCAGGTGATCAGTGCGGAAGCGTCTTCAGCGCCGCCGAGTGTCTTCCTAGAAGCAGCAAGGCGACGAGGAGGGTGTTGCGGGCCGCATGAGTGGCTGCGGTCATCCAAATTGCGTGCGCGAGGGATTTCTCCCGCCAATGGACGTAGGTGAACGCGAAGTAGAAGCCGCCCGCCAGTCCGGCGCCGATCCCGGTGCTAAAGCTCACAGGAAAGTGAGCCGCCGCGAATGGGCCGGTGGAGGTAATCACCTGAATCCAGAATCGCTGGCCGCAGGCACGCATGATCGCCACTGGCAGGGTTTGGAGTAGGAGGGTTTCAAGGATAGGTGCGACAACACATACGAGGACGATGAGTTGGATAGCGGACATCCGCTTCAGGTCGGTGCGGTCGTCCATTCGCAGGACATTTGAGGCGGCGGCGAACACGATTGCAGCTGCGGCGATGAGGATGATCGACGCGAGCAAACCTTCGCCGGTGATGCGCCAGAAGAACGACCAGCGGTCTCGTTGCGGTGGGCGCCGAAGTGGGCGGCGATGGCGGCTCGTATTCGGGCCAATCGCGAAGGCGGCGCGGGTGGCGGGGGATTCGGCTCAGGTGGCGGGGAGGCGGCGGCGGGTGCGCTGGGGTCGGACATGGTGGCGTCGCCGGGTGAAGGTTCGCGGAGGAGAAGCCGGGTGGGGCGGGATGTCGAGTCTCCCGGGCGAAACGTCGGCGACGGCAGCTATTCGTCGGCGGAAGCGGTGGCCGGCGGGTTGTTTTTTGGCCGCAGGCGGCGGTTGAGGGAGCGGTCGATCTCATCGAGCTCGGGGTCGGGGATGCGCGTCAAGGCGATGCGCATCGGGGCGTAGTCGGTCGCGCCGTGGGCGAGGCGGCGGATTTTTCCGCGGACGATGAGGCCGTGGCCATCCCACGTGCGGAGCCATGGGGGCGGGGCGTCGGCGGGACCGAGTTTGCCGTAGTGGACGCTCCACGGGCCGTGGCTCAAAATGTAGTCACCAATACCGACGAGGAGGCCGCGTGCGTAGGCGTTGTTGGCCTCGAAGAGGAGGGCGACTTTGGGGATGGCGGCCGGCGCGGGCATGGGGACAGAAGGCGGAGAGAAGGTGAAATGGGGAGACAGAGAGAGGGGAGGCAGAGAGAACGAAGAATGATTACGAGGAACGAGAACGATTCGGCCCCGCGGTCAGAGCTTCGGCGCAGCGGGTTTGTGCGGGGGCTCCCAGGCGTTGGTGCCGCGGACTTTTAGTTTCCGTTTATAGACCTTGTCGTTGCAGGAGGCATACAGCGTATCGAAATTCTCCCCACCAAAGACGAGGTTGGTGATGCGGCCGTTGGGGGTTGGGATGATCGCGTTCACGCGGCCGGCTTGGTCGCAGATCTGAATCCCGAGGCGCGTGGCGACGTAGAGATTGCCGTCGCGGTCGACTTTGAGCCCGTCGGCGAAGCTCTCGTCGTCCTCGTCACGGGAGTGCAGGTGGAAGTAGCGCTGTTTGTGCGCGAGCGTGCCGTCGGGCTGGATGACGTAACTGTAAACCCAGTGCGAGCGGTAGTCGGCGACGTAGAGCAGCGTCTGGTCGGGCGAGAGCGCGAGGCCGTTGGCGAACTTGAGGCCGGTGTCGACGACCTGTTTCCTGCCGTCGGGTTTGATGAGCCAGATTTTGCTCGGTTCGTTGGAGCCGCCGGCGGGCGGATTCGTGACGTAGAGGTTGCCGTTGTGGGCGACGACGAGGTCGTTGCCGGCGATTTCGGAGGCGATCACGGTGGGCGCGCCGCCGGTGGCGGGGTAAGCGAGGATTTCGCGGGTGCCGGTGGCGACGGCGTAGAGGCGGCCGTCGGGGCCGAAGGCCTGGCCGTTCGAGCGTTTGGTGTCGGTGATGAACTCAGCCGGTTTTCCGTCGGGGCCGATCTTATACGCTTTGCTCGCGGGGATGTCGGTGAAGAAGACCTCGCCCTTGACGTTGACGGCGGTGCCCTCGGAGAGACGGTAACCCTCGCCCACGAGTGACCATGCTTCGCCGGCAATCAGGAGCGGGCCGAGGCGCTCGAGGGGCGCGCGGCCGGCGCGCACCGGCTTCGGCCAATCGTGCCAGAGCCAGCGGATTGCATCGGGGAACAGTTGCGTGCCGTGTTTGCCGTTGTGGCCGCCGTCGCCCCAGACGTGGCGATGGTCGTAACCGGCGTAGGCTAGGGCGCGCTGCATGGTCTGGTTGGCCATCCACCAATCGCCGCCGTAGATATTGTTATCGTTGGCGCCGTCCTGGAGGAAAATGCGGAGAGCTTTCGGCTCGGTCTTGCGGATGAGGCCAGGATAGCGGTCGCCGCCGCGGAGACTGACGTAGGTACCGACGACGCTGAACACGCGGGAAAATTCCGCGGGACGTTCCCACGCCGCGGTGAAGGCGGCGATGGCCCCGCTGCTGGAGCCGCCGATGGCGCGGTCGTTGCCGGATTTCGAGAGACGGATCGCGCGGCCGTCGGCGGTGGTCTTGGCTTCGACGGCCGGGAGGACTTCCTCGAGGAGGAAACGCGCGTAGGCGTCGCCGAGGCCGTCGAATTCGTAGCTGCGGTTAAAGCGATCGAGGGCGGTGGCGGGCGTGGCAGTTTTGACGACGCCGGGGCGGACGAAGACGCCGATGAGGACGGGAATTTCTCCGCGGGCGATCAGGTTATCGAAGACGGTGGGGGCGCTCCATTGCACGCCGTCCTGATTGACGTAGACGCAGGCGGGCTGGGTGGCGTCGTATTGACGCGGGACGTAGATCGTGACCTCACGAGTGGTGCCGGGAAAAATCTTGGAGGACGCGAATTCGAATTTGATCAGTTCGCCCTGGGGCACGCCGGGCTGCACTTTGGAATCGGTGCCGGGCGGATAGTCGTCAGCGGCGCGGAGGGCGGGGGAGGGGAGGCAGATGGAGAGAAGGAAAATGGCGGCGGCAGTGAGAGGGGCGCGGAGGGAGGGAAGCGGGATTGGCGAGGCGGGCGAGTGAGCGGCGGGGATTTTCATGGGGCGGTGGAGAGCGATGGAGAGCGTTGGAGAGAGGAAGCCGAGGAAAGTGGCGACGTTGGGCAGACCGAGTACGCAGCGAGCGAGCGGGGAGTGAGAAGCGAAGTGTGATCCGCGATGATTGACGGTGGAGGGATGGCGTGAGGAGGCCGGCGATGTTCCTGGGCGCGAAGAGCCCATGCGCGGACGGCCTCGTGACCTCGTCCGCTACGATGTGGAGCGGACGAGTCGCCGGGTTTGTGCAAATCAACTCCGGCCGAAAACTACGCCGTGCGGATCGTGCGTTTCACGGAGTCGTAGAACGTCTTCTTGCCGGTGTCGTAGGAGGTCACGGCCATGAGGACGGCGACGGCGTGTTGGTAGCCGGCGTCGATGTTGGCGTTCGGGGTCTTGCCGTCGCGCATGCACTGCAGCCAATTCAAAAAATGGTCCGGGCTGGGGATCAGCTCGACGTTCATTTTTCCGCGGATCTTGCCGTCGCGCTTCGGGCCACCGTCGGCGCTGTAGGTCGGGGCGTTCCAGTTGTCGACGGCGAGGGTGCCTTTGTCGCCGTAGAATTTCCGCGAGTTGCCGGAAAAATTTCCGAAATTGTTCGAGCTCGTGACCATGAAGCCCTCGGGGTAGTTCCACGTGGCGATGACGTTGTCGGGTGCCGTGAAGTTGTTTTCGTCTTTCCAATACGTGACGCCGCCCATGCACATGCACGACTCGGGCAGGCCGCAGCCGGTGACATAGTGCATGAGATCGAGGAAGTGTGCGCCCCACTGCGGGACGGGGCCCTGGCAGAATTCGTAGTAGCCATACCACGCGGAGTATTGGGCGGCGTTGAAGGGCCGGGCCTTCCGGTCGCCGAGGAATTCCTTCCAGTTGACGTCTTCCTTCTTCACCGCGCGGTTGAGGTAAGAATACCAGTAGGGCTTCTCGCTGTTCCGCGTTTCGTCGATGCGGGTGATCTTACCAATGACGCCGTCCTTCACGAGTTGGCGGGCGCCGACGATTCCCGGGAGGCTGCGGAGCTGTGTGCCGACTTGGATGATGCTGCCAGCGGCCTGCGCGGCCTTGGCGGCGTCGTAAGCGCGGACCAGTTTGTCCATCTCGGTGGCGAGGGGTTTCTCGACGTAAATGTGTTTGCGGGCCTTGGCGACGGCTTCGAGATGCGTCGTGTGGTGGAAATCTGGTGACGCGATCATGACAGCGTCGATGTCCTTCATGGCGAGGAGGTCCTGGTAGGACTCGAACTCCTTCGCTTCGCGGCCCCACGTGGCCTTGATGAGCGCGTTGGTGTTGCTGCGGGCCTGCTTCCATGGGTCGGCGATGGCGACGACTTCAAAGTTGGTCGCGGCGAGGTGCGGAATGATGCCCTTTTCGAGGTGGGCACCTTTGCCGCGGGAGCCGACGCCGATTTGGGCGATGCGGATGCGGTCGTTGGCGCCGATGGAGCGGGTGCGTTCGGCGGCGGTGAGGAAGCGCGGGGTGAGCGCGGCGCCGGCGGCGAGGGCGGCGGAGGTTTTCAAGAAATCACGGCGGGGGAGGGCGGGGGTGGTCATAAAGAGGGAGGGAGAGGGGGAGACGGGGAGAAGGGGAAATATAGGGCGGTTCAGACGGCGAGGATGGCGTCGAGTTTTGCGGAGAGTTTCTCGAGGTAGGCTTGGTCGGTGAGGCCGTCGGCGCGCCACTGCTCGGTGATCAGCCAACCGTTGTAGCCGACGGAGTCGAGCGCCCCCATGACGGCGGGCCAATCGCTGTCGCCCTCCATCAGATCGACTTTGAAGCCTTCGCGCAGACCTTTGGTGTCGCGGAGTTTTCGGCTGAATTCCTTCACGTGGATTTTAACGATGCGCGGGCCGAGGGTGCGAATCCAATGCTCTGGGAAACCGGAGTTCACGACGTTACCGACATCAAAGTGCCACTGCACAAACGGGCTCTTGAACGCGTCGGCGAATTCCACGGCCTCGCGGGGGCTGAGGAGAAACTGGTTCCAGACATTTTCGATCGCGATCACGACGCCGAGTTCTTCGGCGAGGGGGATGGCCTTTTTGATTTCGGCGGCGGAGCGCGTGAAGGCCTCGGTGTAGCTGACTTGTTTCGTGACCGTGCCGGGCACGAGCAAGACGGAGCTGGCGCCGTAGGCTTTGGCGTCGCGCAAACCGTGGAGGAGGCCGTCGAGACCGATCTGGCGGGTGGCGGGATTGGGGTCGCTGAGGGGTTTGGCCCAGTGTGTGGCGATGCAGACGCTCGGGATTTGCAGGCCTGTGGCGTCGCGGGCTGCGAGCACCTCGGCCTGATTCATGGCGCTGGAGGGTTCGACGCCCGTGAAACCGGCATCGCGCAGCAGTTGGAATTTTTCGCGCAGGCTGAGTTTTTTCGACGTCTCGCTGTTGAGCGTCGCGAACATGAAGCCCTTGGGGTTCTTGCGCGGAGCCTTGGTTGCAGTCGTTGGGGAGGCCGGCGCCGACTGAGCGGACAGCGACGAGGCGAACGGCACGGTGGCGGCGAGCGCGGCGGTGGAGCGGAGAAACGAGCGGCGATTCATGGGTGGAGGCGGGGACGAACGCGAACGAAAGCGGAGCAAAGCGGGTGCCGCCCGCGGAAGGAACAGAAATCTTTATTCATGTTCACGCAGCTCGATCACGAACATCTGCCGCGTGCTGTCGGGCGCGATGCCGGGTGCGACGAGCGCATCACCGGTGCGGTGCCAGCACGGTGCGTGCGATGCCGTCGTCGGCGGGCGCGGCGACGACGTCGATCCAATCGCGGGCGCCTTGGTAGGCGGTCACGGGCCGGAGGCGCGCCATGCGGGCGTAGTTGATCGCGACGAAGTAGCCGCCATTCTGCGCGACACCGCCATGGGCGACGGGCGTAGCGTCGAAACGATACTCGCGCACCCGACCGCCGGGGACGGTCGTCTCGGGCCTTTCGGGCGAGCCGCCGAGTGGGATCTCGAATAAGACGGTGAACACTTTGCCGGTGTTCGGGGTCGCGGTCGTTGAACGGCCCGTTGGTGAGCTGGCGCACGTGTGCGTGGGGTTCGGCATCAACGGCATGAGGCGAACCGGCGCGTGCGGTGGGCGCAAGCAACGCCCGGAGGAGCGCACCGGCGGGCTCGGAACTCCGGGCCCGTCGGAGGATGCGACTAAAGGCGCAAAGTCTCGTGGGCACCGTGCAAACGATGGACTCTCGTAAGATTTGGCTGCTGATCAGAAAGAGTCTTTTTCGCGCCCCCTCCTCGCGGTTGTCGCTGTTCATCGAAAACGACGCCCCCTCCGTCCCTTCATGAACCCCGCTCACCTTCACCCTCTCGCCGCCGCGTTGGCCGCTACCGCATTCACGTTCACCCTCGCCGGCGCCGCGAAAAAATCGGTGCGCTTCCAGGAAATCGTCCTCACCGAGCAGGATCTCGGCGACGACATCATCACCGCCCAGAATTCCCCCGGCTGGGGCCTGGCCTGGTTTGAGCAAACGAAGGCGGCCGACGGCGGGATCACGTTTGCCGCACGTCATATCAAACGTCATATGAAAGGGGCCGCGCGACGGGGGGAGGCCATTCGGTTTCGCGTTCTCGCAGCCGCCCGCGCTCACGCTGGCCGACCGAAACGGCGATGGCACGTCTGACGTGAACACCGCCTCGAAGCGCGGTGCCTTTGTTGCCCTCACTCGGCAGCACTCCGCCAAACTCTGAACCTCAAAACTAAAACCCTCCCATGAAAATCCCTCCACCCTGCCTCCGCGCTGCGCGCCATCGGTTTTTGACCACGTTCGCATTGGCGTTCGCAGTTGTCTCTGCGGCGTTCGCGCAATCCACCGTCACCGGCAGCGTGAGCAATGCCGCCACGCGCAGCTTCCTCGCCGGCGCGCAAGTCGCGCTCCTCGGCACCACTGAGACCGCGCTCACGGATCGCGACGGTCGCTTCGAACTCACGAGCGTGGCGCCCGGCAACTACACGCTCGAGGTCACCTATACGGGTCTCGACCCCCACACGCAGCCGCTCGCCGTCGCTCCTGGTCGGAATACGATGCCGACTATCGGCCTCAGCTCGGCGATTTATCAACTCACCGCCTTCACCGTCGCCGGCGAACGCGAGGGCAGTGCCGCTGCGATCACGCGCCAGCGCAACGCCGATAACGTGAAGAGCGTCGTCGCCACCGACACGTTCGGCGAACTCGTCGATGGCAACGTCGGCGAGATGCTGAAACGCGTTTCCGGCGTCGCCACCAATCTCAACGAGGGCGAGGTCGATCAGATCTTCGTGCGCGGGATGGGCTCGGCCTACAGCGCCGTGACGCTCGATGGCACGCGCCTCCCCAGTCCCGCCAGCGGCAAGAAGACCCGTAGCTTCGAGGTTGATAAACTGCCCGCTGACTACATCGACAGCATCGAGGTCATCAAGGCGCCAACGCCCGACATGGACGCCGATTCCGTCGGCGGCACGGTGAACATGATTACGAAGTCGGCGTTCTCCCTGAACGGCCGTCGTCTCGCCTATTCCTCCGGCGTGAATTACAAAACGCTCCGCCACTTGAGCAGCTTCTTCGGTGGAGTGCAGGCCTCCGAGGTGTTCGGCGAGAAGAAGAATCTCGGCGTCTATCTCTCCGTTTCCTATAGCGACAACTACGTGCCCCAGGATGTGACGCAGATGGATTTCGAGCGCGCGCCCGTGAGCCCCGCCTACATGTACCGCTTCCGTCTCGAAGATGCCATTCACCGCCGCAACCGCACGAATCTCGGCCTGAAGTTCGACTACCGCCTCGACGACAAGACCACGCTGTTCGCCGGTGTAATGTTTACTCACTACACCGATACCGTGGACCAAAAGCGCCTCACTATTGCTAGCCCCGAAAACGCCAACGCCTACGCGCCCGGCTACACCGACCAGGTCGTCGAGCACCTCGCCGCGACGTGGACCTACGAGATGAGCTACATCGAGCCCACGCAGGAAACCTACGCGTGGCAGGTCGGCGGTAAGACGAACTTCCCCGGGCTCAAGCTCGACTACGCCGCCTCCTACGCGCCCGGTTTCGGCGACGAGCGCCGCGCCACCTACGACACCGCGCTCGCCGGCCAGCGCACGCGCTTCGACCGCTCCCGCGACGTCTGGTATCCCACCTACACGAACCTCACACCCGGCGATCCCAACGACTACGACCGCCACAACCGCGGCCGCTTGCTTGCCGCGGGCGGGCGCACCGAAGAAGCCGTCTGGGGCACCGAGCTCAACGCGCGCAAAGATTTCGCCACGACGCTCCCGCTCTCCGTCAAGGTCGGCGGTCGCTACCGCGGCCAGAAAACCGACGTTGATACGAACCAGACGACCTCGGTTTATGTCGGGCCCAACGGCGTGCAGGGCGGTGGCGACGACAATCTCAACCAGTTCAAGCTGGCCAACTATTCCCACCAGGGCTTCGAAGGCCGCTACACGCAGGCCGTGTGGGCCGATGCGCCGAAAATTTACAGCAGCTTTCTGGGCAATAAAAACCTCTGGAAGGACGATCTCGTCACCACGGCGCGCGACAACGTCCGCAACGATGGCAAGGCGCGTGAGGATGTTTACGCCGCCTACGCGATGAGCACGGTGGATATCGGCAAGCTCCGGGTGCTCGGCGGCGTGCGCATGGAGCGCACCGACGTCGCTGCCACTGGCGTATTGAACCGCCCGATCCTCCCTGCGCTCGCCGCCACCGTCGCTGAAGACATTCGTGCCGCGCGCGCCGCCGCCGAATACGGCAAGGTCACCAAGAAATCGAGCTACACGGACTACTTCCCCAGTCTGCACGTACGCTCCACGCTGCGCAAGGACCTGCTCCTCCGTGCCAGCTATACGACGAGTTTCGCGCGGCCGAATTTCAGCGACCTCATCCCCGACACGAGCGTGAGCGACTCGAACCTCACCGTCTCGCAAAGCAACACCGCGATCAAGCCGCAGCGCGCTGATAATTTCGATCTCAGCGCCGAGTATTACTTCGAGCCCGCGGGCGTACTCTCGATCGGCGTCTTCAAGAAAAGCATCAAGGATTTCATCTTCACCGACACGCGCACGATCGGCAGTGGTGCGAATAACGGCTTCGACGGCCAGTATGCCGGCTACCTCCTCAGCACGAAGAAAAATGGCGGTACCGGCGAGGCGCGCGGCGTCGAGTTCAGCTATAGCCAGCAGCTCACGTTTCTACCGCGCGCGCTCCGCGGCTTCAGCGCCTACGCGACCTACACGCTCATCGATTCCGAGGGGAACTATAACAGCGGCGGCGTGCAATCCGACGACCAACTCGTGCAGTTCGTGCCCACCGCGTGGAACGTCGGCCTCGTTTACCAGCAGCACCAGTGGACGATCCGCGCGCAGCTCAACTACAACGACCGTTTCCTGAACGCCTACACCGCGATCCCGGCCGCCCGCATCTATGACGACGACCGCAAGGACGGTGCGTTGAACGTGAAATACCAGTTCAGCAAACTGCTCTCGGTGTACTGCGACTGGACCAACGCCCTCGACCAGACCATCGTCCGCGTGCAGGGCAAAGACACCTACCGCCCGCAGAAAGTCCGCTACAACGGCATGCGCTTCAACTTCGGCGTGAGCGGGAATTTCTGAGCGGAGCGCCCCACTGTAGAAGTGGCGTCGGTTTTCAGTCGATGAGTCTGCGGCGGGAAGCCGCCGCCGCTTTCACAGCCGCCCTCGCGGCTTCGCCTCCGACCTTGTTTCACTTCGCAAAAAACGCGGCCTATTCAGGCCGCGTTTTTTACTGAGCGCGAAGGTCGCACGCTCAGTCGAACCACTCGTCATGCGGATCAAACGCAGGGATCGGCACGTTGAGGATCTTCATGCGGCCGATCGCGCGATGGCGGCAGCCGGGTTTGATGAAAATTGCCGTGAGGGGTTTCACCGGGAAGCGTTCGCCGTCGAGCTCGATGAAGCCTTCGCCGTGCACTTCGAGCACGGTGTAAATCTCCGTCATTTTCTTGTGATAGTGCGTACGCGCATCGAGCTGGATGTCGACGACGTGGACGGTGGCGACGGGGTTGTCGGGCGTGGCAAAACTCCGGCTCGCCCAGCCGCACGGGCAGCGCACGGGCGGCACCTCGTCGAGTTGACTGATCATGAAATTTTTCGGGGCGGGGGCGGAGGTGGCGGCGCTCATGTTTTGAAGGGGAGCAGCGAGTGACGGCGGCGAAGTGATCTTTGTCAAAACCGTTGGCGGGTGCGGTGCGGCCTTGCGCCGACGCAACCGTCCGGCACGGTGAACGCTATGAACCCCTTTCAAATTTCGCGTCGGTCTTTTCTCAAGCGGTGCAGCCTGGTGGCGGCGGTGTCGGGATTGCCGTTATGGTTTGTCGAGCGGCAGCTCGCCGCGGCGGAGGCAGGGAAGTCGCAGCCAAATTCGCCCAATAGCCGGCCGGGCATCGCACTCATCGGCTGCGGCGGTCAGGGTAAAGGCGATACCACTAATGCGGCCAATCACGGCGACGTCGTCGCGGTGTGTGACGTCGATGCAACTCACGCGGCGGAGGCGGCTGCGAAATTCACAGTCGAGGGTAAGGTGCCGAAGATCTACGGCGATTTTCGCAAGGTCCTCGAACGCGACGATGTGCACGTCATCATTAACGCCACGCCCGACCACTGGCACACGCTGGTGAATCTCGGCGCGGCGCGGGCGCGCAAAGATGTTTATGGCGAGAAGCCGCTCACGCTCACCATTGACGAAGGGCGCCGGCTCGTCGGGGCGGTGCAGCAGAGCGGAATCGTGTTGCAGACGGGCACGCAGCAGCGGAGTTCGTCGCGCTTTCGGCTCGCCTGTGAACTCGTGCGGAATGGGCGCATTGGGAAATTACAGGAGGCCAAGGTGTGGTTGCCGGCGGGGTTATGCGCAGGGCCGTTTGCGCCGTCGGCGGTGCCGGCGGGATTGAATTGGGATTTCTGGCTCGGGCCCGCGCCGATGACGGATTACGTCAAGGAGCGCTGCCACCGGACGTTTCGGTTTTGGTATGAATACTCGGGCGGCACGATGACGGACTGGGGCGCACACCATAACGACATTGCGTATTGGGCGATTGGGCTGCTCGCGCCACGTGACGTGGAGTCGACCGTGCTCGTGCCGCCGGTCGCGGGCGGCTACACGACGTTCAGCGAATACGAGGTGCGCTACACCTACGCGAACGGCACGAAGCTGAGCATTTTTACGACGAAGGACGACAGTATCTACGGCGCGAAAGTGAAGCTCGACGGCCAGCGCAACGGTATCCGCTTCGAGGGCACGGACGGTTGGATCTGGGTGAATCGCGACGGGATCAAGGCGAGCGATCCGGAGTTATTGACGAAGCCGTTGCCGGAAAACGCGGTGCAGCTCTACCGCAGTGCCAACCACATGGAAAATTTCTTTGACTGTGTGAAATCGCGGAAGGCGCCGATCTGTGATGTGGAGACGGGGCACCGCTCGGCGACGATGTGTCACCTCGGGGCGATTGCGATGCGCACCGGGAAAAAGCTCACGTGGGAAGCCGGCGCGGAGAAATTCGTCGGCGCGCACGCGGCGGAAGCGAACGCGTACGTGAGCCGTGAGCTGCGGGCACCGTATGATTACTCGTTTGTAAGCTGAGAGTGTAGGCCCGGCCGCTGGCCGGGCGGAGAGTCCGGCGCGCTGGCCGGGCGCAACCAGCCGATTCTACAATCGACCGCGCCATTACTGGCGCGGCTGCGGCGCGGCCGAGATCCGCGCCCTACGCCAGCATCTGCTTCAGGAGTTTACCGTGCACGTCAGTCAGCCGGAAATCGCGGCCCTGGAAACGGAACGTGAGCTTCGTGTGATCCATGCCGAGGAGGTGGAGCATGGTCGCGTGGATATCATGCACGTGCGCACGGTCTGTGACGGAGTTGAAGCCGAGTTCGTCGGTCTCCCCGATCACCGCACCGGCCTTCGTACCGCCGCCGGCGAACCACATCGTGAATGCGTCGATGTGATGGTTGCGGCCGGTGGTGACGCGGTTTTCGCCCATGGGCGTGCGGCCGAATTCGCCGCCCCAGATCACCAGCGTATCCTTGAGGAGCCCGCGCGCTTTCAAGTCCTGCACGAGGGCGGCCTGGGCTTGGTCCACCTCGCGGCAGCGTTCTTCGAAATCGCTCTGGAGATTTTCTTTCGGGCCGCCATGGCTGTCCCAATTCGTGTGATACAGCTGCACGAACCGGGAGCCGCGCTCGATGAGGCGGCGCGCGAGGAGGCAGTTCCGGCCGAAGGAGGGCCGTTCGTTTTCGATGCCGTAGAGTTTAAGGGTAGCGGCGCTTTCCTTGCTGAGGTCGATGAGCTCCGGGGCGCTCGACTGCATGCGGCTCGCCATCTCGTAGGAGGCGATGCGGGTGGCGATCTCGGGGTCGCCGGTCTCGACGGCGCGAGAGAGGTTGAGGTCGCGGATGGCGTCGATGGCTTGGCGCTGGCGGCCGGCCGTGATGCCGTCGGGATTAGTCAGGTTAAGGATCGGATCGCCGCTGCCGCGAAGGGGCACGCCCTGAAACGTCGTTGGCAGAAAACCGCTGCCCCAGTTCACGCCGCCGCCGCGGGGACCGCGCGAACCGGATTGCAAGACGACGAAGCCGGGGAGGTCCTGCGACTCGCTGCCGAGGCCGTAGGTGACCCAGGAGCCCATGCTCGGGCGGCCGAACTGGCCGGAGCCCGTGTTCATGAAAAGTTTCGCCGGCGCATGATTGAAAAGCTCGGCGGCGCAGGATTTGACGATCGTGATATCGTCGACGATGCCGGCGGTGTAGGGGAAAAGGTCGGACACCCACGCACCGCTCTTGCCGTGTTGTTTGAACTCGCGCCGTGACCCGAGGAGCTTGGTCCCATGGCTCGTGTCCATGAAGGCGAACCGTTTCCCCTCGATGAGGGAGGGCGGGACGGGCTGGCCGTTGAGCTCGATGAGGCGCGGCTTGTAGTCGAAAAGATCGAGCTGGCTGGGGCCACCGGCCATGAAAAGGAAGATGACGTTCTTGGCCTTGGGGGCGAACATGGGGCTGCGGGGCGCCATGGGATTCGGCGGGGCAGCGGCGGCGGAGAGCCCGCGCTCGCCGAGCATCGAAGCGAGAGCGATGCCGCCGAGGCCCATCGTGCAGCGACTGAAAAAATGGCGGCGCGTGAGGTGGTCCGGCGAAAAATGTTGCGCGGGGTCGAAGGGCGGGAGGGACGGCATGGAAGGAGAGAGGGCAGGGAAGCCGGTGCGGGCTGGTGATTTTTTGGGAGCGCGACCGCCTTCGGCCGCGAGGCGATCAGCGACGGAGGGCGGTCGTGTTCCTGGGCGGCGTCATTCGCGGGTGATGGTTTCGTCGAGGTTCAGGAGTACGCGGGCGACGGTGGTCCAGGCCTCTTGTTCGGAGGCCGCGGGATCCTTCGCGTTGAGCGTGCGGAGGTCGGCCAAAAGCGCGAGAAGGCGGGTGCGTTCTTGCGCCGCTGGTGGCCGCGCGACGCAGAGGCGGAAGGCGTGGTCGAGGCGGGCGGAGTCGTCGGGCCCGCCGTCGCGCAGGACGCGTTGGGCCAGCGCGCCGGCCATCTCAAAAAACTGTTGGTCGTTGAGGAGAGTGAGGGCTTGGAGCGGGGTGTTGGAGCGCAGGCGGCGGGTGCAGGCGCTGAAGCTGTCGGCGGCGTCGAACACGGCGACGGCCGGATGCGGCGTGGCGCGCCAGTAATTGGTGTAGAGGCCGCGGCGGTAACGGTCGGGGCCCGCGCTGGCGGTCCAAGGCCGGCTCGATTGGCCGAGGTTCATGACGCCGTCGGGTTGGGGTGGAAAGACCGGGGGGCCGCCGAGTTTCGGCGTGAGGAGGCCGCTCGCGGCGAGTGCGACATCGCGGACGATCTCGGCGTCGAGGCGCAGGCGGGATTGGTGGGCGAGGAGTTTGTTGACGGGATCGACGACGTGGAGGTCCGGCCGGGCGTGCGACGATTGGCGATACGTGGCGGAGGTGACGATGAGACGGTGGAGGGCCTTCATGCTCCATTGCTGCGCGACAAACTCGGTGGCGAGAAAGTCGAGGAGTTCGGGATGCGAAGGCGCGGTGCCCTGGGTACCGAAATCGTTTTCCGTTTCGACGAGGCCGGGGCCGAAATACTGCTGCCAAATGCGGTTCACCATCACGCGGGCGGTGAGGGGGTGGTCGGGTTGGAAAAGCCAGCGCGCGAGATCGAGGCGGTTGGGCGTGGCGACGGCGAGGGGCGGGAGGATGGCGGGAGTGCCGGGCTGCACCGGATCGCCGCGGCGCGTGAAGTCGCCCTTGATGAAGATCACGCTCTCGCGGGGTTTCTTCAGTTCGGACATGACGAGTGTGGTGAGTCTTCGCGACGGGCGTCGCTCCAGGGCGGACTGCTTGAGTTGGCGGGCCTTGAAGTCGGCGTCCGCCTCTGGATAGGCGGCGAAGACGGCGCGCTTTTGCGCGAAGGTAAGCGTGGTCCAAGGAACACCCAAGGCTTCGCGGGCGGTGCCGCCGAGATTGGTTTTGCCGATGCCGTCGAGGGCGGCGAACCACGCCACCACCGGTCCCTTGTGCTCATCGAGAAATTTTTCGAAGTCGGCCTGCTGCGTCTCGAGTTCGCGCATCCCTGCTTCGTCGGCCGTATTTTCACTGGCGAACGCGAGCGTGCCCCCGGGGGTATTCTTGCCGTGGCCGTCGTCGGCCGAGTTGTTGAAGATCGCGTAGAGCTGGTAGTATTCGCGTTGGGAGATCGGGTCGAACTTGTGGTCGTGGCACTGGGCACAGCCGACGGTGAGTCCGAGGAAGGCGGTGCCGAACGTGCTCACGCGGTCCATCACGGATTCGATGCGGAACTGCTCGGGGTCGATCCCGCCCTCTTGGTTGATCTGCGTGTTGCGGTTGAAGCCCGTGGCAACTTTTTGTTCGACGGTGGGGTTGGTCAGGAGGTCGCCGCCGAGTTGTTCGATTACGAATTGATCGTAAGGGAGATCGCGGTTCAGTGCGGCGACGACCCAGTCGCGGTATTTCCAAATTTGGCGGGGGGCATCGATCGAGTAGCCGTTGGAATCAGCATAGCGCGCGACGTCGAGCCACGGGCGCGCCCAGCGTTCGCCGTGGTGCGGCGAGGCGAGCAGGCGCGTGACGACGCGGCCGTAGGCGTCGGCTGATTGATCGGCGAGGAACGCCGCGACCTCGGCGGGCGTGGGCGGGAGACCGATGAGGTCGAGGCTGACGCGGCGGAGCAGGGTGACGCGGTCGGCCTCGGGGGAAGGGGCGATCGGCGTTTTTTCGTTTGCGAGCCGCGCGAAAATGAAGGCGTCGATGGGGTTTTGGGACCAACCCTGGCGGGTCACGGTGGGAATCTCGGGACGCACCGGGGCGGTGAAGGCCCAGTGAATATTTTTTTCGGGCTCTTCGTTGGCGGGAGCGAGGGCGCCCTCGTTGATCCACGCGCGCAGGACGGCGATCTTCGCCTCGGCGAGCGGCGGTTTTTTGTAGGGCATCTGCGCGATGTCGTCGTGCGTCCCGAGGATGGTCTTCATCAGCAGACTCTCGTCGGCTTTGCCTGCGACCAAGGACGGGCCGCTGTCTCCGCCGGTCCGCAGAAACGCCGCCGTGTCGGCGCGCAGGCCGGACTTTTGCTGGGAAGCGCCATGGCAGCGGTAGCAGTGTTGGGCCAGAATGGGCTTCACCTCCTTGATGTAGTCCGCCGGTGCGGCGAACAATGGGGTGGTCAGGGCGACTGCAGCGACGGCCGCGATATTCCGCGAAAGCATCCGGCTAAGGGAACGGATTCGGGCTCCTCCGCAAAATAAAAATGGTGGCGCGTGGGCAGAGGCGGGTGCCGGCTCATTTTGCCGAAAATTGATCCTGACTTGGCTGGACCGAGTCGCTTGGTTGCTGCGATGTCGCCTTCCCCCGCTGCTCTCGCTCCCACGATCCCGCTCGCCGACGGCGGCTTGTTTCCCGCGGTCGGGCTCGGTTTTTGGAAAATGCCGAAGCCCGAGACCGCGGGTCTCGTGTACGAGGCCATCCGCGCCGGCTATCGCCACCTGGATTGCGCCTGCGACTACGGCAACGAGGCCGCAGTGGGCGAGGGCATCGCCGCCGCGTTGAGCGCGGGCCTGTGTCGCCGCGAAGACCTCTGGGTGACCTCGAAACTTTGGAATACCTACCACGAGCCCCAGCACGTGCGCGCGGCCTGCGAGCGGTCGTTGCGCGACCTCGGCCTCGATTACCTCGATCTCTATCTCGTCCATTTTCCCATCGCCCTCGCCTACGTGCCGTTCGAGGTGCGCTATCCGCCGGAGTGGATTCACGACCCCCAGGCGGCCTCGCCCGCGATGAAACCGATCACCGTGCCGTACGCCGAGACGTGGACGGCCATGGAAGCGCTGCACCGCGCCGGCCTGGTGAAGCACATCGGCGTCTCCAACCTCAATATATCCATGCTGCGCGAGTTGCTCGGCACCTGCGCGATCCGCCCGACCGTGCACCAAATTGAGTTGCACCCGTATCTCGCGCAGTCGCGCCAGCTGCGTTTCTGCGCGCAGGAGAAAATCGCCGTCACCGCATTCTCGCCGCTCGGTTCGCCGTCCTATGAATCCATCGGGATGGCGCGGCCCGACGAAAATGTGCTCAACGATCCGGTGGTCTCAGCCATCGCCGCTGCGCACCGGAAGACCCCCGCGCAGATCACGCTCCGCTGGGGCGTGCAGCGCGGTTGTGCGGTGATTCCGAAAACGCAGACGCCCGCGCGCCTGGCGGAAAATCTCGCGCTCTTCGATTTCGCGCTCACCGGCGCCGAGATGGCCGCGATCGATGCCCTGGACCGTCGCCGGCGTTTTAATGACCCCGGCCACTTCGGCGAGATTGCTTTCAATACGTTTTTCCCAATTTTCGACTGAGTCTCCCGTTCACCCTCACCCCTCCGCTTCGTCTCACTCGTTACCATGTTATCCTCACTCCGCCGTCTCGCCCTCGTCACTGCCCTCGCGTTGCCCGGCCTGATCTTTGCCGCCGCCGCGCCCAAGCCGCTGAAGATTCTGCTCCTCACCGGTGGCTGCTGCCACGATTACGTCGCGCAGAAAGACCTCCTGAAAAACGGTCTCGAAGCGCGCGCCAATGTCATCGTCGATCACATGCACACCGCAGACAAGACGACCCGCCCCGCTTTTGCGGCGCACACGAACCCCGCCTATGCGCAAGGCTACGACCTCGTGATTCACGACGAGTGTGCCGCCGATATCTCCGATCCCGAGATGGTGAAAAATGTCCTCGCCCCGCACCTCGCCGGTCTTCCGGGCGTGAATCTCCATTGTGCGATGCACAGCTATCGGGTGACGAAAGACTACGCCCGCCCGATGGCGCCCGGTTCCGCCGATGCGGCTTGGTTCGACTTCCTCGGCCTCCAATCGAGCCGGCATGGTCCGAAAGAACCGATCAAGATTTCGTTCACGAAGTCGGGTAGTCCGATCACGAAGGGCCTCGGAGATTGGTCCACGGGTAATGAAGAGCTCTACAACAATGTGCAGGACCCGAAAGTTTTCCCCGGCCACCGCTCGCTCGCGACGGGTTTCCAAACGACGACCGATAAGAAGGGCACCAAGACCGACAACGAATCGGTGGTGGTCTGGACCAACCTCTACGGCCCGAAGCAGGCCCGCGTGTTCAGCACGACCATCGGTCACATGAACGAGACCGTGAGCGACGCCCGCTATCTCGAGCTCGTGACTCGCGGCGTCCTCTGGGCGGCGGGTAAACTCGGTGACGACGGCCGCCCGGTGGCGGGCTACGGCCCGCGGGTGAAGTGAGATGTGAAGTGAGCTAACGGCGATGGGTTTTCCGACGTAGCGGCGAGCGCCAGCGAGCCGTCGGTCCTCGGCTTGCTGGCACTCGCCGCTACCTTGAACTGGCACTCGCCGCGACCTTGAACGCGACACCCGCGGCGTCCTCTGGGCGGCGGGTAAACTCGGCGACGACGGCCGCCCGGTGCCGGGCTACGGCCCGCGGGTGAAGTGAGCTATCAGCGGTTTTCCCGAAGTAGCGGCGAGCGCCA
>CANIJN010000099.1 GCA_947467625.1 Opitutia bacterium | reverse complement strand
TTTTTTATTCCGGCACCTACGCGCTCTCGTTTCGCTTTAGTTTCGTGAACTCGACGAGTATTGGCTCGTCGCCGACATTTTCACGCCCGCCGCGACCCCGATTGGATTCGGCCCAACTCCTGATCCGCAAAATCCGCGCGCAGCCCTGAAGTTGGGCGAGGTCTCTGACCCGCCTTTTGCGAGCACGATAAAAACGCCGGCTACTTCCCGCCACTCGCGGTCGACTTGGCCGCCGGCGCACCCACTCCGACGACTGCGAGTTTCGTCATCTCCTGGTCCAACTGCTTTTGATCACTCAGCGCCTTCAGCGCCGCCAACTGCGGCGCGCTCAAGAACGCCTGCGCCTGTTTCTGCACTCCCGCCCAGTCGGTCACTTCGGAAAGTCGGGTCATCTCCTTCTTTCCGTCGTCAGCCATGGGAACCCAGTCGCGTCTGGTATTGCTCGATAATACCGCCGCCAAGGATTCCCCCTGCCCCGCCGTCAGCGGAGCCTCGGACGTGTAGAGTGTTCCAGCAAGCGAGGCAATCAGCTCACGATTTCCCTTCGCCTTGTCGAATTCCTTGAAGCTCCCGAAGCCCGCCTCACCCAACAACTCCTTCAGACTGTTTTCCATGTTGCCGAGCGGTCCGGAAGTCAGCCGGGCCACCGACGTCGACGCGGCAGAATTTCCACCCGTCGGTAAACCTTGTTTGGTTGCCTCCACCCATACATCCACCACGCCCTGTTGTCCCTCCGTCAGCGAAGCCTCAAATTTTCGAATCTGCTCAGGCGAAAGATTGAGCGCGCGATAAAGCGGACCGTAACGCAGCCCCAAGCCGACCCGGTATTTTTCTACGTAGGTCCGCGCATAGTCCGGATTGCCCCAGGAAACGCCCTGGAAGGTTGCGCGCGGTGCTGCCGGCGCAGCATTCGCCGGAGCCCCCGCAACCGTTTTCTTCACGACCGCAAGTTGTGCCTGCAGCGCCGCCATCCGCTCCGCCGCCGCACGCGCACTCGCTTCACTCTCACGCATCTTCAGCGCCAACTCCGCTGCCTTCACCTCCGCTGCCGCACTCTTCCGCTGCCACGCCATCACTTCTGCATTCGCGTGCGCCACCTCCCCTGTCTGATAGATCGCACTGCCGATGCCGACGACCGCGCAGACGATTGCGACACCCACCACGATTTTTCCTGTGATCATAAATGTAAAAATTTCCGCCAGCATTCCGCCGCCACCGACCAAACCCGCAACCGCCACCCCGCCGGCCGTCGCTGCGCCCACCACCGTCCCCGCAAGCGCCACCGGCGCGGCCCCCACCGCCTGCTCTGCCAGCACCGCGCCCAACGCCGCCCCGGTCGACGTCACCCCACGCCGCGCCAGCACCGCGCGCAATTTCTCCAACGCCCGCTCCACCCGCATCCGCGCCGCGTCCTCGCTGATCCGCAGCGCCCCACCCATTTCGGCAAACGCCCGCCGTTCGACGAAACGAGCCAAAATCGCCTCGCGATCATTTTCGCCCAACTCGTCGATCGCCGCGTCGAGTACCGGCGCCACCCGGCTCCAGTCCGCCTCGCCGAGATTCCCGGTCGCCCCAAGCATCTCGTGAATCAAGTGAGCCTCCGTTTCGCGCGTCTTCCGTCGCCGCTCGCCACGCACGACATTGGCCGCCTCGTGTCGCGTCGCCGTATAAAGCCACCCCGTCACCGCCCCGTGCCGCGCCACCGTCGCCGCTTTCCGCGCGAGCGCCACGAACACCTGCTGCGCGACATCCTCCGCGAGCTGCGCATCCCCGCCCACCCGCCGCAGCGCCGCGGAATACACGCCGTCGAGGTGCCGCCGCACCAGCTCCGCAAACGCCCCCTCGTCGCGCGTCGCGACGAAGCGGAGGAGCAAGATGGCATCGGCGTTTTCCAGCATGGTCTCTCTATGGCAACCGCCGAACTGAAAACCGAACAAAGTTTTTTGCCCCGTCGCATTTAAGTGTGATTCAAACTCTGCCAGCGAGCTGCGCCTCATCACTCATCCCAACCGCCCACTGCGGATTCGCATCTCACCGATCAGGCGAGGCACGCACGTCCCTGTTGCCCCCACTGCCTCCAAAAAATTAGCGCGGATTAGCGGTGCATCCTCTGCCCCTTGCTCCGCGATTTAGGCCCAGGTTGATTCGGACCCATCGAATCTCGCCTGCTACCCACCCGTCTTGCGTTGGGCGCCTTCCCTCCCGCAGGCTGCCAGCCCCTACCCTCGCATGAATTTTTCCATCTTTCCATTCGCCCGCACCGGCCTTGCCTCGCTCCTCGCCTGTACTCTCGGCCTCATCGCTGCCTCCGCCGCCGCCGCGCCCACGCCCGCCTACGAAAAAATCCTGAAGATCGATGTCCATTCGCACATTTTCGAAGACGTCCCGGCCATCCACGCCCTCTTCGCCCGCATCAACGTCCGCACAATCAACGTCTGTGTGCCCGGCGGCGACGGGCACCTCGCGCTGATGGATCGGGTCGCTTTCGAGCTCTACGGAAAACATCCGCAGCTCTACCCCGTTACCACGACCTTCGATCTACTCACCCGCGACGAACCCGCCTACGCCGCCCGCACGATCGCCGCCCTCGACCGCGCATTTGCCCGCGGTGCCGTCGCCGTGAAAATCTGGAAAGAGGTCGGCATTGAAATCAAAAACCGCGACGGGAAATTTATCCTTCCCGACGATCCGCTCTTCGACCCGATTTACGCACACCTCGCCAAGATCGGAAAACCGCTCCACGCCCACCTCGCCGAGCCCATCGACGCCTGGCTCCCACTCGACAAAGACAGCTCCCACTACAGCTACTACTCGACGAATCCGCAGTGGCATCTCTACGGCAAACCCGAATATCCGAGCCACGCCGCCATCATCGCCGCACGCGACAACATCATGAAGAAACACCCGACGCTCGTCGTGGTTGGCGCCCACCTCGGCAGCCTCGAGCACGATCTCGACGGCATTGCCGATCGGCTCACGCGCTACCCGAATTTTCACATCGAGGTGTCCGCCCGCACCCGCAATCTCACGCGCCACCCGGCCCAAAAAGTCCGCGCCCTCTTCGAGAAGTTCCCCGATCGCATTCTCTATGGCGTCGACGCCGGCTGGATGCCCCACCGCCGCGATACCCCGCCCACCGCCGCGCAGCGCCAAGGCCACGTCAATAGCCTCGAGCTCCGCTATCGCGCTGACTGGGACTACTACGCCGGCCAAGGCGAGACGACCTACAACAACCGCCAGACCGAAGCGCTCCATCTACCGCCCGCCATCCTCGAAAAATTCTACCACGCCAATGCCGAGCGCATTTTCAAACTCGACGCCGCGTGGAAGCGCATGCCGTGACTCAACGCAATCGCCCATCGGCGCCGTGCCCTCCCATGGAATGCACTGCAAAGAATCCAAATCGCAGATTAGAGATTGAGCACCCCGCCCCGCCCTCCACACCTCTGCCCAGCCAGTGAGCCTTGGCCATGAGTCATTAGTCATTGGCCCCCCCCGCTTCCTCCTCTCTCCGTCTCTCCGTCTCTCGTTCTCCCCCGTCTCCCTTCTCCCCCGTCTTCCCCTTCACTCTCATGATCACCACCACCCTGTTCGGCCTCCTCCTCGGCGTCGGCGTCGCCGCGCTCCTCACGCTCCTCTTCGGCGTTTACACCATCGGCCCCACGGAGCGCGGCGTGCTCACCACGTTTGGTCGCGCCCAGCGTACCAACGGCACCACCGACACTGATCCCACCCTCGGTGCCCTCCTTACCAACGAGGAAAAATCCCGGTACAGCTATCCCAACGTCCGCGTCATCCCGCCCGGCGGCCCTTACTTCAAGTGGCCGTGGCAACGTCTCTACAAAGTGGATATGACCATTCAGACGGTCGATATCACCTGGGACCCCGAGATTCGCCAGGAAGCGATCGAGGCCGTCACCAAGGATAACCTCACTGTCCAAATCTCCGGCCAGATCCGTTGGCGCCCGTGCGAGCGCAATCTCTACGCCTACCTCTTCGGTATCTCGCACCCCGCCGCCCACGTCGTCGGCTACTTCATCTCGGTCCTGCGTGATCGTATCGCCACCTTTCACGGCGAAGCCGCTGAGGGCGCCGTCGAGGGCGTTTCCATCAACGACCTCCGCCGTAATCTGTCCCTGATTAACAGCTTCATGGAAGAAGCCTGCCGCAAAACCTCCGCCCGCTACGGCATCGATCTCGACGCCGCGCTCATCACCAACATCGATCCACCGAGCGACGTCGACGAAGCCCTCGCCTCCATCAATACGACGCAAAACCAAGTCGCCGCTTCGATCAGCCAGGCGAAAGCCGATGCCGATCAGAAATTGAAAATGGCCGAGCAGGCCGTGCAGATCGCCGAAAATCGCGCGCAAGCCGAAGCTTCGCCCATTCTCGAACTCGGGAAAATTCTCTCCGGTATGCACGCCGAAGGTGGCAAGGCCGCCCTCGACAGCTACCTCCGCAACGCGAGCCTCCCGCTCCGCGAAAAAGCCGCCCAAACCATCCTCAAACTCTGACACCCACCACCATGTCACCTCTCCTTGTCTCAGTCTTGATCGGCGTCGTCGGCACTTTCGTCGCCGTCCCCATCGTCCTCACCATCGGCCAGATGTTTCAACTCTGGCGCGTGCTGCCCGAGCGCACCGTGCTCGTCTACACGTTTTTCGGCAAAGTCGTCGGCCAGGTCGACGAACCCGGCCTCTTTTTCCCCATCGCCCACTTCGGCCCGAAGGCCCTCCTCTTCCCGCTCTTCGGGAAAGCCTACACCGTCCGCACCGTCATCCACCAAGCCTACCTGCGCAACCAGCTCGTCAACTCCGAGGAGGGCGCACCGATGGGCGTCGGTATCTGGTTCGAAATGTTCGTGAAGGAACCCAAAGCCTTCCTGTTTCAAAATTCCGACCCGATCGGCTCGCTCAAAGCCAACGTCGCCACGGCCGTCGTGAAACAGCTCTCCAATCTGCGCCTCGAAGTGCTCCTCGAAAATCGCGACGCCCTCTCCCGCAAAGTCCGCGAGGAAGTTTCACCGACGTCTTCGCAATGGGGTTTCAGCCTCGGCTCGACCTACATCCGCAAAGTCGCCTTCCGCGACAAAGGCATGATCGCCGAGATCCAGCGCAAGGTCGTCAACCGCCTCCGCCAGGTCACCGCAGCGATGCGCCAAGCCGGGGAAAACGAAGTCGCGATCATCCACTCCGCTGCCGACAACAAAGCCTCCCAACGCCTCGGCCAAGCTCAAGCCGTGCGCCCGCAAGTCGTCGGCCGCGCCCTCGCCGAAATCCAGCGCACGCCGGAAGTCGCCACCGCACTCTTCACGCTGCTCGATATCCAAGCCACGCTCCGCAGCCCCGGTAAAATCACCCTCGCCTCCGGCGAATCAACCGGTCTGTTACTGAACAGTTAGGCCCAAGGCCATAACCTGCTCGCACCGCTGCGAGCGCATCCCAGCGCTCACGGCGAGCGTTACGTACGTTTAGAACCGATACGCCGCGCTCACGCCGACTTGGCGCGGATCGGCGCGGTCTTCGTAACGCGTGTCGACGTAGTCCGGATCTTCGTTACCGAAGAAATAAACGCGTTTTTGATAGCGAGTGTTGAAAAGGTTACGACCCCACACCGTGAACGTCCATTGGCGCCAGGCGTAACCGAGGCTGGCGTTGACGAGACGGAAGGCGCGGCGGGCTTCGTTTTGATTATTGGAATCAAACTGTTCGGCGCGGCCGACGAGTTCGGCGTTGGCGAAGAAACCCGCAGCATCGCGGTAGCGTGTGCCGAGCGTGTAACCGTAGCGCGGCGTATTCGCGAGACGGCGACCGCCACCGGCATTGCCATTGGTGAGCGTGAAGCGGTCGAGTGCGGAGCCCATCTGCGCGAGCGTCGCGTGGAGTGAAAGCGCCTTCGTGAGCGCATAGGCCGCAGAGGCTTCGAGACCGGCGACGTGGGCGCGGCGGGCGTTGGCGGTGAAGAAGCGATAGTTACCGCCGAAGCCAGCGGAGTCGCGCACCTGCGTGTCGCGACGGTCGAGGCAGAAGGCCGTGAGTTCGCCGGTCAGCGCGTGATCGAGCCAGTTGCCGCGGAGGCCGACTTCGTAATTCCACAGAGTTTCGGTGCCGTAAGTGAGCGGATCGGCGGGCGGGCTGATGCGCGCATCGATGTTAATGCCGCCGGCTTTGTAGCCGCGCGTGACAGAAGCGAAGACGAGTTGGTTCGCGTTCAGGTCGTGCTCGAGCGTGACCTTGCCGCCGAACACCGCGTCGTCGAAGACGGGGTGAAACGTTACCTCGGGATCGAGGGCTTTGCGCGCAGCACGGTAGCGCGTCTTCGTGCCGCGTCCGTCGAGATCGACCCACTCGCTCCGGAGGCCGACGACGAGGCGGGTCTGCGCAGAGAGATCGTGCGCGATTTGGCCGAAAAGCGCGGTGTTGCCAGCGGCGTAGCGAGTGCGGAGGCCCCGGAGGTTGTCGGGGTCGGAGTTCGTGTAGGCGCTGGTTTCGCGGGTGTGGGCGAGAAAGGCACCTAGGGTCCAGCGATCGATCCAGCCGAGCGCACTCCGGGTGAGCGTGGAGTCGAGACGGACTTCCTGGTTGAAGACGGTGCGCTCGCGATCCAAGTCACTGAAACCCTGATACGAGCCAGCGGTCCAGTCGTCGTCGTAGGCGTAGCGGGATTTCACCCAGCTCGCGCTCGTGACGGACGAGAGGCGCACCCCCTCCAGGCCGGAAAAGGTGGCGCGCAAGCTGGCCGCGCGGGAACGTTGGTCGTCGCGGCCCGGCTGGTCGCTGAACGTGAACTTCCCGTTATTATCCAAGGCGAACGCGTCATAACCGTTGCTCAGTTCGGAAAACAGAAACGTGCCGTCGAGACGCACCACCGACGAGGGATTCGCGGTGAGCCGGAGGCGGGCGTTGAATTCGTCACGGGCGTTCGTGTTGCGGTTGAGCGTGACGTTGCGGCGGAAGCCGTCGCTGTTGCTCTGGTGAATCGCGATGCGAGCCATGAGCCCCTCCGGATTGCTCGGCGTGAGCGAACCGCCGACCGCCAAGCCGCCCTCACGGAACGCATCGCCACCGGCGCTCGCCTCGATCCGGCCGGACCAATACGGCGTGGGCGCGTTGGTGAGCAGGCGGACGACACCGCCCGCGGCGCTGGCGCCAAATGCCCCAGCTTGCGGTCCGCGTAAGACCTCCACTTGGCGAACATCAAACGTCCCGCCGAGCGTGCCGAGACCTGTGAAGTCGAGGTCATCGACGAGAAAGCGTACCGTGGAATCGGGCGTCTCGCCTTCGAACTGCGAATTTTCCCCGATGCCACGAATCTGGAAATACCGCGGACGCGAGGTTCCGCCGGTAAAGGTTAAATTAGGAATCTGATCGGTCAGATCGCCAAAGTGCCGCACCGCGCCGGCGCGCAGGGCCGTTTCGTCGAAGACGGTGACGCTCGCCGGAATCCGTGCGAGCGGAGATTCCCAGAGGTCGCTCGCAACGCGGACGGCGGCCAGCGTCACGGTTTCGGCTGACGCCTTGGACGAGTTTGCGGCGACGGCGGGCGTGGCTGGCGCAACCGGCCGAGTTTGGGCAAATGCTTGTCCAGCCACGAAGAGCAGGGCGGCGAGGATTAGATTTCGATTCGGGAGTTTCATGGTGGCGTTGCGCCTGCACCCTCAACGAACTCCCGACAAAAGGGGCGCTGTGCGCCCAAAAATGGCGCGGTGGCAGCGCCTGCTGTTTCCTTCGTCGGCATGATCCGTCCAGGTTCGAAGGGTCGAGCGGTCGAGCGCACCGCAATCTCAGTCTTCCGCGGAAGACACCCCTACAGGCACGCGCACCCAACGACGCGCACGAAGACGGCGCAAGCGGAATATACGTCAGTCCGAAAACAAAAACCGAAAAACAAAAAAGCCGGCGGCGAAGGTCTCGAACCCCCAAAACACAAGAGCCGCCCCCGTAAAGGAGCGGCCCGTGTGACCTGACACCAAGCAAACCTTAATAACTACAAACTGAGTACTGTGTTACCAGCACAGCACTGTCTACGGGATGATAGATGCGCGACTAGTCTGAACGCTCAAAAATAACTGCGTAATTAAAAAAGAATCTACAAAGACCCGTAAATCTATCCCTCACAACAGTTACCGCGTACTGATCGAATATTTTTTTTGCGGCTGCAGATGTTTTCTTGAAAAAAGATTCGGGATGCGCCGCGCGGAGACATTTACTCTTCGGGCATCGGCCGGCCCTTAGTTTCGGGCAAGAACGGGAGCACGAGGAGGCCGATCACGTAGATGCAGGCGAGCCAGCAGGCGGCGTTGCGAAAGGCGGTGAGCTGAGCGTCAGCCTTGGAGAGCGCGTCGGCGGTCGCGGGGAGCGCGGCCACGGCTTTTTCGCTCAGATATTTCTGCAAGCCACCCAGCGTGATCGGTCCGGTGGCCGCGATGAAGCGCCCGACGTTGTAGCAAAAACTCACGCCCGTGCTGCGCAGCCGCGTGGGGAACAGCTCGGGTAGATAGATCGCGAAGCCGGCGAAGATGCTGAGCTGACAGAAGCCCATCAGGCCCGTCATCCAGATGTCGGACTTGGTCTGGAAATTTTTATAGAAATAGATCGTGGCGGCAAACGCGGCGAGGAAGCCGAAGGCGAAGACGGTTTTCCGTCCGTAGCGGTGCGCGAGCTTCGCGAAAAGGATCATTCCGAAGAACGCGCCGATGTTCTGCACGATGAGATTGGCGGCGGTCCACCACTGCTTGCCGGCGGCGAGCGCGGCGGGGGTGATTGCCGGGTTTTGCGCCTTGAGCGCATTCTCGATCGCCGGGCCAATGAGCGCGCCGCTGAAAAAGCCGACTCCCCAGAGGCCGACGACGCCGGACACGCAGAGAATCATGCCCAAAATCGCCGGGCGGCGCCACTGCACCTCGCCGAAGAGGCTGCCGTAGCTGCCCATCGCCTTGCCACCAGCGAGCCGGCTGGCGTCGCGCGCCGCGACCCATTTGACCGGCTCCTTGAGGCGGAACATAATGAAAATGCAAAGGAAGGCTGGGACCGCACCGATCCAGAAAAGGTATTTCCAGGAGTTCATCGGATCCATCTCCGCGAGAGCCATGGCGATCAGGCCGGCGGTGACGTTGCCCACGGCCGAGAGCGCCTGGAGGAGACCGAGCGCCTTGGGCCGCGCCAGCTCGGGCAGCGAATCCGCGACGAGTGCCACCGCGAGACCGAACACGCCGCCGACGCCGAGGCCGGTGAGCGCGCGATAGATCATGAATTCGGTCACGTCCCGTGAAAACGCCGAAAGCCCCGTGCAGAGGGAGTAGATCAGCACCGTGATCGAGAGGGTCTTCGCACGGCCGATCCGGTCGCCGACCGAGCCGAAGATGAGCCCGCCGAGCGCCCACCCCGCGACGAAGATGCTCTGCGCCCAGCCGCCGAGCGACTTGAGCTCCGGCCCGGAGGTGCCGGCCGCGGAGAGCGCCTTTACGGCGTTGTCGCGGGCGAGGATGAAGAGCTGCTGGTCAAGACAATCGAACATCCATGCAAGCGAGGCGACGGTGAAAACAAACCAGTGGTTCGGCGTGAGCGTCCGATACCAAGGGAGGGCGGAAACGGAGGGGGATGACATAAAGGGGAGCGCTAGGTAGCGCGCACTTCGGTCCGCCTTCCAGCGTTAATTTCAAGAACTACACAAAAGGCGGACTAAAATCCGCCCATGTCCGCCCTACGCGCCGAGTTTAACCGGCGCACCCTGATGAGCGGAAGCGTAGAGCGCGCATATCAGGGCGACTGCTTTGCGCGCCTCGTGCCCGTTGATTGCCAAGGGCCGGCGCTCACGCAGCGAATCAATCAAATCCTGAATTTGCCGCAGGTGCCCGTGGTGGCTGATCGCGTTCGGCGCGCCCGCCCCGGAGGCCATCGCAGGATCGAGGCCAGCCGCACGGATGGCGTCGTCTTCGGGTAATGCGGTGCGAAATTTCCATTCCGCCAGATGATCGTCTTCCAGTCGCGCCGAGCCGTTTTCGCCGCAAATCTCAATGCGCCGCGACCAACCCGGCCACGCCGCCGTCGTCGCCTCGATGCTGCCGAGCGCGCCGTTCGGATAGTGGAGCGTGGCGCTGAGGGTATCCTCCGCTTCGATGTGTTCGTAGACGCGCCGGGTCGTTCGCGCGTAGACCTCAACGGGCATCCCGGCGAACCACTGGAGCAAGTCGATCCCATGAATGCCCTGATTGATCGCCGCACCCCCGCCATCGAGGGCCAGCGTGCCTTTCCAGCCATTATAATACTCACGTGAGCGGTGCCACTTCACATACGCGCTGGCGAGCACCAGACGGCCAAAGCGGCCGGCTTCGATCGCTGCCTTGAGTGCCCTCGCGCCTTCGCCAAAGCGCGCCTGAAAAATCGGCGAAATCTTGACGCCCGCGGCATCGGCCGCGCGGAGGAGTTCGTCCGTCCGCTCAACGGTGATCTCGATGGGCTTCTCGACGACGAGATGTTTGCCAGCGCGGACGGCAGCCAGCGCCGGCTCCAAGTGCGCCCCGCTCGGCGTGGTGATGCACACGACGTCGATGTCGGGCCGCGCGACGAGTTCGGCGACACTCGTCGTGACGAACGGCACCGCGTGTTTCGCCGCAAAGGCGCGGCCGTTTTCCGCATTGCGCGTCGCCACGCCCACCAGCCGCCCGCCCTGCGTCGCCGCGATCGCCTGCGCATGGTAGTGGGCAATCATGCCGACGCCGATGATGCCGAAACCGAGGGTGGAGCGAGATGACGGAGAGGACATGCGTAAGGCGGTAAGCCGAAGGAGATGGAGGAGCGCAGCCGTCACGCGCCAGCGAAAAGTGCTGAGACGGCTGGCGCGCAGATCAACTTTTGAGACCAACGTCTGATGATAGTGGGACGATCATCGAAACCCCACTCGCTCACGCTCGTAGCTACCAGCAGTCAAAAACTCAAATTCTGGCTAACCGCCCCTCACCGCTTCTCTTCCGGCGTGTAAAACGGTCCCAGTAAATCGATCACCTTGTGTTTGAGGACCTCGGGGCCCACGGCGCCGTTGTGACGCCAGAGGATTTTCCCGCCGGGCGCGATCAACACCGTATGCGGGAGCGGGCCGGGCCACTCGGGGTCGAGGGCTTTCACGAGCGCATCGGTGCTCGCGCCGGTGTAGAGGACGTTGAGCGCGCCGCGGCCTTCGGCGGCGAGCAGGCGCTTGAGCCGCGCGGGCGTGGCCACGTGCTGCTTTTCGAGAAACGCCTTCACCTGCGGCTGCATCTTGGGGTCGTCCATCGAGATCGTGACCAGCTCGAAATCGCGGTTGCCGACGCGGCGGGCGAGCGAGACGAGCTCGGGGAACTCCGCGACACAGGGCGCGCACCAGGTGGCCCAGACGTTGACGAGGCGGAGGCGGTTGGAGTCGTTCTTCGCCAGCTTGGCCACGCCTGCCGCATCGATCAGCTCGAGATCGACGGCCTCGGATTTCCATTTCTCCTCGGCCTTGGCGATGTCGTCGCGCTTGGTGTTCCACTTCGTCGAGCAGCCCATGACGATGGTCTTCGGGGTCGTGACGGGCTTGCCCGCGAGCAGCTCGACGACGGCGTTGCGGGTGTCGTGCGAGGTCACCGTCTTCGGATCCTCGAACCGCGAGTCGTCCACGCGGCCGACGTAGCGGAGCTTGCGCTCCTGATCGAAGAGGAAGACGTGAGGCGTCGCGAGGCAACCATAGGCCTTGGCGGCGGCCTGCGTATCGCCGTCGTAGAGATACGGAAACGGGAAACCCGATTCGCGCGCGTAGAGCTTCATCTCCGCGTAGCCGTCGTTGTATTTGCTATAGCCGAGCTCATCGACGCGGACGCTGTCGGGGCTGTTGGGGTTGATGGAAACGACGTCGAGGCCCTGCGCCTTGAACTCCTTCGCAAGCGGGATGAGCCGTGTCTCCGAGGCGTGCGAGTAAGGACAGTGGTTGGAGAGGAAGACCACCATGAGGAGCTTCGCAGCCTTGTAGTCGGCGAGGGTGTGCGTCTTGCCGTCGATGCCGAGGAGCGTGAAGTCGGGAGCGGCGTCGCCGAGTCGGAGCGTGCGGGCGTCGGCGGGAAGCCCGCCTGTGACTTCTCCTTTCGTGGCCGTGCCGGGGGCTTTGGTGGAACCGGCGTTCGCCGAGCCTTTCTTCTTTTTGGTGTCTTGGGCGGCGGCGGAGAATGCAAGCGCGCCAGCGAGGAAAGCGGCCAGAGTGAGGCGGAGGGGGTGTTTCATTTTCATGATTGTAGGGGCGTCGCTGGCCGACGCCCGTTTCGCATCTGCGGGCGTCGGCAAGCGACGCCCCTGCGCCTCAGCTCAGGCCCGCCAACAGGCCACGCACGTAGCCGACAGATTCGGCGAGGCCGGTGACAGGATTGCCGGCGACTTTTTCGTATTCGAAGGCGACGACGCCCTGGTAGTTCACATCGATCAGGGCACGCAGCATGCCGCGCACGTCGAGCCGGCCGGCACCGACTTCGATCGGGACATCCTTCTGTGCGCCGACGATCGCGATGCTGTCCTTCATGTGCACATCATGGAGGCGCGCTGAATATTTCTTGATCGAGGTCACGACATCGTCACCAAACCGCGCTGTGTGACCCACGTCGATACAGAGCCCGATACGGGCGTCGAGGGACTTGATCGCATTCCACGCCACCTCGGGCGTGGGGTACAGCTTGTCCTCGGGACCGTGGTTGTGGATCGCGAGTTTCTGATCGAACTCCTTCACGAGTTTTTCGACGAGCGGGAGGGCGTCGATCTCCGGCTTGCAGACCATCGTCAGCATACCGGCCGCCTTCACGTTTTCAAACGCCTTACGGCACTTCGCCTCGTCGTTGGTCAAGTTGACCACGCCCGACCCGGTCAGGGTCAGACCGGCGGCCTTCAATTTTTCCCCGACCGCGCGACACTCCTCGACCGAGGCCGTTTCCCAAGCGCAGTGGTTTTTGAACAAAGCGATATTGGAAATACGCAGCGTCTTTACGGTCGCGATGGCATCATCGAGGGACAGATTGCGCAACGAGTAGGAGGCGATGCCCAGACGCAACCGTTCCACCCGGGCCGGAGTCGCGGGGGCGGCGGCCGCTGCTGCGGCGCGGCTGACCGAGGAGAGCAGCGGGAGGGAAAACGCACCGAGCGCAGCGGTGCGGAGGACTTCGCGACGGGTCATGATATTCGTAGTGGGCATGGGAGGATTCTTTTTCTGGCGGGCAGGACTGCCCGCGGCAAGGCCGATGGCGGGCCACCTGACAGCATCGAAAAGGCGCCTAGCCCACCGGGCCCGCCTCGGGACCAGCCTGCGACAGGACTCGCGCGCGAGGTTACCGTAACGCACGGGCCCCGATCGCAAATTTCCGCAGATACTTCAGCGCGACCTCGAACGCGTGCGGCACGGGCGCGGCGATGGTAAACGGCTCCTTCGTCTCCGGATGTTTGAGCGTGAGTTCGCTCGCGTGGAGCGCGAGTCGATCGATGAGCGGCTTCTCCTCGTCGCGACCTTTGTAACGGCGCTTCAGCTCCGACAACAGCAGCTTAATGGCCGGATCGCCGTAGAATGGATCGTTAAGAATCGGCGCCCCAGCGGCTGCAAGGTGCACGCGGAGTTGGTGCGTGCGTCCGGTGAGGGGCCGGCATTCCACCAACGCGAAGCGACCAAACTTCTCCAGCGCACGAAATTCGCTCAAACAGTCCTTGCCGCCGCGGCCCTTGAAGACACGCATGCGCCCCTTCTGGCGCTCGTCCTCACCCAGCGAGAGGTCGACCGTGAAGGCATCCGGCAAGGCGCCCGCCGCATCGCGGAGGGGCACAGCCACTTTCATCGCGTGCTCGGCCGCCAGCACGACCACCAACGCATGGTATTTTTTTCCCACCGTCTTCGACTGAAATTGGCCGCTGAGAAAATCCAGCGCGATTTTGTTCTTTGCGCAGAGCAGGAGGCCGCTGGTATCGGCGTCGAGCCGGTGCACATTGGCCACGCCGTGCCCCATTTTGTCATGGACGAGACCCATGAGGTTTTCGCGTTGCTTGTCCCAGCGGTCGGGCGCGACGAGCATCCCGCTCGGTTTGTCGAACGCGATGAGCGAGGCGTCCTCGAAAATGACGGGCGGAAGCGGCATGGGCGCGAAGATGGGTGCGCCCACCTCCGGTCGGCAACCGTGTATTCCCGGGGGCTCAAATCAGGCGGGCTGCCCCGGCAGCACATGACTTCGCCGGACGCCCCCGCCTCCCCCAGAGCGCCCCGCGGCCGGAGCACCCGCCTCCTCGCCGAGGAATGGACGCCCATCACCCGGTTCTGTCGGGGACGAACCCGCGGACCCCGTTGCTATTTTTCTTCAAAACACGCCACTGCGCATGGCAGGTCGGCGACTCACTCCAGCAGCGCCATGATCTTCTTCGCATACTCTTCGGTCGGCTCGGCACCCACCTTGCGATCCCGAATCTGTCCGTCGCGATCGATGAGAAACGTCGTCGGCAGCGCCTCAATGCCGCCAAACGCCGCCAGTACCTTTTCATCCCCCATCACCATCGGGTAGTTCACGCCAAACTTATCCGAAAACGTCTTCACCACGCCCGGCCCCGCCTCGTCCATCGAAACACCGACGATCACGAGCCCGTCCTTGCCGTGTTTCTTCACGAGGTCGACGTAGCCGGGAATCTCCGCGCGGCACGGCGGGCACCACGTGGCCCAAAAATCAATCACGACCACTTTGCCCTTAAACTGCTCCGAGGTCACCACGGCGCCCTGCAGATCCTTGAGCGCCCAAGCGGGCGCCGGTGTCACGATCGGCAACCCGGCCACCGCCGCATTCGCCGACGGGACCGCCATCGTGACTTTTGGCGCTTCCACCTGTTTTGAGCACCCCGCGAAGGCCAAAGCCAAGACGGCGGCGAAGCACAGTGAAGACGGCCGGAATGAGGAGATTGTCATAAAAGCAGAGTGAACGTAGCCATTAGAGCAGTCGCCGCAAATGTTCTCCCCATTTTTCGGCAGGGCCGCCGCGCCCTTCGCACGAACTCACGTTCCCCGGATCTCCGGCAGATCCAAGCCCAGGGTCTCGATAAACTTTTTCATCGCCGGCGTCAGCACCCGACCCTTGCGATGGAGAATCGCGAGCGGCCGCGTAAATTCCCGGCCCTTAAACGGCAATATCGCGAGCGTCCCCTGTTTCGCCTCTTGCAAGACAGTCGCCTGCGGCACGATGGCGATCCCATGGTCGATCTCGACCGCCCGTTTCACCGTCTCGATATTGTCGAACTCCATCACCGGCTCGATCTCCAGCTTGTGCTCGCGAAAAATCTGATCGATCGCCTTGCGGGTCGGAATGTCCGGGTCAAAGCCGATGAACTTCTGACCCGCGAGATCCTTCACCTCGACCTCGGTACACTTCGCAATCGGGTGATTCGGATGGGCGATCACGACCAAGTGGTCCTCGCGAAACGGCAACACCTCGAGGTGCCGTTGCTTCACCGGAAACGCCACGAGCCCAAAATCCACCGCGTTGTGCAAAATATCCTCATAGACGAGGTTGGAGCGCCGGTATTCCACCCGCACATTGACCGCGGGAAAATCGTGGAGGAATTTCTTAATGAACGGCGGCAGCTCGTGCAGCCCGATCGAGTAAATCGTGGACAGCCGGATCGTGCCGCTAATCACCTTTTTCATCTCCTGCAGCTCCGAGAGCAGCTTCTCATAAGTGTGCAACACATCCTTCGCCGCATCGTAAACCCGCTGCCCCTCGCGCGTGAGCTGAAACTGCTTTTGACTCCGGTCGACCAGCAGCGATTTGAAATGCCGCTCCATCGCCCGCGCCTGCTGGCTCACCGCCGACTGCGTAATGCCATTGAGCTTCGCCGATTTTGAGAAACTCTTCGTCTCAACTAGGTCCGCGAAGATTTTGAAGTTATCAATTTGCATGATTAGCGCGGGTTGTTGGCTACAGAGTAGCCGAACCTTAGGCGTCGTAAACCTCTAATTAGATTCTCTTCACTCAAATCGCCTCCATCCTCACCTCCCACCGCCACTTATGATGATCAGTTACGAAGAATTTGCCGACCGGGCCAATGCCATCCGCAGCCAGATCGCCGCCGCCTGCGCCACCGCCGGGCGCGACTCACGCGAGGTCGAAGTCCTCGCCGTGACGAAGACCCACCCGGCCCTCGCCGCCGACTACGCCGCCCGCTACGGCCTGCGTGGTGTCGGCGAAAACCGGGTCCAAGAAACGCAGGATAAACGCCCGCAGACCGCCCCGACCTCCGCCGCGCTCCGCTGGGAGCTCATCGGCCACCTCCAATCTAACAAGGCACGACTCGCCGCCCAGCACTTCGACCGCATTCAGAGCGTTGATAGCGAAAAGCTCCTCAACCACCTAGATCGCGCCGCCGCCGAACTCGGAAAAATCCTGCCCGTCCTCCTCCAAATCAATGCCGGCGACGACCCCGCCAAATTCGGAGCCGATCTGGCGGAGGCCCCGCGGCTCGTCGCAGCGGCGCTCACCAAAAAAAATCTCCGCGTCGACGGTTTCATGACCATCGCTCCGCTCGGCACCACCCCCGAGGAGACCGCCGCGCACGCCCAGCGCACGTTCGCCAACCTTCGCCACCTCCGCGACGACCTCGCCGCGCGCCTCGGCACTCCGCTGCGCGAGCTCTCGATGGGCATGACCGGCGACCTTGCACTCGCGGTCGCCGCCGGCAGCACTATGGTACGCGTCGGGACCGCGCTCTACGGCGCACGTTGAACGGCAGATATTCGCGTCGCCGAAACTTTCACGGTTGCGCCACGCCCCATTCTTTTTTCGCATCGCCGCGTGGACACGCCAACGCTCAGCGCACCCCAACAACACGCGTTCCTCAGTCTACTCGACGATCCCAGTCCCGCCGTGCAGCGCGCCCTCTTGGCTCACTTCACGCGGGTCGGCCCCGCCGCTGCGCCCTTCCTGCTATCGGTCGCCCGCGGGCCGGATCGACTCCTCGCAGGCCACGCCTCCCGGTTACTCCACGAGCTAAAACTCACCGATCCCGTCTGCGAATTCCGCGACTTCATCCGCTCGCTGAACTACGAACTGGAATCCGGCGCCCTCTTTCTCGCCCGCACCGCCAACCCCCACCTCGAAGTCGGTCGCTGCTGCGCCCAACTCGACGCCATCGCCGCCCGTTGCCGCGAACTGATCGTCGAACCCTCTTCCACCCGCGAGAAATGTCGCATCGTCAACCGGGTCATGTTCCACGAGTGGGGCTTTCACGGCAACGTCGAGCACTACACCGACCCGCGCAATAGCTTCCTCGACCAAGTCCTCGAACGCCGCACGGGTATCCCCCTTTCGTTGAGCATCGTCTACCTCCTCGTCGCCCAACGCCTCGGCCTCGAGCTCGAAGCCGTCGGTCTGCCCGGCCACTTCGTCGTCGCCTGTTACACCGACACACTGCCTTTCTTCATCGATCCTTTCGAGCGCGGCGTCTTCCGCGACCCCGATGAGATTTTCACGCTCCTGCGGGCCCATCACGTCGTCCCCCAAATCACCGACCTCGCGCCCACCCCCGTCCGCGAAGTCCTTTGCCGATGCTGCCGCAACCTCGTGAATCATTACACGGCTTCCGGCGAAACCGCGCGCGCGCTCCTCTTCGCTGATTTCGTCCGCGAATTCGAGGCGACCTACGAACGGAACGCGCCGTAAACACGCCGACACTCGAAGCCTGATTTTCGATTTCGCACGCACCCCGTGCCCCTGCCTCCACCGAACACTCACCCTTGAACATCGCAGACGCCCCCGTCCTCACCCTCGCCGACTTGGCCGCTTGGTCGCGGCCCGGCACAGCGCTCGCCGTGCTCGGCCATCCGATCAAGCACTCCCTCAGCCCGCGCATGCACAATGCCGCGCTCGCCGAACTCGCCCGGACCGACACCCGCTTCGCCACCTGGCAATACGTCCGCTTCGAAATCCACCCGGACGATCTGCCGCGCGCACTCGACTTGCTCCACGCGAAGAAATTTCGCGGCGTGAATCTCACCGTCCCCCACAAGATCATCGCCTTCGACCGCGTCGCCGAGATCGACCCCGCCGCCCGCCCTGTTGGTGCCGTCAACACCCTTCGCTGGACCGAGCGCGGCTGGCACGGCTTCAACACCGACGGCTACGGCCTCGCCGCCGCCGTCAGGGAAACCCTCGGCCTCGACCTCACCGGCGCCCCCATTGTGCTCCTCGGCGCCGGCGGTGCCGCCCGCGGTGCCGCCGTCGAATGCCTCCAGCGCCGTTGCGCCTCGCTCTGGGTTGCGAACCGCACCCGCGAAACCCTCGATACCCTCCTCGCGATCATCGGCCCGATCGCCTCCGACGTCCCGTTTCACGGTTTCTCCCCCGCAACGCCGCCGACCGATTTACCCGCAGGCGCCATCGTCATCAACGCGACGAGCGCCGGCCTCCGCCCGGAGGACCCGATGCCCATCGACCTCGCCGCCCTGCCGCGCCCGGTCGCCGTCTTCGACATGATCTACAATCCGCCGCAAACTGGGCTCCTCCGCGCCGCCGCCGACCGTGGCCTCCCGCACGCCAACGGCCTCGCGATGCTCGTCCACCAAGGCGCCAAATCCCTCGAACACTGGAGCGGCATCCCGGCCGGCCAAACGGCTCCCACGATGGCCGCCGCCGCCCGCGCCGCACGGGGTCTCACGTGACATCATCACGACCGACGTCCGCGACTTCACCGTTTACCGCCGTTGCGGTCACGAACGTCTGCCACTTAGCCGACCATGAACCTCGCCTCGTTCGCTGAAACGTCCGCCACCTTCCCTTGGTTTTTCCCCTTGGGCGCATTCCTGTTGGGCGCCTGCGTCGGCAGCTTCCTTAACGTCGTCATCTACCGCGTCCCGAAAGACGAATCGATTGTCACGCCCGGTTCCCACTGCGGCTGCGGCCAACCCATCACGTTCTTCGACAACATTCCCATTCTCTCGTGGCTGGCGCTGCGCGGTAGGGCACGTTGCTGTGGGCGGGCATTTTCTGTCCGTTATCCTTTCGTCGAACTCCTCACGGGCCTACTCTTCGTCGCGTGCTGGCTGCGTTTTTCGCCCGGTGGCGCCTTCAATCCCGGCATCGCCGCCGCCGGCTGGCTCTTTCTCAGCTGCCTCATCGCCGCGACCTTCATCGACCTCGACCACCTGATCATCCCCGACGTCTTCACCCTCGGGCTGGGCGTCGTCGGCGTACTGGTGTCTTTAGCGGTCCCCGCTTTGCATGGCCAACACGAGGGGCTTTTTATCGTCGATAGCTTTCGCTCCGGCGTCGCGTCGGTGGTGGGTCTCCTGGTCGGCTCCGGTCTCGTGCTCTGGATCGCCCTGCTCGCCGAAGTCCTCTTGAAAAAAGAAGCCATGGGCTTCGGAGACGTAAAATTTGTCGGCGCCATCGGTGCGTTCTGTGGCTGGCAGGGCGCCGTCTTTTCGATTTTTGGCGGCGC
>CANIJN010000098.1 GCA_947467625.1 Opitutia bacterium | reverse complement strand
GCTCTACCGCTACTACACGTGCGGCCAGGCTCATCAGGAAGGCAGTCCCTGCCCCGTGCGGCATGTGTCCGCCGACCTTCTCGAATTGGCGACGGTGCGGTTTATCGGGGCGCTGCTGCGGCACCCCGAGATCGTCACCGAAACTCTGGAGTTGGCCAATGGCCGGCGCCGTGGTGACCGGAAGCAGACCGGCGCCCGCGTAAAGGAGATCGACCATGCCCTCGGTGAAATCGATGCAGCCCTGCAGCGGATCGTCGACGTCATCGCCGCCCCCGATGCCGACGTGCTGGGCGAGGAATTGCGGGCACGTGCCGGCACGCTGAAGGCGCGAAAACAGGCGCTGTTGGTCGAGCGGGAACAATTGCGGCAGGATCTCCTGACCCGCAACCAGCCCAAGCTCGATGCGGCCCAGTTGCTCGCGGCCATCGCCCGCTTCGCGGAGATTTTTCCGACGCTGTCCCAGACCGAGCAAAAGGATCTCGTCGCCCTCTGCGTGGCGCGCATCGAACTGCGCAGCGACCCCAGCCGTGATGACCGTCCCGGCCGGCGGCGTTTCCGGGTCCGGTTCAAACTCCATCTTGATCGTCTGGCCGAAGGCATGGAGGAACAAGTCGTCGTCGACCGCTCCTCCGGTCCGGGCTCATCACCGGCAACTGCACCGCTGACGCTGGACTCGCGGCTCATCTTCCAGTCGATGGGACGAGCGCCCAAGGCCATCCTCGTGGCGCCGTTCAACGAAGAGTTTCAGGACAGTCGGCCGACGGCGAAGATCGAGCCGGCGCCGGCCAATGCGACCGGCAAGCACCCCGTGCTTCGCGCGCTCGGTTGGGCCCGCCGGATCCGGGGCGATGCCAGCCTCACCCAAGCGGCCCTCGCGCGGCTGGAAGGCGTCACAGCCGTGACGCTGACCTACCACCTGAAACTGCTGAAACTCGCTCCGGAGATTCAGGCATTTCTGAAGGGTCTCTCGGAACCGGCGGACCTGCGGCGCTACAGTCTCCGTCGCATGAAATCACTGGCCGAACTGAGCGTGACGGCCCAGCGGGACCAGTTTTCCAAAATGCGGGCCTTCGACGGCTCTGCGGCTCAGTTGCCGGCAAAGTCCGTGCGAATCCGATAGCGGGCAGACCGCGTTTGCCCCTCGACCGCAACCAAACCGGCTGACCGCAGCCGGGCGAGTCGTCGCGTCACGGTCATGGGCGAGAGTCCGAGCGCCCGTTGGAAATCCCGCGGAGTCGCGGCGCCGGTTCGCTCCAGGTAGGCGAGCATCCGCCGTTCGGTCGCGTCGGTCACCAGTTGGGCAACGCTCAACGGTTTCGCGGTCGATGGCTTCTCCCACTCAACGACCGCCGGCGACGCGGCACCCTTTTGCCGCGCATACCGCTCAATCCCGACGGCCAAGATTTCCGCGATCCGGCGAATGCGTTCCCGATCCGGAATCTCTGCGTGTTTGGTCAACCAGTCCATCGTCACGCCCGCCCTCCCCGCAGCGCTGTGATCTTCCCCATCACCCTCACGCGGACTTCATCCGACAACGGAGTCCCAACGTGAAACTGCTCCCGGAAAACACTCACGGCAGCACCCACACGACGAAATTTCTGAAGAATTGAACCACGCTTCCACTCAATCCCAGACCCAAGAAATCCGCCAGACCAAACCAATAGGAACGCCCTTTCCACACGCATCCGCCGAAGATTTTCCCAACGACTTTCCGAGCGATTCCACTCACGACACGAATGACCGCCGAAGCATCCGCCTTGAACCTATCATCGATGGAATACTCGACACGCCACCCCTAACGTCCGTTAGGCCCCGCAAGGAATCCCGCCACTACTCCACCACTACATCACCACTATTCCACCACTACATCACCACTATTCCACCACTACGCGTGGAACCCGGCCCATAAGAAAATGGAATTTCTTCGAACGACACCGTCGACAGGCAGCGGCACGAATCCGTTCGCTCCGCATACCGACTGCTGGAGAGTGCGTGATCGAGGCGCAGCCGAGGTCGAGCGCGCGCGGAAGCCATCGTCTTCCGCGCCGGCGACTCTCGGACTGTTGAACGTCGCTCCGACTCCGGCCATCGGCGCTCCAACTTTTGGGGTTTCCGCGCCGGGACCGGTTACCGCGGGCATCCACCGTCAAGCTCCGAAGATTTACTCGCGATTGTTGCGGACGTCCCACCGCGAGCACGCTTGCGTGAGAGGACTTGAGTTCCTGCCAATTGCCACAGCGACGTCGGTCGTGGCGCATCAGTGAGGGACCGCCGAGAGGGTTACGTCGCGACTCCTGACTCAGGCCGGTAGGTTCCCGTGGCGTCGCCCAAATTCGCCTGCTTTGTCGAAAGTAGCAACGTGACCCCGTCGGACCGCCAAAGCTTACCCCCGTTCGGCTGAGCCGCCATGGCCCCGTCCGGCTTCCTGCGGATATGGCGGGTCAGCGGGCGAAAGCGTTCTTGATCTGCGCGAGGCTGACGCCGAGGGCGGCGCGAGCGAGCGGGTCGAGTTTGGCTTCGTCGCCTTGGAGGTGAATCGTCTGGTGTGCGTGCGTGGCGGACGCGCCGGGCGTGAGCGCGAGGGCTGGCGAGGAGCTTTCGAGTTCGAAGAACCGGCCGAGTTGCTTTGCGCCCGGCGAGGGCGGGCCGTCATTGTAGCTGTTGACGACGTCGCCGGCAAACGGCGCCTTTTGGATTTCCCACATCGAGTTCACGTAGTCGGTCGCGCCGGTGGGCATCGTGAACGTGACGAGCGTGAGCGTGTGCGAGTCGGCATCGTAGCTGCCGAGCAGCGGGCGTGCACGGCGCGGCGACAAACCGATCTTGCCGCGGTGGTTGGCGTCGGCGCGGAAGTAGACGACGCCATCCTTCGCGACGAGTCGGTCGCCGGGGATTTTGCTAAAATAGGTGTCGTTGACGATGGGTCCGAGCGCCGACTCGGCGCCTAGTGCAAACGGCACGACGACGGTGGCGGACGGCGAGGCGTTGAACATCCCGAGTATCCAAATCGAGAGGAGGCCGGTGTCCTTGCGCCACGCGGCGGTGCCGGTGTTTTTTATCGTGTTGACCGATTCGAATGCGACCGCGGCCACGCCGGCGGGGAGGGCGAGCTGGCGCGCAGCGAGCGCATCGGCGGTGCGCAGCAGGCGAACTTCGCGGGTGGCTTCGAGGTTGAGTCGGAAGCCGGAGTAATTCACGAGTTCGATCGCGCGGCGAAACGCGACGCGGTCAGATGATTGGCTGACCACCTCAAAGGGCTCCGTGTCGAGGGCGGCTGGCGTGAACCAGTGCTCGAGCTCGAACTTCGCGCCCTTCGCGAAGAAGATCGAAAACTGGCCGCCCTCGGGCCCGAGCCAGAACCGATCCTCTCCGCCGAAGACGTTGATGTGTGGCACTAATTGGCCAGAGGCGATGAGCTCACGGTTGACCCAGCCGTAGCTCGTGCCCGCGCCGCCGCCGGCGGTGCTCGTCATGATGCGGCCCTGCCAGGCGGGCGCCACGGCGACTTTGGCCTGACCGGTGGCGTCGGCGAGCACGACGACTGGCGTGTGTTTCTTTAAAAAGGCGAGGTCATCGCTGAACGTCGCGGCGTGCGTGAACGCAGTCATGGCGAGGGCGAGCACGGGGAAGACGAGTTGGCAGGATTTCATGGACAGAATCTCATTTGATCGGTTCGGCCTTCCAATGATCGATGGGCAGGCGGGCGGGCGCGGCGGGAATTTCCTATGCGGCTCGGGTTGATACCAGTCGCCGACGCCCACCCCCGGATCCGATCCCCCCTGAAAATTAAGTTTCCTAGCATTAGCATTCACTCCCAGACCAGCGGTGCCACGTTGATACCGCGGTGGGGAAAATCTGCGCTGGACATGAACCATTGCCCAGCTTCATCGCGGATAATCTCCGCCGCGTGGGCAGTGAATTCGGTCAGCACCGGCTTACCCAGAAAATCCGTAGGTGATTCGGAGCAGTGGACGTATGTCCGCGGCGTGTATCCGGAAGTGGTCGGGTCTGCCCTGTCCCACAAGCACCAGAAAAGGTAAAACATTCCTCCGTTTTCGACGAGGAATGGTGACTCGGTGTCGTAGCTGTCTTTGACCGGCTTGTAGATGACCACCGGGTCCGTCCAATTGACGAAGTCTGTGGACGTTACGAGGACTATCCCGTTATTGGAACAACGCAGCAGGTAGTAGGTATCGCGCCAGAAAAAAATGCTCGGGTCACGGTTGCCGCCTTTGGCGTTCAGTTTTCCTTGATCCGTCCAGGTGTAGAGATCCTTGGAGGTCGCCCGGCCAAGATGGGAACCGATCATCGAATACTCCTGACCGATCTTCACGGCCATCGGCGCCCACCCGCAGTCACCTACATTGATCTTGGGCATGTCACGCCACGACTGGAATCTGACCGTCTGGGCAAATGATCCTTCCGGAGCCAGGGCATGAAAACAGAGCCCTTCGCCCGCGTGCGAGTTGTCGCCGGCAGTCCAGGGTTTTGTTATTCCAAAACAGTGCCAGCGCCCCTTGTCGTCCTTGATGAACGTGTGATCGTTCGTCCGCCAGTCGGGGTAGGTCGTGCCCTGCACATAGGTGTGATTGCCGTCGCGAGTCTTGACTGTCGGCAGGGTGAACTCATCCGGCCCCGGTTTGTAGATATTCACGAAATCTTTGGCCACCCTCGGAATGAGGGGTTTGGGGGCGGCCACGGCCCGGCCCGGCGAAACCAGCAAAGAGCCCGCGGCTGTGGCGGAAACACTGAGGAAACTTCGTCGTGTCAGTGTTTCAGTTGTTTCTTTCATATTCCTTTTCCTGTTTTTTATTTGTGGTCGTTTTTTTCCAAGAGTTCATTTTTCAATATTCCACATCAGCGACTCGACGGCCAGCGGCGCGAGCAGCAGCGCAGTGATGAATGTGAGGGAGGGTTTCATGATGGTTTTCCTCGCGTTCGTCACAGTTTCGGGCGTATGTCCATCGCTAGGGACCGAAAGTTGCGCACGCGGTGGAACGTCGCGAGATCGGCGTCATGGTAGTCGCCCGAATCGCGACCGGTGCGCGAGAGCAGGGCGATATCGTCGCCGGCGATCACCATCGAAGGATACATGAAGGACTGGGTCATCTTTTCAGCCTTCGCGATGCAGCAGGCGGGAAACCAGTTCAACGCATCAAGGCTATAGGACAGCATCAGCAGGCGTCGATCTTCGCGCAGGGATTGCCAGGTGGGCTTGCCCGGGGGCAGCTTGATCTCAGGATCGTGATAGAGGCCCAGCGAGTTCGTTGGGAAGTTCGAGGCCATCCAGAACAGGCGCGAGCGTTCATCCCAAAGGATGTGAAACTTGCATTGACCGCCGGGCACGGGGTAAAATTGCCTGAAAGTGAGCGCCAGCGTGCGACCCTCCCGCGTCACATCAAACACGGCGGCCATGTTCGCCGTGCCGTAACGGTTGATGACCGCGCGGGCGATGACGAGCAGCCTGCCACCCACGTGGACGACATTGCCTTCGAGGCAGCGCATGGGCGAACCATCGCTAAAGGTGCCCGACATGATCTCCTGCGGTATCGGCATCACCACCGCCTCGGACGCGATCCACGCCTCCGGATTGAGCAGCCCTTTCTTCAGTTCGCATGCCACCACTCCCATGTCCTCGAAGGCGCGGCCATTGCCCCAGTAGAGCCACCCGTCCATTACAACCATGCCAAGCTGAATGTTCCAATGTTTGCGCGCAGAATCTGCCTTGATCACCTCGACCGGTTTGGTCCAGCTCGTGCCCTCGTCATCGCTGGCGCTGACCCAAACGCCCTTGAAGCTCTCGATCTGTGTGAACATGTAGAGCCGGCCTTCATGGACGTAGAGTGTGGCTTCGGACCACGGCTTCTCGCAAACCTTGGTCCATGTCTTCCCTCCATCCTTGCTGCGCGAGACGAAGATGGCGCGGCTTTTGATTTTCCGCCCATAGACCGGCGCAGCCACGATCAGGCAACCGTTCGGCAGGATGGTCAGGGCCGGATCGTGGATGAAGTGGTTCTCGTCCGGCACCTGTGTGACCACCACATAGTCCTGACCGAGCGGCTGGTTCAGTGGCGTCCCGGATTTGTCTTTGCCCGCGTAATCCGCCGCCACCGCACTAGCGGTCGCTCCGGCCAAGCTGCTGAGAGCAGCGGCAGTTTGAATAAAGTGCCGGCGCGTAACGAAGTTCGGTGAACCCGGTTGTGGTTGTTGGTTCGTATTGAGTCTGGTTTCGTTCATGAGGCGTTTCATTGCGGCACCTTTCATTTCACATGCAGTTCGACCTTCTCGACTTTCACCGGCTGGGAGGCGTGGAACGGTCCGGTGCGGTTCACGGCGATGGCGAGGGTGTTGGGGCCGCGTTTAAGGGTCTCGACGGGGACCTTGAACTCGACACGGGCGAGTTTTTGGGCGACGAGGTTTTTCACGACGTTAGTGGGAACCACGGTTTCCGGCTGCGGCAGCGGGGAGAAGATACGGGCGTCTTTCCACTGCGGATCCACGAGTTCGCGCTTCAGGAGGGTGCCGTTGAGTTGCACGGTCACTTCATCGCCTTCGACGTGATTGAAGAGGACGAGGCGGAGTCTGACCTCGGTGCCGGGCTTTACGGGCTCCCACACACGCAACGTGAGAGTGGATGGAGTGCCGTCGTAGCGCAGGGTGACCGGGAGCGGCGCGTGGTTGTTTGCTGACCCGTAGCCTTCGTTGTGCGCGTAACCGCCGCGCCGCTCGATGGCGTAGTAACGCGGCTTGCCAGCGATGGTCTTGAGGCTACCGATGGTGGTCAGGATTTCGGGAGCGTAGTTTGCCTGCTGGGTGAGACCGAGTTTCTTCGCATGCTCGGCAGACCCGGCGGGATTGTTGAAAATCCCGACCCCGTCCGCGCTCTGGTGGAGGTAGTTGCCGAAGACGCCGCGCAGGAGGTCGAGCGATTGATCGCCGAAATAGCCGTCGGTGGCGTGGAAGCAGTCAAAGCTGGGCAGCAGCTTCACCGGCGCACCGGCGACGGCCTTGCGGAACGACGCCACATCGACGTTGATGGTGCGCGTGCCGATGATGAGCACGTCCACGAGTCCCTGGGTCGCCCACGTTTCCAGATCAATCCCGTCGGAATGGCAGCCATCGACTGAGTCGGGCAACCGCGCTGCGAGCAGGAAGGGGCGACCGCGTTTGGCTGCTTGCGTCTGGAGCATCCCGCGCACGTCGCGCATGAAGCTCGTGAGGTGCTCGCGGTTTTCCCACTGCTTGCCCGGCGGCAGGAAGGGTGTGTGCCGGAGGAAGTCGAGATGCACGCCGTCGAAGTCATACTGCTCCACGACTTCCCGGACGACAGAGAGCCGGTAGTCGCGCACCTCCTTCACTGCATAGTTCCAGAAACCCTGCCACCACCAGGAGCGGATGAGCCATTCAGGATGTGCCGCCTTCACCGGGTTGCGCTCCTTGAACTCCCCGTACCGCAAGGGCTCGTAGGCGGCGAGATCGCCGCGCTCGACCTCATTGATGCGCAGTCCCCACCAGATTTCCTTGCCGCGCTGGTGGCCATGCTGGATGAGCGCGTCGAAGTAATCGACCCCCTGCTCGCGCCACTTCACCAGCCCCGGGTGCTGGATGGGACGCAAAATCCCGCTGCGGTAGTGTGCCACGCCTTCGTTGGAGACATCGATGCATATCGCATCGAGCTGGCTGCCGGGCATGTCCGCGAAATCGAAGACATAGCGCATGACCGCATGGATATCCCCACCGAAGCCGCCCTTTTGCTGGATGTCCGCATACGGGTCGTACTGGAAGAAGATGCGCCGCTGCCGGTTCACGGCGGCCTGATGCTCGGGCGTGAACTTGAAATCAGCGGCCTGCAGCACAGCCAGCGGCGCGAGGAGGAGGGCGATGAGGAGTGTGAGGGTGTGTTTCATGGTTGTTCCGTTGAACTTACATTTTTCATGTTAGAGCTATTAGTTAACAACGGTTTCTCCAAAGACGGTGAACTCGGCGAGGCCGGGGGTGATGCCTTTGGGCCAGCCGAGTATGACGAGGCGGGCTCGCGTGCCGGTGACGGGCTTGCATTCACGGTAGTCGATGAGCAGGTCTTCGGTGCTTTCGCTGCGGTCGAGAAGCGTGGTCCACTGGTCCTTGGCGGTTTCGAGTTCCACGCGGTAGCGGAACGGGCCGGGTGTGATGCCGCGCTTCGTGTCGAGGCCGATGTCGCGCCAGATGAGGCGCACGGCATGGATCGTGGCGGGGACGCCGAAGGTGCTGGTGAGCGTCGGCCGCGTGTCGCCCTCCGCGGGCTGCCACCAGGTGCGCAGCTCGTTGTCCACGGTGAGGCGGCCCGAGAGATTGGGTGCGTCGGTGGACCCGAGTGTTTGCACGAAGCCGTTGATCGGGAGCCACCCCCTATCGGTGGATTTCGCATCCGGCGGCATTTTTCCCGGCAGCCACTGCGGGAGCGACGTCGCGCCGTGAACGACGAGTTCACCGTTGGCGTCAATTTCCGCCCGGTCCATGCCGATGCGGCGCTCGTAGATGTGCGCCACACCCGCCCGCATCGTGTAGAAGGCCCAGAGTTGGTTCTCCGGTCCGGCCACAATGCTGCCGTGGGCGGGACCAGTTACGAGGCCGTCGGTGGTTCGCAGGATGGGATTCCTCTTCTGAGGCGTGAACGGTCCCAGCGGTGATGAGCCGACAAAGCAGCCCATCGCGTAGGTGCGGAATTCGGTGCCGGCTGCGGAGTATGTCAGGTAGTATCGGCCATTGCGCTTCAGCATCCATGAACCCTCGATCCAGCTTTTGTTGAGATTTTGGTTCCATTCCCCAAGGGCCTCCCAGGGTCGTTCCTGTGGATTGAAGGTGATGAACTCGCTGGGCTCGCTGAGGGCTTTCGTCGGGTCGGCGGCGTCCAATTCCATGCCCCAGATGCCACCCGCCTCGGAGCACCCGAAATAAAGGTAGAGCCTGCCGTCATCATCGGAGAAGAGCATTTTGTCCCACACTTTCGGATCCTTGGGGCTGCGGGGAACCGGAAAGTCCCCGATCTTCTCAAAGGGACCGAGGGGCGAGGACGACGCGTAGATGGCTGGGTCGTTGCCGGCTAAGAGGAATCGGCCACGATGGCGCACTACGGTGGTAGAGTAGCCCAAGTCGCGAACGTTGAGCGGATGATGTTGCCAGGTTCCACCGTTGTCCTCACTGACCCAGGCCATGTCCAAGGACGGGTAGAGATACCATTTCCCCTCATGCCAGAGCGCTGTCGGGTCGCCGAGTTCACGAAACTGCTCCTGACGCCCGAGAATCCAACCGCCGCCCGCATCAGGCTGCCCGTTCTTGGCGTTGCGAGCGAAATGGCCGATGGGATAGTTGGGAATCGGCAGCGGATTGCAGAAGGTCCGGGGCTGATTGGGTGCGCTTGTCTTTGATGAGGCGTCAGCGGCGTGCAGCACGGCCAGTGGCGCGAGCAGCAGGGCCGTGAGGAGGGTGCGGCTCTTTCTTGCGGCGCCTTTCATTTCACGTGCAGTTCGACCTTCTCGACCTGGATGATCTGATAGACGGGCTTGAAGGCTCCCCGCTGGGAAACACGTACGGACAGAGCGTTTGAACCTTGTTTCAGATCGGTGACGCTCACGGGGAACTCGATGCGGGTGAGTTGCTGCTTGCTGGTGTCCTTGAGGACGCTGGCGGGCCAGGCGGGGAGCTGCGGGTTCGGCGAGAAGATCAGCGGGTCCTTCCATTGGTCATCGGTCACGGCAGCGGTGAGGGGCTTCCCGTTGAGCGTGACGGCCAAGCGGTCGGTGGGGAGGAGGTTGAAGCAGACGAGCCGCAGGGTGGCGGTGGCGCCCGCGGGCAGTTTCACCCACACGGGCAGGTTCAACGCTGCCGCCGTGCCGTCGTTCCGCAGGCGCACGGGAAGCGGGGCGTGCTCGTTGAGGGAGTAATAACCCTCGCCGCACTCGTAGCCGCCACGCCGCTCGATGGCATAGAAGCAGGGCTTGCCGCGCAGCGTGGCAGCGCTGCCGATTTCTCCCACCGCGAGGGTCCGGGGGAGCAATTGTTCGTCGGTGAGCAGCGGGCGGTCCCCCCATATTGCTTTTTGCGCCCCGAGCTCCCGTGCGAGAGAAGGCGATGCCGCGTCCCAGTTAAACGTCCCGACGGTGTCTGCGCCCTGCGCCCACCAGTTGCCATAGACGCCGCGCAGCAGCTCGATCGGCTGAATCCAATAGGCATCGGTCGCGTGGATGCCGTCAAAGCTGGGCATGAGCTTGATGTTCTTGGTGCCGACGACCTTGCGGAAGCCGGCCACGTCCACGTTCATCGTGCGCGTGCCGAGCGCGATGATGTCCACCAGATCACGCGCCGCCCATTCCTGCACGTCGTAGCCGTCGATGCGGCACCCTTCCAGCGTCTCATTGACGCGCACGGCGAGGAGGAAGGGCCGCCCGCGCTCCTTGCCGTGCTGCAGGAGCATGTGGCGCACGTCGGTGATGAACTGCGTGATGCCATCGCGCAACTCCCATTGCCGCCCCGGCGGCAGATGCGGGGTGTGGCGCATGAAGTCGAGCTGGATGCCGTCGAAATCGTAGCGCTCAGCCAGTTCCTTCAGGATGCCCAGCTTGTAGGCGCGCACTCCAGGCACGGCGAGGTTCCAGTTGCCCTGCCACCACCAGGATTTGATGACCCAATCGGGATGCTGCGCCTTCACGGGATTGAGCTTGTCCAGATCCGTGCCGCCACCGGTTTTCCCGGGAGCGCCATCGCCCCGCTCGACCTCGTTGACGCGATGATTCCACCAGATTTCCTTTCCGCGTTTGTGCGCTTCGGCGACCATCCGCGCGATCGGATCGATGCCTTGCGCCTTCCACCGAAGGAAACCGGGATGCTGGATGAACGGCAGGATCTTGCTCTCGTAGGGCACCGCAGACTCATTCGACCAATCGTAGCAGAGCGCGTCCACCTGGCTGCCGGGCTGGTCGATATAGCCGAAGCGTAAGCGCATCAGGACGTCGATGTCTTTCCCATGCAAAGAGACTTCAAAATCATGCGGATCATACTGGAAGAAGATGCGGCGCTGCTGATTCACCGCAGCGATGTGCTCCGGGGAAAGCCTGAGCGGCTCGGCGGCAGGCAGCGCGGTGAGCGGCGCGAGCAGGAGGGTGGCGATTAGGGTGAGGGTAGGTTTCATGACGGTAGTGCTCATGGTTGGAAGGGAGGGGCAGGGCGCAGGGTGATGGAGCGCAGGAGCACGGGTTGCCAGCCGGCGGCGACCGGGCGCAAGGTGAGCTCTTGAACGCCTGCCGCGGGGATATTCAGGCGGCCGAGAGCGACAGGCGAGGAACCGTCCTGGAGCGTGGCGGTCGCGGCTTCCTTGCCGATTTGGAGTCGCAGTTTCGCGCCTGGTTTGGCGGGCGCGAGCGTAGCGACGATCTCGTAGCTGCCCGGAGCAGCGACTTCGAAGGACCATGCCAGATACGTCTTCGGGTCGGTCCAGTTGCCGATGGCCGGCGCACCAGCGTCCTCGCCGAGCCGGGCCTCGGCGCCGTAGCCGGTGTTGTGGATGTCCGCCAACCAGAGCGGGAGGTGGATCGTGCCGTCGGCGGCGGGCGACGGCAGGCGGTTGTCCACGTCGAGCGGACCGTCAAGTTCCACGCGGATGACGCTGGCCACCGGGTCGGGCGCGGCGGCGGGGAGATGAATCAGTTTGTCGTTGCCTTTGGACTCGACGCGCAGCGGCACACCACCGGCGAGCAGACGGGCGGAGCGCACAGACGATTTCAACCCGGGCACAACGAGGCGGCCGTCCTTGGGCCAGTCGAAAACGTGCAGATACAGCGTGCCCGGTTTCCGGGTACAACGACCCCACGGCAGTTTCGCGAACGGGCTGGCGCTGGTGCCATAGATGGCTTCGCCGTTGGCGCGCGTCCAGCGGCCCATCGCCTGCAACCGTTCGACGCTCGGCTGCGGGATGCGGCCGAGCGCGTCGGGGCCGACGTTGAGCAGGAAGTTGCCGCCCTTGGAGGCGACATCCACGATCTTGCGGATGAGATCGGACGTCGGCTTCCAGTTCTGGTCGTGCTGCTTGTAGCCCCAGGTGTCGTTCATGGTCATGCAGACCTCGAAGTCCCTGCCCTTGAAGCCAGTGGGCGGAATCGTCTGCTCGGGCGTCTCCGTGTCGCCGCTGAAACGATTCGCTTTCTTGGGGTCCAGCAGACGAAGCAGACGATTGTTGGTGATGATACCGGGCTGGAGCGCAAGCAAAGGGGCCAACCGTTCCGCGCGTTGTTCAGTCATGCCAACCGGTGTGTCCCACCAGAACGCGGCGACCGGACCATAATTGGATAGCAATTCGCGTATTTGAGGAATGGCGATGCGGTCCAGGTAGCCGTCGAAACTGCCATCCTGCGCCTTGTCCCAATGCCCTTTTCCCGGATCGACTCCATACCAATCGCCACTAGCAGCCGCACCCCCGGCATGATGCCAGTCCTGCGCTTCAGAGTAGTAAAATCCGAGCCGGATGCCATGCTTCTTGCAAGCATCGGCGAGTTCCTTCAACACATCGCGCCGGAAGGGAGTGTGATCTACGATGTTGAAAGGGCTGGCCTTCGACTGGAACATCGCAAAACCGTCATGGTGCTTCGCGGTGATAATGATGTATTTCTGACCCGCCTCTTTCGCCAACCGCACCCAGGCATCGGCATCGAATTCGGAGGGATTGAATTTCGCCGCTTCGCGCGCGTAATCCGCGACCGGAACTTTCGCGTTATACATAATCCACTCGCCAACCCCTTTGCCTACGCCCGAGTCAATGCGCTTGTTATCCCAAACTCCGCCGAGTTGCGCATAGGGTCCCCAGTGGATGAACATGCCAAACCGCGCCTCGCGCCACCACGCCATGCGTACGTCGCGTTGCGCGAGAGTCTCGGCAGCTTGCAGCGTAGCCAGCGGGGCGAGCAGCAGGGCGGCGAGGAGTGTGAGGGTGGGTTTCATGCAGTAAATTCCTTGTCGCTAAGCAGAGTAGACCGGAGCCGGGAGCGTGAAACACGCAACCGGCTCGCCTCTACTCTACTAAGGAGATAGTCGGAATAGCAGTGAAAGGGGACAATGGTGGGCGCCCGAACGTCGTCGGCTTCGCCTGTGAACTCTGCCTAGAATCGCCCGCTGAATCCTGCCGTGATCGCGACCCCTTGAGCGACATAAGTCTCTAGTTGGGAGGGAACACCCCGGTAATTGGCGATTGGCTGGTTCGTCAGGTTGTTGACGTCGATCGAAAACTTGAGCGCCGGCTTGATCGCGTAGTCTACTCCAAGATTGGTAATCTCTCGTGCAAAGCGATACTGGTTTCGGCCCACACTGGTTGCCGTGTAAGACAAGATGTAATCACTGGTGTAGCTATACAAAACGCGTGCCGCGAACTTGCGGTAACGCCACGACAGACTTAAGTTCCCGGTCCGGGGAACGAAACCCGCGACCTGCCCGGAAGAGATTTGCGTGGTCGCGCCAAAGTTTCCGTTCGTATCAATCGCCGTGTAATTGGCGGATACCGATAGACCTCGCAAGATCCCGGGCAGAAAGGACAACTGCTGCTGGTAGCTGAATTCCCAACCTTTTACATCGGCATTCCCCGCGTTGCTTGCGCTCAACAGCTTGAAGCCAGAGTATTCACCGTTGAAACCGTTGTCGGCCCCGCTGCTCACCGTTCCCTGGAGCACGCCGGAAACTATATATTTGCTGATCGATTTCTGAAACCAACCGACGGAAAACAGACCGACCGGCTCGAGGTAATAGTCGACGGATGCGTCCCAATTTTTGGTCATCTGCGGCAGGAGCGATGGATTGCTTACCGTAATGGTCTGATTGGCCTCGCTGATCGACTCGCTAGGCATCAAGCTAGTCATCGGCGGACGTCCGAAGCTCGTCGACCAGCTGAGCCGTGCCTTCAACTTTCGAGTGACATCGTAAGTCAGGTGAGCACTCGGAAACGACTTGGTGTAGTCTCCTTTCAACTCCCGTCGATTTTGGGCGTAGTCCCGGTCCGCGGAGCCAACAGGGTCAGCCGCTTGTTGCGCCGCGGTGCTTGGAAACCGCTGGCGCGTCCAACCCCAACTCGAGTCTTCGGTATTTTCAATACGCACTCCGGCGAGGAGACTGAGATTCCCTATCTTCCCCTGGGTCATTACGTAGCCGACCTTGCACGTCTCCGTGATGCCCTTGGAATTAGTATACGCTATTTGCCGGTTAAAATAGAGATCTTCTGCCCACAAAGATGGATCGACCGGACGTTCGTCATGAATCAATGCGGCCGGGTTCCATTGGGGAATATTGCGCCCCGACTTGATCGAGTCCCACGTGACCATGGAGGGATCGCTCGGAATTCCACCCTTGCCTAAGTAGTTCCAACGATGACCCCGATAATATTGGAGATCTCCCTGTTCCCGCCATTGCACGCCAGCTTTGATTGAAATGGGAACGCTGGTCGGAAGGCGATAGCGTGCATTGGCCCGCAACTCTTTGATGACATCTTGCTGGTTTTGTTGCGTCGTAGCTAACCCGCCGGAAGTTGGGCGATAATTCTGCGGGTCGCTCAGGCTCGGTCCCTCCGTCTGGACGAACCGCGGGTAGAGGTCGGAATACGTGCGATCGAGAATCCAGCCGACATTGGCCAGTCGCATCGTCAGATTGCCCCCGTTGCGATTGCCCACGTTGATCGCCGAACGACTGTATACGGCATTGTAGTCAACATCGAGATTGTTCCACGTGTGCTCCACACCGAGGTCCAGATGCCGCATGCGAACGAAAAACGCGTTCATCGTCCTTGTGAAATCAATCGTCGATCCAGTGTTGGCCCTAACCTGGGTGATGGAGTCAGTGTATCCTGGTAGGATGCCAGCGGTTCCCGTCGTCCCGACGCTTTGATTCGCGAAGGCGCGGACCTGATTATTTTGATTAAAAGGCTCTCTAGCGTCGTTATAAACTGTATTCAGGGAAATCTTGGTGGCGCTCGACAGGCGGTAGTCGATTTTTGCGCCAATGCTGCCTTTTTTGCGATTATTGAAGGTGTCGGCCGTACGGTAATCCCACAGGTACGCCGGTTTGGTGATCGTATTCTCGTAATCGCGATTCGTGCTAAAATAGCCGAAGACATTCTCGCTATAGAAGGCATTGATCGCCACCCCGAGATTTCGGGAACCACCAAACACGTCGAAGACTTCCTCGTGCGTGAGGTTCAGGAGGGGATGCAGCGGGTGCGCCCTTCGCCATGGCACCTGGGTCGTGAAAGGCGGCGCCCAGCGCGCGGCGATGTTGTAAACTGTGCGGCGCCTTTCACTCATGCTCAGGGGCGAACGGCTCTTCATGTTGACGGAACCACCCAGCGAGTCCACCGGCTTGTCGGGGGTGAAGCCCTTGGTGAGTTCGAATTGATCAAACATCGCACCGGTCAGACTGCTGCTTTGAAACAGGCGGGCGAAAGTCTGGGAGGTCGCCATCATCGTGCCATCCACCAGGGTGCGCGTTGATTCCCCCGGCATGCCACGGACCATGATCCGGTTGACTACGCCCTCATTGTTGACCCCCCCCGCCACTCCGGGAAAACGAATGGCAAGCTCGCCCACATCCATGTTCGGCAGGTTGCCGAAGGAATCCAGGGACAAGACGTTGACGAGATTGGGGGCATTCTTCTGGGCGGTGACGGCCGCGGCATGGCCCTCGCGTTCCCCCGTCACGCGGAACTCTTCCAAGGCATAGACGGCTGAGGTCAGAGAGAAATTGATCGCTTGGGGTGACCGGCCGTCGCTGTTGGCGACGCTCCTTTTCGCGTCGAGTCCGGCGTACGAGGCGACGATCTCATACGAGCCTGCCGGCACCGCAGCGATGACATAGCGACCGGTGTTGTCCGTGACACCGCTGCGATTCAGCTGAGGCATCTCCACGCGAGCCCCGACGAGGGTCCTGCCGGTGACGGCATTGCTAACAAAGCCGGTGAGAGTGCCGCCGGTTTCGGCGGTCTGGGCGTCGACCGCGCCTGTCGTGAGAAACCAGCCGGCGATGATGGCGAGAAAAGTGCGATTCTTCATGGAAGGAGATTGGTTGTGTTTAGGTTGAGCGGACTTGGGCGTTTCGGGCGGCGGGGCGGGCGCAGCCGCCGGCGGAGCCCGCGAGGGCGTGCTCCGCTGGATCATCACGGCGCCCGTCTGGGGATCCTCGACCACGATGAGTACGGTCTTCGCGACCATCCGCTCGATCGCCTCACGTGCGGTGCATTCGGCGATCACCGCATTGGTCTTCACCCCGCGCACCGTCGGAACGACATAGAGAATCTGCTCGCCCGACTGCTCGATGTACCGCTGCAGCGTCTCCGTCGCGTCGCCTGCGGGAATGTCGTAGCGCCGATTGGCGGCCGCGGGCGTGGGATTCGACGCCCGTGCCGCCGGTGCCGGCGGCGCCAAGGCCGCAAGCACGAGCATCAACACCAGCCGTCGCAGGGCATCAACCGAGCGGCACATAGAGAGAAAATACGAGGTAACGGTTTGCAGCATCCAAAAACGGCAGGGGGCGGCGGCAGGATCCGCGCATTGGGCCGTTCATGAATTCAGACGAAGCAGGGGCAAAGTCGGGCTATGAGTTTTTTCGTTGGCGCGAAAAAACTAGTCGCGACGGCGCGCGTCCGGAGCTTTGCGCAGGACGATGCGGCTCGGGGTCGGGCGCTCCACGCTGATGTCGCCGCCGGAGGCGAGCAGGCGCACGAAGGCGTCGACGTTTTCGGCACGGAAGCTGCCGCCGATGGGAAGAGTGGCGAGTTCGGCCTCGGCCAATTCGAGTTGCACCGGATTGCGGCGGTTGAACTGGACGATGACCTCGGCCAGCGGCGTATCGACAAAGATCAGCCGCGCTCCCTGCCAGGCCAATGCGGCGCACAGGGCCTCTGACGTCACCTTCTCCACGACGGGCGGCGGAAGGGGCGACGCTGTCGCACCAGCGGAGGGAATCACGATGCGTTCGTTTGGCCCAAGTTCAGCGCGCAGCCGGGCGGCTTCTTCCATAGTTCCACCTGACCTCCGGCTTCCGACCTCCGGCCTCTTTTCTAGATGCTCTACTTCGGCGACCCGCACCTTTCCTTCAGTCACCATTACTTCGACATTTTTGCCGCCCAGCTTCACATTGAAGGCCGTGCCGACCGCACGCACTGCCACCCCACCCGCCTCAACCCAAAACGGTCGCGCTGGATTCTTCGCCACGGTGAAATGCGCTTCCCCTCGCACCAGGCGCACGCGGCGTTCGGCCGCAACGAAGGCCACCTGAATTTCACTTGCCGAGTTCAGCTCCACCATCGAGCCATCGGCGAGCGCAACGCGCTCGTAGCCGTCAACCGTGGTCGCATGGGTGAGGTTTGGTGGTGCCATCCGAACCTCGGGGCGGGTGAACCACCACACACACGCCAGCACGAGGGATGCAGCCAGAGCCGCGGCTGCCACCGCCGCCGGAAATGGCACCGCGCGCTGGCTGATCGGAGCCGTGCGCAGCAGATCCTTGTCCGGATGGCGGGCCGCCTCGGGCCGATACTCGCGCAATTGCTGCAGGGCGCTCCACGTCGCGTCGAGCCGCGCCACGGCGGCCTCGTGCCGCACGTCGGCGGAGCGCCAGCGCGCAAACTCCGTCTCCTGCTCCGGGGTGAGCCCGTCGTCGCGCTGCGCGAGCCAGGCCGCCGCCGTGGCCTGAATGGCCTCAGCCTCGGAGGGACGGGAATGATCATGCGATTTCATTTTGCAACAGAGCGGATTACCATGAACTACACCAAATACTCGAAATGGCGCGTAGGGCGGAGGAGGCAGAGGATGTCATCGATCTGGTTTCTGTGTTTTCCGTGTCTTCCTTGGGCCAACAAGAGGGAGGTTTGGGCCCTTGGTGTGTTTCGTGGTGAAAGGCCTGTATTCACGGCAAGCCTCGGGCACCGAGGTAGTCGGCGCAGCGGCGCATGCCCTTGGCCATTTGGGCCTTCACGGTCTGGTCCGAGATGCCAAGTTTGGCGGCGATTTCCTTGTGTGACATGGCGTAAAGCAGCCGGAGTGTGACCACCTGGCGGCAGCGCTCCGGCAGGGTCTTCACCGCATCCGCGAGAAGAGCAAGTTCCTGCTGGCGGCTGACCACTTCGGCGGCATCCGGCCTATCTTCTATGACGGACAGCGCCGCGAGATCGGCTACGCCGTCGATCCGCACAATCTGCCGGCGCCGGAAAAAATCGAGGGCCGCGTTGCGTGCCGTCGTGAATAGAAAGGCCTTGGCGTAGCTTACCCGCCCCGCTTCGCGCGCCCGGATGAGCCGGGCGTACGACTCCTGCACAAGGTCATCGATGTCCGGCAGCAAGGGGAACACACGGTGCAGATACGACCGGAGAGCGGATTCGTGCGAATGCACTTCCTCGGAAAACCATCGCGCAGTTTCTTGTTTCGGATCGTTCATATCTGCGGACGCAGACACCTTCTCCTCAGTGAATTCCCGGCCGCGCACGTCAAGTCGAGTGCGTTCTTCTCCCTTGAGCGAAAAACCGTAAATTCACGCGACGGCATAACCCAAAAAAACCACCTGTTCGTCTTAGCTGGGGAATCGTGACTTTTCGCTCTTTGGTCAGCATTTCAAACGGATGCACGGAGTGGAGCCGCGCCGATGGTGGGCGCTGGAAATTGCAAAGGCTGGGCGGCAAGATTTGCACCTGTTGGGACGACAAACGTCGACGCTCAGCGCCCTTCGCAAAACAGGAAAGAAACCGGCGACGGCAGCTAAAGCACGGCGCAATCGGTGATTGATGCGCGACATAGAGGTGAGGCATTGCGGGGGTGACGCGGAATCCGAGGCGCCGCATCGAAGATCATTGAGCCGGGTCGTTTCGGCCCCAGTTCATCAGCCGACGTAGGGTGAATGCCTTCCCCCCTTCCATCACTGGCCGATGAGGGAAGCCGGAAGGAACCGTAGCGGAGGCAAACTTGATTTTTTCTGTTGCCCGTCGCTTTTGGGACAGGCGGCGCCTCAGGTGATACCAGCGCGCAAGTGAGAAGAGTGCGGTCGTCGCTGGTGGATCAAGACTTTCGCGCTCAGGAGCCACCGCGAACCATGGCTCGCGAACGCAGCTTCACCGTAAGCGCAGCACCGGCTCGAAAAACTTCCGCAGCACGGCCACGACTTCGCTGAATCGCCCGGGCAGCCCGGTCAGGCCGTTGCGGCGCAGGAACGCGGCCCACTGCACCTGTTTGGTCGGATCGTTGGCGAACGCATCGGTGAGAGCTTCGGGAAGCGGTGGCAGGTTCGTTTGCCGGCGGGCAAACGTTGCGTCGATGGCTTTCCGCAGCGTCGGGCCATCGAACTCGAACCGCTGCGACAGGAACCAGATGTCGTGAAAATCCTTCATCCGGGTGTTGGCGATCCCCAGCTTCACCATCGCCTCGAACTTATCGGCGACGACCGTGTAGACGGGATACGTGCGAATTTGCGGCTCGGGAATCTTCGCCACGGGTC
>CANIJN010000097.1 GCA_947467625.1 Opitutia bacterium | reverse complement strand
TGCACCTGTTTGGTCGGATCGTTGGCGAACGCATCGGTGAGAGCTTCGGGAAGCGGTGGCAGGTTCGTTTGCCGGCGGGCAAACGTTGCGTCGATGGCTTTCCGCAGCGTCGGGCCATCGAACTCGAACCGCTGCGCCAGGAACCAGATGTCGTGAAAATCCTTCATCCGGGTGTTGGCGATCCCCAGCTTCACCATCGCCTCGAACTTATCGGCGACGACCGTGTAGACGGGATACGTGCGAATTTGCGGCTCGGGAATCTTCGCCACGGGTCGCAGCCACGTTTTGCAGACGGGCTTTCACCGAGGCGGAGATGTTCTTGGACGCGTTCATGCGAGCATCTCGACGTAGGGTTGAATGACCCGGCTCACCCGGCAGACGGCAACCGCCTTGGAGAGTTCGTTCATCGTGAATTTCTTCTCCCGCCAGCCGTCGCGCAGCGCCTCGATCGCCACATCGAGGCCATACTTGTGCCGATATCAGCCGACCCGCCCGGCCAAGCCCCGGCATCACCCCAGAATCCTTCAGGTTATCATCACCGACTCGACCGCTCCGTTCAGGCCCATGCCTTCCACGAGCGCTTGGGTGGGCGTACTCTTCAGCGGATAGCGAAATTGCTGCCCCTCGTAATTGCGAAAAATCACTTCATCGTCGGTGATTTTCTCCACGTAGTCCGGGTTGATCGGCACCTTGCCGCCCCCGCCGGGCGCATCGATGACGTATTGGGGCACCGCGTAGCCAGTCGTGTGACCACGCAGCGACCGAATAATCTCCACGCCCTTTCGGACATCCACCTTGAAGTGCGCCCCTCCCGTAATGAGGTCCATCTGGTAAATGTAGTAGGGCCGCACGCGCATCCGCAGCAACCGGTGGACGAGCGCCTGCATCACCTCGGCATCGTCGTTCACGCCCGCCAGCAGCACGCTCTGGTTACCTAAGGGCACGCCGGCAAACGAGAGCCGTTCACACGCCGCCTTCAACTCGGCGGTCGCCTCCTTCGGGTGATTGAGGTGAATGCTCATCCAGATCGGACCGTATTTTTTGAAAATCTCGCAGAGCTCCGGCGTGATCCGCTGCGGCAGAAACACGGGGATGCGCGAGCCGATCCGGATAAACTCCACATGTTTGATGGCGCGTAACCGCGACAAAAGGTGCTCGAGCTTCTTATCCGAGAGCAGCAAGGGATCACCGCCCGAGAGCAGTACGTCACGCACCTCCGGATGGGCCTCGATGTAACGCAGGCCCTGCTCATATTCGGGATGGAAGTTGTAGTCCTGCGCGTTGGACACCAACCGACTCCGCGTGCAATAGCGGCAGTAGGCCGCACAGCGGTCTGTCACGAGAAAGAGCACGCGATCAGGATACCGATGCACCAACCCCGGCACCGGCGAGTGTCCGTCCTCGCCGAGAGAATCGAGGCGCTCTTCCTCGCTGACCACCATCTCACCCGAACGGGGAATGACCTGCTTGCGAATCGGGCAGTGGGGATCGTGACGGTCGATCAGGTTGAAAAAATAAGGCGTGATCGCGAGCGCCAGCTTCTGGTTTGCAAAGGCGCAGCCCGCCTTTTCGTCGGCGGTGAGCGTCATGAACTGCTCGAGCTGGGCCACCGTCGTAATACGATTCTTCAACTGCCAAGTCCAATCGCGCCAGTCGCGCTCGGGGATGTGTTGCCAGAGTCCTTGGCCTTCGAACCAGCTGGCGCGATCTTCAGTGTAGGGCATCGATTTTGGGGACAGTTAGGGAGCTAACGAAATTCTGTCAAACGGTGAGCCCCAAATGACGCGAAACCCGTCGCTGCACTCGTCAGAAATGCTGCGTAAAAACCCTGCTCGCCTACGACCGCGCGAACTGCTTTCTTCCGCTGAATATTGCCCGCGGGGATTGCCCTTTCGGTAAATCCTCATCCCACTCAACCGAAAATCTTATGTCGAATCACCATCACGGGGCCAAAAAAGAGCCGAAGTTTTCGGTCACATTGTTTATCATCACGGTCACCCTGACGTTTGCCGGACTCTGCGCCGTCCTCGCCCTTGCCGCACCCGGCGTATGGCGCGCCCAGCTCGCCGCCCCGTGGTGGATGCTGGCCATCGTGATCGTCGCCGCGCACTGCGCAGCCGGCGTGTTCGAGTTTTTCTTTCACCGCTACGTTTTGCACGCGCCACTTCTGCCCTTGCTGAGTCACTTCTATAAGCAGCACACCCTTCACCACGCGCTCACGCGGGTCGGTTTTCAGAGGGCTAAAAAAGGTCAGGCGGCGATGCCCTATCTGGTCGAAAACCACTACCCGATCGAGCACGAGAAACAATACGAGGCCTCATATTTTCCTTGGTTTACTTTGGTTGCATTTGTCGGAGCGGGCAGCGTCTTTTTTGTCCCGGCCCAATGGTTCCTCCCGCAGTATCCCATCTTCCTCGGAGGCTTTATCGGCATCACTTTTTCACTCTGCCTTTACGAAATCGTTCACGCCATCGAACACTGGCCCCAAGCGACTTGGGATCGTCTGGTGTCCCAACCCACCACGGGGCCATTCTGGCGCAAGGCCTACGCCTTCCACCTGCGCCACCATGCTGATATCCGCTGTAACGAGTCCATCTCTGGTATCTTCGGCCTGCCTCTCCCGGACCTGATCCTCGGTACCTACATCGATCCGGCAACCCTCTACACTCACGGCCGGACGGCGGACCCGAAGGAATTTGTGAGCCCGCGGCCGCGGTTCGCGATTATTCGCTGGTTGGACGAGCGCGCCGATCAATCCATCAAGCGCCGCCGCCAGCGGCAGACCGCTGCCGAGCCGGCCGCGGCCCTCACCGAAGCAGAAGACGGCCCGGTCACCCCGCCCCTCTCCGCCGCAGGGAACGCTCCTACCCAGACATAATTTTCGCGTGCCCGGCACGCGTTTCCCCTTGGCAGCGGACGGGCGACACCTTTTCGTTCGCCTTTAATGTCCACGTCCAAACCCGCAGTTCTCGCGCTCGAAGACGGTTCGATTTTCCGCGGCCTCGCCTTCGGAGCCGACGCCACCATCGCCGGTGAGTGCGTATTCAATACGTCGATGACTGGCTATCAGGAGATCCTCACGGACCCCTCCTACTTTGGCCAGATCGTCACGATGACTGCGGTGCAAATCGGCAACTACGGGATCAGCCCCGAGGACACCGAGTCGGCCGCGCCCAAAGCCAGCGGCTTCGTCGTCCGCGAACTCTCCCCCATCGTTAGCAACTGGCGCAGCCGCCTCTCGCTCGGCGACTACCTTCGTCAAAACGGCATCCCCGGTATCAGCGAAATCGACACCCGCACCCTCACGAAAAAACTGCGCGTCGATGGCGCGATGAAGTGCTGCCTCAGCACCCTCCCCATCACCGACGCAGCGGCCATCCAGCGCGCGAAATCGTGGCAGGACATGGCCGGCGCCGACTATGTGAAGGACGTCACGTGCACGGAGCCTTACATCTGGAGCTCCAGCGAACCGGCGAACTACAACGCCGCCTATCTTCCAGTCGGCACCACGATGAATGCTCCCGGGGCCCCCGAGAAAAAATTCCGCGTCGCCGCGTTCGACTACGGCGCCAAGCACAGCATTTATCGCAAGCTCGTGAACCACGGCTTCGAGGTCCAAGTATTCCCGGCCACCGCGACCCACGAGCAAGTCCGCGAACATCAGCCCGACGCCATCTTTCTTTCGAATGGCCCCGGCGATCCCTCCGCCCTCCCCTACATTCACAAAACCGTCACCGCGCTACTCCCCGACTTCCCCATCTTCGGGATTTGCCTGGGTCACCAGATGCTCACGCACGCCCTCGGCGGCACGACGTTCAAACTCAAGTTCGGCCACCGTGGCGGCAATCAGCCCGTGAAGAATCTCGAAACCGGCAAGGTCTCCATCACCGCGCAAAACCACGGCTTCGCCACCGATCCGCAGTCGCTCGAAAAAACCGGCGCCCAAGTCACCGAGATCAATCTCAACGACAATACCGTCGAGGGTCTCCGCCACACGAAGCTCCCCATTTTCAGCGTCCAGTACCATCCGGAAGCCGCCCCCGGCCCGAACGACGCCGATCCACTCTTCGTCGATTTCTACCGAATGGTCGCAGCGCGCAAAGCTGGGAAAATTTGACCGATACCTTCCGGGAACGCCGGCCACCCGACCACTCCCGCCGCTTCGTGGCATCCGACCGCCCGCGTGGGTTCAGCTCAGCCACTGCTCAAACTTCACCGCGTCTTCCGGCGTATCCACGCCAATCGTTGCGTCCGCCGTGACCGCGCAGGCGATCTCGTAGCCGTTTTCCAGCACGCGCAACTGCTCCAGTTTTTCAATCTGCTCCAGTTGGCCCATCGGCAACTCCGCGAACTGGCTGAGCAGGTCCGCTCGGTAACCATAAAGTCCGAGGTGCTTGAAGCATGGGTTGGCCGCCACCCAAGCGTCGTCCACCACCCCGGCGCGATCCCGGGCGTAGGGCATGGGCGACCGCGAGAAGAATAACGCCCGCCGTGCCGATGGAGCCAACACCACCTTCACCTGATTCGGATTCAGAAAGTCGGCCGCCCGCTTGAAGGGCGTGGCCAACGTCGCCATCGGCGCGCCTTCGCCGTCCCCCAAAAGTTCCGCTAGCGCCCGCAGCTGCCCCCCGGTGACCAACGGCTCATCCGCCTGCACGTTGATCACCAACGCGGCACCGACCGTCCGGTTCGCTTCCGCGATGCGGTCCGTGCCACTTTGGTGCGCCCCACTCGTCATGATTGCCCGAAAACCAGCCGCCGTCACACAGTCGGCCAAACGTGCATCGTCGACCGCAAACCACAACGGAAACTCGGGCGCCTCACGGGCAATCCGCTCCGCTACCCAGAGCAGCAACGGGCGTCCTTTTATTTTATGTAAAAGCTTGCGGGGGAATCGGGTAGATTCGAGCCGACAGGGAACGATGATCGCGATAGCGGGCATGTCGTGGCATCGTGCCGCCGGGTTTTTGGGTTGCAAGCCCGTGCCGCCTAACGGACGTTGCTTGGCCTTTCTCGGAACCATGAATAAAAGCGACGCCACTCCTGCTCTTCAGCCCGTAACCAAGGAGCTGATTGTGCAGAACAAGATGGGCATCCACGCCCGTCCCGCCGCGATGATCGTGCGCATCACCAACAAGTTTAAGGCCGAGGTCTTCGTGGAAAACAAAGACGAACAGGTGAACGGCAAGAGCATTATGGGCCTCATGATGCTGGCCGCCGGCCGAGGCTCGAAAGTCACGTTCATCGCTACCGGCGCGGACGCCCCCGCGATGCTCGCGGAACTCGACGCCCTCTTTGCCCGCAAATTCGACGAGGCCTAGGATCAATCGCCCAAACGATTCAGACTTTGATTTGCCGGGTAGCCGCGAGCACCAGCGAGTGGTGTTTCGTCCTCTCGCTGGCGCTCGCGGCTACCGAAAAGTCCAGAGTTCAAAGGACGTTGGCCTAAGCGCGAGATCCGGTCGCTCCCGACCGACCCGGTGATGCTCAGTTTTCCGCGGCTTCCTCGGGTCACGGGGGTGACCACTGGAAAAACCGACGTGCATTTGCCGTCGTAATCGCCACCAACTCGTCGTAGCCGACTCCGAATACGTCCTTCGCCGCAAACTCCGCGATATGCCGGACGTAGGCCGGCTCGTTCGGCTTTCCGCGGTGCGGGAACGGCGTCAAATACGGCGCATCCGTCTCCACCATCAGCCGCGCGAGACCTTGCGCCCTCGCCGCCGCTCGCACGTTTTCAGCACTCTTATAAGTCAGCACCCCGGTAAACGATCCCCAGCCACCTCGTCGCGTCAGCTCCGCCATCTCGGCGGGGCCCTCGGCGAAGCAGTGAAACACCACCCGCGTCCAATCAACTCCGCTCGCATCGATCAGTTTAACGCACTCCTGAAAGGCCGCCCGCGAGTGCACGACGACGGGGCAGCCCAGCCGTTTCGCCAACGCGAGCCCCTCGCTAAACGCCGCCCGCTGCCAGGCGAAAATCTTCGCGGCTTCCGCCGCGTCCTTCGGCAAATGAAACCGATCCAGCCCAATCTCCCCCAGCGCCACCGGCCGCGGCTCCTCTCCTTTCCAAAAATCCTCCACCTGCGCCATGGCCGCTGCCCATTCTCCATCAACCGAACACGGATGCAGCCCGACGGAATAGCGGACCAAGCCCGTCTTCCCGTGCTCTCGCGCAAGCGTGCGATAGAGCGCCCAGTCTTCGGGCGACGTCCCGATCGTCACCATGGTCTCCACGCCCGCCGCCTGAGCGCGGGCCAACGTATCGGCCAAGACCGTTCCGCCCTGGCGCGCAAACGATTCCAAGTGGGTGTGGGTGTCGATCAGTCCCATAAAAGTTAGTTCAAATAGAGCGCTCCGTAACGCTCACGCAAATACCGCAAAAACGCGCGCGGCGACAACTCCTCGCCCGTGACGCGCCGAGCTAGTTCCAACGCGTCGAACCGGCGGCCTTGCGTATGCACTTCCGCCCGCAGCCAAGCGAGGAGCCAGGAAAAATCCCCGCGCGCGAACTCCTCCTCCAGTCCCGGTCGCAACGTCAGGGCCCGATACCACAATTGAGCTGCCAGCAAATTCCCCAAACAGTAACTCGGGAAATACCCAAAAGCCCCGTCGCTCCAATGCACATCTTGGAGCACCCCCGCACGATCCGTGGCCGGCGCCAATCCCACGATCTCCCGCGACGCCGCGCGCCACGCCGCCGGCAGGTCGCGCACCGCGAGCTCTCCGTTGAAAAGTTTTTTCTCCATCTCAAAGCGCAGAATGATGTGCAGATTGTAGGTCACCTCATCCGCCTCCACTCGCACCAAGGTCGGCTCCACCCCATTCACCGCGAGATAAAGTTCCTCGGCGGTCAGTCCCGCCGTCTGCGTCGGAAATAACGCGCGTAAACGCGGCTCGACATTCCGCCAAAATCCGCGGCTGCGAGCGACTTGGTTTTCCCACAACCGGCTCTGCGACTCATGCACCGCCATCCCGGCATGTTGTCCCAACGCCGTGCCAAACTGCGCCGCCGGCAAACCTTGTTCATAAAGTCCGTGCCCCGTCTCGTGAATCGAGGCGAACAACGAGTCCAACGGCTCGTCGACTTTAAACCGTGTCGTCATCCGCACATCACTGCCCGTGCCCGAACAAAAAGGATGCAGCGAGACATCGATCCGACCGCGTTCGTAGTCGAAACCGATCTGCTCGGTGACCTCGCGCAAAAACGCCCGCTGCCCTTCCACCGGAAATCCGCGCAACGTCGTCTCCGCCGCCTTCGCCCGTCCCGCCGTCGGCGAGGCCGTGATCGCTCGCACCAACGGCACGAGTTCGCTCTTCAGTTCGCCGAAAAGCCGGTCGACCGCGACGGCGGTCAAGCCCGGGTCGTGCTTATCGAGCATATAGTCATACTCCCGCCCACTCCAGCCGAGGTAGGCCGCCTCCCGTTTCGCCAACTCCACATTTTTCTCCAGCACCGGCACAAAACTCGCGAAGTCGTCGGCCGCCTTCGCCCGCACCCATGCGTGATAGCCCCGACTGCTCTGCGCAGCCTTCTCGCGCACAAATTCCGCCGGTAACTTCGTCGCGCGCTCGTAGTCCTTGCGCGCGTGGGTCACGACCAACTGTTCATCCGGCGTCAATCCACCAGCCCCCGCCTCCAGCGCACCGAGCAACGCGCCGATGCGCCCCGCACTCGCGGCGGCGTGGTGCACCTCCGCGACCGCCGCGTGCTGGGCCGCGCGTTGCTCGGCCCCTCCCGGTGGCAAGTTGACCTGCTCATCCCAACCCAACAACTCCGCCACCGTCCCGAGCGTATGCGTGCGTTTGAGCAGCGTGGTCAGTTCCGCGAAGGCCGGGTCGGTGGTCATGCCCGCCAGCTTGGAGCAGCGCGCGTCGTCGAGGCGAGCGCGTTGTCGCCACTCCGCCGATCCCAGAAACGCCCCTGCCCGCTGCCACCGCGTTTCCACCACGCCGCTCCTGGGGCCGCACTCGGTGGTCCGCTCTCCGCAGCGAGGCGCGTCGCCCGCGGTCGTTCCTAGCGCGGATCCGAGCGCGGATCTTTCTGCCTCTGGTTTGTCATCGCGAGCCCGAGTCCCGAGGGCGTGGTGATACACCTCGATGGATTGCGTCGTCGCTACCCTTTTTGGCGAGGCTTACGCTGATCAGTTCATTGCCAATAAAACCCGAATTCTCCCCGTGAGTGTCACGTAATACGTGACACTTTTAAGGGACATTTTTTGGGAGGAAAATAACAGCGTCCTTCTCGCGCGTCCGCACGGCGATAGCGCCCCCACTGAATCGTCGTTTGAGCACTCTATCGTTTGAGCAGCCACCCGATACCGTCATTTTCTCGCGAGCATTTCCCGCGGTCCCGGACCTTGATTCGGCTAGCCGCGGAAATCGTCCCTACCGGCTGCACCCTCTCCGGCGCGGGTCTTTCCGTTTGCAGGACGCCTCAAGCCCTTCACGACCTGCCACCGGTTTGCTCTCCTCATTCGCGCGGGGAGCGGAACACCCGCCGCATCCCACCCGTCACGATCGCCAGCGTCGCGAGCGAATTCACCGGCATGAGCATCGCGGCCACCAGCGGGTTCATCCGCCCGGCTACGGCGAGACCCACGGCGAGCACGTTGTAGACGATTGAAAACATCAAAATCACCGTCTGCGTCCGCCGTCGCACCGCATCGACCTCGAACAGCGCCCGGATTCCGCCGATCCCGCGTCCGAGATAATAAAAATCCGCCTTCTGCTCCAAGAGCCCACGATGGATCACCGGCGTGCCCCGGCAGCGGGCCCGATCAAAGGCCAGACTGTCGTTGGCCCCGTCACCGAGCATCAGCGCCGTCTCCGCCCGCTCACCTGTAAACCACGCTGCCTTGTCCAGCGGAGATAGCGCACCCAACCCGCACTCGGCGGGTAGACCGAGCTCCGCCGTGAGTGCCGCGACTTTTTCCTGCCGGTCGCCGCTCAAGATCTGCACCTCAAGCCCGCGCCGCCGCAGCGCCGCCACCTCGGCCCGCGCATCTGCCCGCAGCGTGTCGGCAAACCTAAAGGCCGCGACCACGCGTGCGTCTCGCGTCAATACCGTCGCGCCGTCCGTGCTCGCCGGCCCGCGCCAACCCGCGCGCCCCAACGCCCACGCGCCGATTTCCACGCCGCATCCCACCGTCTCACCGACGTCGCCGACGAGCGCCGCAGGCGCACCATCGGCCAACAGATTTTCCAAAAGTGCCTGGCTCACCGGATGAGGATTGTCACGCACCAGCGCATGCAACGCCGCCCGCGCCTCCGGATCCAGCGCCCGCAACGCCGCGGGATTCTGCAAAACCGGGGCCTCCAACGTCAGCGTGCCCGTTTTGTCGAAAACGACTTGCCGCACTCGCCCAAGCTTCGTCCACAGGTCGCCCTCGCGCACAAATACACCACGGCGCCGCAGCGCTACCGTCGCCATCTCGTCCGCCAACGGAAACGCGAGTGCCACCGCACACGGACACGATACGACGAGCACCGCGATCACCACCGCCCACGTGCGCAGCGCATCCCCGGTACCCACCCACCACCCGAGGCCCGCGAGCGTGGCGACGAGCAAGATTCCGACGATGTAGCCGCGGACAATCCGCTCGATCAGCCCGTCCCGGGCCGCCGCGCGTTCCGGAGTTTGCAACAACTGAGCGAGCAACGATTGGCTCCACGTCTGCCGCGCCGTGAGGCGCACCGCCACGCGACCGACATTGACCGCTCCCGCAGGCACCCGCGCACCGGCCGGAAACACCTTCGGCTCCGCCTCACCATTGATGGAAGCCAACGAAAACGTCGCCGCTGCCCCGAGCGTGGCCTCGACGGGATTCGTTTGCCCAGCCCCGAGTGCGTAGACCTGCGCCACTCGCAGCTGCTCCGGCGCGACTTCACCCGCGTCGTCGGTCAACACCCGCGGGGGCTTGGGTTGCATCGCCAATAACCGGCGCTGGTTCCGCTCGACTGCCGCGACCTGCGCCCACCGCCCGATGAGCATCAGCAAAATGAACCCGCTCACGAAATCGAAATAAACGAAGCGCTCTTCGCCCGCGATCCACCCGTAGAGCGAGCCCGCATAGGCACCCGCAATGCCGAGACCTATCGGCAGATCGATGTGCATCGCTCCCCACCGGAGCGCTCGCACGGCCCGACCGAGAAAATACACTCCGCCCACCAAAAGGCTAAGCGTGCCAAACACCAGCGAGAGCAGTCCGAACAACCGCGCATATTCGAAGTCACGCTCCATCCCAAAATACCCGGGAAACGTAAACAGCATCACGTTCATCGCGAAGGCCGAGCACAGTCCGATGCGCTTCACCAAGACGCGACTCTCCAGCTCGCCGCGCGCCTCGCCGAGCGGACCCACGAGGTAACCAAAGGCCTGCAACGCCCGCGCAAACGCCACCGCGCTGAACGCCCTGCTCACCCAACGCAATCGCACCGTGCCGAGCTGCGCATTCGCGATGATCTCCCGCCCACCCGCCTGCTCTTGAAACAGCCGTTCGATGAGCCACACGCAACCCGCGCACGACACTCCCTGCAAATCCAGCGTCAACTCCGGGATCTCCCGCGGCCGCCGCGCCCCCGTCGCCTCAGCCTCACTGCGGCCTTCGACGTCCCGCTGCGCCTTCTCCAGCCAGGCGTAATCACGGGGCTGAAACACCGCCGCGTCGGCCGGCGCGGTGAGGTCGTCTTTGATCCGGTAGTAACCCGCCAGACCGTGTGCATGCACGAGCCGAAAAACGTACGAACAGCCCGCACAGCAAAATCCCGTCGCGACCATCCGCTCGTCGAGCAGGGGCGCCCCGCAGTGCCGGCAGGTCGGCTCAGCCGTGGTACGGGCATCTTGCCCAGGTTTCTGGGCCCCCATCAGGGGCGAGATGCTGGTGGCACGTTCGATCGTCGTGCTCATCTCAAAAACAAATCAGCGAGGCCGAATCGGGTCCTGCGAAACCCAGCGTACCGCGCAGCCGCCAACCGATGACCGCCGCCGTCGTGAGCGCCAGCGCCATTCGCGTGCGAGCAAGCCAGCGCGGCGAAAGCGTGGAGCGCACCCATTGAAATTGCGATTGCGCGAGCCAGAGCAGCGGCACGGTGCCGAGGCCGAACGCCAGCATGAACTCCACTCCGCGCAACGCCGACCCCGACAACAGCGCCAACGCGATTAAGAAATAGAGCGGTCCGCAGGGTAACAGAGGCGTGGCCAGTCCCAGCGCGGCCGCCGCCTGCGTCCGCGATCGGTCCCGCAGCCAGCTCTGCAAGCGGAACGTCAGCCGCCCGAGCAATAAGAATTTCGGGATATGCCGGTCCCAGCGTAGCGCGAGCGCGACGAAAAATATGACCGTGAGCCACGGCAGCCAGCGGAGGCTCGAGTGCGAAATCCACGTCAGCGGCAGGCTCCCGAGTCCACCAGCCAGCGCGCCCAAAACCGCGTAGCTCGTCAGGCGCGTCAGATGATAGACCGTGCTCACCGTTTGTGCATCGGCGCGCTCACCGCGGACCGGGATGAGCGAACACGCGAGCGGCCCACACATCCCCGCGCAGTGCAGACTGGTGACAAGACCGGCGACGAACGCCGCGGAGGGAGAGTTGACGGCGGCGAATTCCATAGTTCAGCGCGTCGTCGCCAGCGGCACTTCCGCCACGCGATGCTTGGAAGCAAACGTAATCCACGCCGCCCAGACCGCGATCTGCAGGGTGAACACCCCGGCGACGATCCCCATGAGCGGCATCCTTTTGGCGACGCGCTCAGTGTTTTTTGCCGTGCTCATTTTTTTCCTCCTCCTTTTCGTGCCGGAGCTGGGGATCCGGCCCCAGAAATTCGACGTCGCGTTCCAGGTGAAAATGGCCGCCCACATCCGCGATTCTTATTTCAAGCCCAAAAGCGCCGGTGAAATCCCGCCGCGGCATCTGCAACACGAGCGGTTGCACAATCTCGCCCAAAGCGGGCACTTCGAGGACCGCAGTGAGCCCGTTCTGCACGAGCGAGACCGGCGCCCGATTCACGCTGACGAGATAGCGCTGCGTCTGATTACGCTTGTTGACGACGCGGACTAGGAACTGATTGCGGACGAAATCATCCGTTACAAAATACGGCGTACCGATGATCCGCGTCACGGCGAAGTTCGCCGGGCGGATCGTCGAGACCGCCCACAACGCCACGCCCGCACCCACCGCGAGCAGCAGGCCGTACAGCGCGACGCGCGGACGAAACCACCGCGTCGGTTTGCCCGCGAATCCGTTTTGTGAGTCGTAGCGAATCAGGCCCGATGGCCGCTTGAGCCTAGTCATCACGTCGTCGCACGCGTCGATGCACGCCGTGCAGCCGACGCACTCCATCTGCAGGCCCTGTTTGATATCGATGCCGGTCGGGCAGACCTGGACGCAACGGCTGCACGCGACGCAGTCGCCGGCAGCGGGCGTCCCGACCTTGCCGCGCGGTTCGCCCCGCTTCGCGTCGTAACCAACGACCAGAGAATTGTCGTCGATCAACGCGGATTGGATCCGGCCGTAGGGGCAGACGACGATGCACAACTGCTCGCGAAACCACGCGAAGTTAAAGTAGAGCGCACCGGTCGCGACCGCGATGAAGCCGAAGGCGCTCCAGTGCTCCGTCGGCGCCGCGCGCATCATCGCCCACACTTCGGGCACGGAAACAAAGTAGGCGAGCAGCAGGTGCGTGATCACCGCTGAGAGCAGCACGTAGAGCGCATGCTTGAGCCCGACTTTTAAAATTTTCAGAACGGAGAGCGGCGCCGCGGCGAGCGCCCGGCGCCGGACCGCGTCGCCCTCGATCAGCCGTTCGATCCGACGATAGACGTGGTCGAGAAAAACCGTGTGCGGACAGGCCCAGCCGCACCACACCCGGCCGAGCAGGGCGGTCACAAAGAAGAGCGAGAAACCCAGCCCAGTGATGACGAAAAAAATCAACCACAGATCTTGGGCCGCCCCCGTCAGGCCGAAGAGATGGAACCGCCGCTCGGCGACATCGAGGAAGACGGCCGGATAGCCGTTAAGCTTGATCCAAGGCAACGAGAGATAAAACGCGATCAGCGCGAACGCCGACCACCGCCGGGCCTGGGTGAACCGCCCGTGGGTATCCGCAGGATAGATAAACGGCCGCGAGCCGTCATCTTGAATGGTGCTGACGGCGTCGAGGCTCGGACGGCGGGGAGGATTCGCCACGGATTATTGGGGCAAGATCGGAATCCAAGCAGCTTGGACCTCGATGGGCTCGCCTTCGGCGTGGTGGCTGAGCAGGAACGCAACCACCTCGGCAGATTTCTTGGCACCGATCACGGGGACCCAGGCGGGCATACCTTTTGCGAGGACGCCTTTTTCCAGCGTGGCGTAGAGATCGGTCGGGTTGCCCCCGTGGATCCAGAGTCGGTCGGCGAGGTTTGGGCCGATACCGCCCTGGAGCTTGTCGCCGTGGCAGCTCACACAGGTCGTCGCGTAGGTGGCGCGCCCGGCGTCCACAAAGACGTGATTGCGGCTCATGGCCCAAAGGCTGGCATTGTCCGTGGTCGGAGCCGAGGCGAGGCGGGCGGCGACGATGTGCTCCATTTCCAGCGCCACCGTTTGCGAACCCGTGAGCCCGACCTGCAACCACTCGAAATAGGCCCAGTAAACCATCCAAAAGAGAATGCTGCCAAAGAGCAGCACCATCCACCAATTCGGCAGGCGACGGTCGAATTCTTGAATGCCATCAAACGAGTGGCGGCGGAGACTGTGGTCTTCAGGCGGCGGAATCGGAGTCATGACGGGCGGCGGGGGTGGGAGTGGAAAACGGGAGCTGTTCCGAGTGGGCCACTTGCGGGCGCTTCATGCTCAGCGCCCGCCAAGTAATACTCACGAAAATCGACACGGCGGTACTGAAAGCCACCAAGGTAAACAGGGCGGCGGATTCTTCGAAAATGAGCCGACGAAACATAGTGAAAAAAATTTAACTTTGGATTCCTGATCCGTGGACAGACGCCGGCGTGTTCAGCGGGCGGAGGATTTTGCCGGTGCGACCGTTTCAAATTTACCGAGCTTCTGCAGGTACGCGATGAGTGCCACGATCGCGCGATCCGGAGCGACCGAGGTCCCGGCGGCCCGCAGGTCGTCGGCGATAGCCTTGGCCTGAGCATCCGCGTTGGCGAAGACCTCCGCCGGGCTCCATGCGGGATACGGGACACCGAGCATCCGCTGCACCGAAATCTTGCCCGGCAACGCGGCGACATCGGTCGCTTTGCTCAGAAGCCAGGGATAATTGGGCATGATCGAACCGGTCGAGACCGAGCGCGGATTCTCCATGTGCCGGTAGTGCCAGATATTCGGATACTTCGATCCGACCCGGGCGAGGTCGGGGCCGGTGCGCTTCGAGCCCCACTGGAAGGGGTAATCGTAAATTGACTCTCCGAGGCGCGAGTAATCGCCGTAGCGGAGCACATCGGGCACCAACGTGCGGATCATCTGCGAGTGGCAGTTGTAGCAACCCTCGCTCACGTAGATATCGCGACCGGCCAATTCCAAAGGCGTATAGGGTATCTGGCGACGATCCTCAACGTTGGCAGCTTGGTGCACGATCAACGTCGGGATGATCTGGACCAAGCCACCCACAGCCACGGCGATAACCACGAGAATCGTGAATGGCGCCGTAGTCACCAGCAGGCGATCCCACCACGCCGCCCATTTTTTTCCGCGCGACTCGAAATTCGCGTAGGCCAACACCACACAAAGCATCAACCCGACCAGGCCGGCGACGCTCAGCAGGTCGCCGCCGAACATCCAGGCACACGAGAAGCCGACCCCGAAAATCGAGAACGCCACTGGCGGGCTGAGGAACGTGCCGACGAGCGAAAGTTCTTCGTCCGCCGTCGTGACGCCAGCGTCGTCGAAGACCTCAATCGAGCCGTTCACGGCCTTCGCACCCGCGACGGTTTTCCACAGATTGAAGATGAGTAGAAACCAACCCACGAGGTAGAGGCCGCCTCCGATCAAGCGCATCATCATCATCGGGCGAATCGTCGAGACGGTTTCGACGAAGTTGGCATAGGCGAGAACCGTGCCGCCCTCGGTCGTGGCATTGAGCATCACGCCTTGCGTGATGCCACTCGTCCACATGGCGGCCGTGTAGAGGAGGATGCCGACCGTCCCGAGCCAAAAGTGGAGGTTGGCCAGCGAGACGGAGTGCAAGGGCTTGTTCCAGAGCCGCGGTAGCAACCAGTAGATCATGCCGGCTGCCATGAAGCCGTTCCAGCCCAAGGTGCCGCTGTGGACGTGCCCGACGATCCAGTCCGTGTAATGGCCGAGCGCGCTGACCGCCTTGATGGAGAGCAGCGGTCCCTCGAAGGTGGACATACCGTAAAACGTGACGGCGACGGCGAAGAACTTGAGCACCGGCTCCGTGCGAAGTTTGTCCCACGCGCCGCGGATCGTGAGGAGACCGTTCAACATGCCGGCCCACGACGGCGCCCAGAGCATCAGGGAAAACGTCATCCCGAGCGTTTGGAGCCAGTCGGGCAGGGCTGTATTCAATAAATGGTGAGGACCGGCCCAAATGTAGACAAAGACCAGAGACCAAAAGTGAATCACCGACATCCGATACGAATAAACCGGACGCTCGGCCGCCTTCGGCACGAAGTAATACATGATGCCCAAAATCGGTGTGGTCAGGAAGAACGCCACCGCGTTGTGCCCATACCACCACTGTACCAACGCATCCTGCACGCCGCCAAAGAGCGGGTAGCTGTGCAAGAGGCTCGTTGGGATCGAGAGGTGATTAACGATGTAGAGCATCGCCACGGTGATGATCGTCGCGATGTAGAACCAGATGCCCACGTAGAGGGTCGGCTCGCGCCGACGCGCGAGGGTCCAGAAAAAATTCACCGCAAACACGACCCAGATGAACGTGACCGCGATGTTGATCGGCCAGATAAGTTCGCCGTATTCCTTACCGCGGGAGAATCCGAGCGGCAGCGTGATCGCCGCCGCGACGATGATCAACTGCCAGCCCCAGAAGTGCAGCTGCGACAGAAAATCGCTCGCCAACCGAGCCTTCACGAGCCGTTGCGTCGAATAGTACACGCCCGCAAACATCATGTTGCCCACAAAGGCGAAGATCACGGCGTTGGTGTGCAGCGGACGAATCCGACCAAACGTCAGCCACGGCACATCGAAGTTCAGCTGCCAGTAGCGAAGCTGGGCGGCGATCGTCACACCGACCAACATGCCCACGGCCCCCCAGAACACGGAGGCCAGGAGAAATTGGCGGACGACCTTGTCGTTGAATTCGATGGTTATTTTTTGGTCGGACATAACGGAAAGAAAAAGCAAGGGTGACCTAGGTCGTCTGCTGGAGCCGCCGACAGCCCGCACAGGCCCGACGCGATCCATCGTGGCATCCACAGTCACCGCCACCGTGGTGGTGGTGGGCCGGGATCAAAGCAGGCCTCGGCTCGGCCAAGAGCGGTTTCTCGTCGGCCAAGGGCAGCAACGAATCCCGCTCCGCACTGCTCAGCCCACCCCGCGCATGCTCGCGCAGGAAGAAAATGATGAACGTGAAGACGAGGCTGAGACTGATCGTGAGAGTGAGTGGGACGATGGCCATAGCGGGGGTAACGGGCGGAATTATTTCTTCACTTTCGAGACGGTGGACGCACGGACGGTGGAATTTCGGCCGGGTTGCTGGTGCGGGCCATGAACGCGACCGTGGTGGTGGCGGAGCAATTCTTTTGCGGCGAACCAGTTCTCGGTTTCGACGCCAGAGGGACAGCCACTCTCCCTCCATAGACGATGGGCCACCTGCTGAATCTCGGCTTCCGCGGGCTCCGGGAGCGATAGCAGGGTATTGGCGTTGGTTTTCATCGGGTTTGGTTGCACCCCGCGACTATGCACGAAACGGCCCGCGGGCTCTCCGCACGATTTGGCGAGAGCTGTGCACTTCTTGTGGATTGGCAACAAATGCGCGGTCAAGAAATGCGCGCACTTCACCAAGCCAGGCGGAGTCAACGGCCCGCCGGTCCGGCATACTCGCCTTTATGCAAGAGATTTTGGTGCGCGCATTGCACGCCAAGCGTGGACGGATCCTGCTGCAGTGGGAGGCGCTGCTGCGCGTCGAACGTACCACCTCTCCTCTCGCGCACCCGGACTCGCTCGTTTACCTGCTCCCTTGGGCGATCGACGAAATCTTCTCCGCCCTGCAACCAGACGCTGACGGAAAGTCGGTGCCCGCACCTCCAACCGCGACCGCCCTCCGCAGTGAGTGCGCGTGCGGACGCAATCCCTACCTCGTATTTTTCATCGCCGGCGAGCAGGCCTTAAACGAAGCCTTGGTGCTCGCCCAAACGGAAATCCCCGCCTTGGACGCCGCTTCGCGCGACTCAGCCGTCAGTGAACTCTACGCGGTCCTCAGCCACCTTCGTGACCAAGAAATCGAATCGTTCTGCGCGCTCTGCACCTACCGTCGCTCGGCCACGTGCACAGACGTTCAACCCGTGGCACCGTGCAACCGCGCGCGGTAAACCGAGGGGGATTCACCGGCGATCCGACGAAACACTCGGTTAAACTGCGACAATGATTGGAAACCGGCCTCATAGGCCGCCTCGCTCACGCGCTTGTGCGGATTGAGGAGGAGATTCTTAACCTTTTCGATACGCACGCGGGCCAGGTAGTCGGTAAACGTAATGCCCGTCGCCTTTTTGAATGTCTTGCAGAAATAAAATGCACTCATGTTCACCGCGCTCGCGACCTGCGTCAGGGAGAGTTCATCGCCTTGGTGCTCCGCGATGAAGAGCCGGGCCTTGGTCACCGCCGGCACCTCGGCAGAAGCTTCCGCGACACTCAGTTGGTTGCTCAACGTCGCGAGATGCTGCGCAAAGATCGTGAGCAAACGCAAAATCGACTCGTATTGTTTCTTCTGGATGACGCGCGTCTGAAAATAGGCCTCCTCCAAACGCTTCAAGTCGACTTCCGTGCCCCACTTGAGGAGTTCACGCGTCGTCTTGGCGAACTGTTCCTTGGTCGGCGTGTGGAGCAGCACTTGCCCGGTCTGAAGGAAAGCGATGAGGTTCTCCCCCACTCTCACCGGCACGGCGGAATCACACAGGCCGGCGAAACACTTGAGCGTCTTCGGTTCCAAGCGGGCCTCGACCTCGACCTTCCTCTGCAGCTGCAAACAGGCGGCACAGGATTTATTGCTCTTTCCCATGATCGCGCAGAACGGATTTTCGTTCGGCTGGTCGTGAAACGGGAGGTTAAACGCCTCAATGGCTCGCAAATTAAAGGGTAGCCCGGTCGTGTCCCGAAACGCCTGCTCGTAGTCTCGAAAAATTTGCGAACGTTTGAGCTGGGCGACCATCGCGCGGCTCTGGGTTGGGGTGATTTCCGAGCCTGACGTCATTAGTCAGACGTAAACTACGCCAAGAAATGCGCAACTGCGAATCCGTCGAGGGACATCCCTACGAGGACATCAGCCTCACACCTTCGCACTGTTATCGCACTTAAAGTGGACTTGGGAGCGGCGCATGGCGTGCGCACGCAGAGCCGAGGTTTGGGCCGGGTCGCGCGACTTGATCAAAAACCGCCGCTGGAGCTCAGCCTCCTCCGCAGCCGCCGCGGCCGCCGCAAAACACAGCAACGTTTCCGCCTTGGCCGCGAGTCGGCTCGCCGGAAAACACGCGTGCGCGGACAACCAGCGAACGGTGTCGCGCAACGGATCGGCAGAGAGAGCAGTGGTTGAGTTCATTTGGGCAAGAGTGCAGCCGCCCACCCCGCCTCGTCAAACCCGACGAGCGCCACCCCAGCCCCGATCAAAAATGGGCGCTTCACCACCTTCCCATTGCCCGCCAGCAACGCGAGTGCCGCGGCCTCGCTGAGCGCGGGCAGTTTCTCGCCGAGCTTCTGCTCACGGTAGTCGCTCCCGGACGTGTTGAAGAGCCGTCGCAGCTCGCCCGAGTAGGCCGCCAACATGGCGGTCAGCTCGGCCGGCGTGGGCGGGGTCTCGCGGATCGCCCGCTCCTCGAAGGAAATTCCCTGCGCTCGCAACCACTTCACCGCCTTCCGGCACGTATCGCAATTCGACAGGGTGTAGATTTTTAGTGCGTTCATTTCAACCAACGTGGGGCCTGGTTCACGAATGGCCAGCGCTCCTTGCAGCGCCCGCACTCCCGGTAAAATCGCCTCGGCTGCCCCGCTTAAAAATCAATCCGGCGCCTCTGTCGTGATTCGGCGTCATCGGTGAACCCATCGTGAGTCCCGCTCGCGGAACGCCGCCGCGAGCCGTACGCCTTCAGCCACTACGCCGTCCACCCCGACGATTTCTCCCGTGAAAACGCTTCGTGTGCAGGCTGGTACCGCGAGGCAACGCCACGGCCGTGAACGGCCTTGCTTGGCCCGCTGCGCCCCCCTCAGACGCGCACGAGAACACCAAAAAACGCATCGCGCTCCGCGGAGGGACGCGATTGACCGGCGCAACCACCGGCCCGCAATCTTCCTCGCATGAAGCCCGTCCTCGAAGTCACCGGCCTGCGCGTGGAGCGTGGGAACACCACGATTCTCCGCCACGTCGATTGGCGCGTCGCCCCGGGCGAACACTGGGTCATTCTGGGCGCCAACGGCTCCGGCAAGACCTCCCTACTCAAAGCCCTCACCGGCTTCCTGTCACCCACCGACGGTGAGTTCTCCGTGCTCGGCCGGCGCTACGGTGCCGCCGATTGGCGGGAACTCCGCCTGCACATCGGCGTCGTCACCAGCGCGTTCACCGCCTCGATCCCCCTTTCCGAAGTGACGCTCGATACCGTGATCAGCGGCAAATACGCCCAACTCGACCTCTGGCACGCCGGCACCCGGGCCGATCGCGTCGCCGCGCTGCGCCTGTTGCACTCCGTGGGCCTCGCGCGCATCGCCCACCGTGAGTGGGCCTACCTCTCGCAGGGCGAGCGCCAACGCGTGCTCATCGCCCGTGCCCTCATGGCTCACCCGCAGCTCCTCATCCTCGACGAACCTTGCGC
>CANIJN010000096.1 GCA_947467625.1 Opitutia bacterium | reverse complement strand
GCCGGGTAAACTGGATCAAATCATTGACCATCTCCGCATTCACCAATCACCTGTCGCCGTGCTCGACTTGCGGCCCGCGTTGTTCGCGGCCAAGGGGAAAGGCACGGTTTACTGGCCGACCGACAGTCATTGGAACGGCGAGGGTCTCGCGGCGGGCAGCGCGGCGATTTTGACCCGCCTGGGGGAAATGCACGTGCCCCTGCGATCATCCGATGCATCAAAGTGGACGACGATCGAATCCGTAGCGCGTGAAGGCGATTGCATCGCTTTGCTCACCATGAACGGACGTTGGCCCCTCGTGCCGGTGTCGCAACTCCGGCTCACGTTTCCTCCAGATTTTCGCGCGGTGCCGACGCCACTCAGTGATTTTCCGGCGTGGAAAACAGTCGGTCCGTGGGGGACGCCGTTAGCGTTCGAACGGACCTCGGGCGTGGGCCGGGCGGTGATGATGTGTGATTCTTTCTTCCGAGTGGGTGGTCAACCCGGCGAGGTGAACTCGCAGTCACCGCTCGTTTTGAGTTTTCAGCGTTTTGTCAGCCTGTGGAGTTGGGTCTCGACGACGAATTTGGCGACCTACGAAATGGTGGCGGACATCGCGGAAAAGGAGAAACCCACCGTCATCATCGAGCAATGGACGGAACGATACTTGCGCACGCCGGCGCCAGATCACCCCGAGTTTCAACGGGCACGCACGGCCGCGGCGGGCAAGTGACGGCGCGGCCCAGCGTGGGCAATCGACGCGGAAAAATTAAGCAGGCGAGCATCGACCTAGCTGTTCCGAGCGCAAAAAACGGGCGGGGGCGACACCGTGACGTCGTTGCGACAACTCTGCTGGCGGGATTGACGTGGTCTGCGCTGCCGGCGCGAAGCGGCGAAAATGTATCATAACGACGTCTTGGGATATTTGGACGATAGGCGCAGCACCACTCGCTCACGCTCGCAGCTACCAGCAGTGAAAAACTCAAATGGCCTTGGTATCATAGACCGGGATGCATTCAGGTTGGGCGAACCGAAATTCCAGCGAATCGTGTGGGTGCTACCGGCGTAGGAAACGACCACGCAGTGCGAAACGGGGTCGCGCTTTCGACACGGATAGCTATCGTGGAGGCGATGTCACTCATTGAGCCCGCTTCGCCCGTCGTGGAAGAGGAACTACCCGCCGGATTGGTGGAGGCCGGGGTCTATCCGAGCGAACGCGCGGCGTCCGAGCATGGGCTCGTGGTGCTTGCGATGGGGCGACCGTATTGGACGGTCGCGACAGACAGTGGACAGCGCCTGCTAATCGAAGCGGAGGTCGCGTTGCCGGCCAAGGAACAACTCTTGAAGTTTGATCGTGAGAATCTGAACTGGCCGCCGCCAGCGTTCGTCGAGGGGGTCACTTACCCTACGGATGTGATCACACCCTTACTCTGGGCTGCGGTGGTTCTCGGAATTTATCACCTGCAAGGGGCGCGACCGGGCTGGACGGCGGCGGGCGCACTGGATGCGGTGGGCATCTTCGGGCGAGGGGAGTGGTGGCGGTTGGGCACGGCGCTGTGGTTGCACGGCGACGGCGCGCATGTCGTGTCGAACGCGCTGAGCGGCGTGCTGCTTTTTACCGCGGTCGTGAAAACATTTGGCCGCGTGGCAGGGTGGGGGCTCGTCGCGCTCGCGGCGGTACTCGCCAATCTCCTCGTCGCCGCGTTGGCGTTTCCGTCGGCCTACCGCTCGCTCGGCGCGTCGACGGCAATTTTCGCCGGCGTGGGTTTGTTGACGGGGCGGAGTCTGCGCGTGCTCACGCGGGCGGAGCATCCGCACCGCAACCGCGCGATCGCGGTCGCACTGGCTTCGGGTGCGACCGTCCTCGCGCTCTACGGTACGGGTGGCGGAGCGGAGCGGGTGGATCTCGGCGCGCACGTCGCGGGATTTGTCGTCGGCGTGGGTGTCGGCTTCGCGGCCGCGCGGTCATCCGGCTAGCGACGAGCGCCGACCATGCGGCCAGCCCCTCGAAGACCTCCTCGTTCCCAGTCCAAAGTCCCACTCAGACCAAAAGCAGCGCGGGCGATTCCAAGAGCGTCTTGAGGGCGCCGAGGAATTGAGCGCCAACGGCACCGTCGAAGACGCGGTGGTCGCACGACAGCGTGACCGTGAGCGTTTGACCGACGACGATCTGGCCGTTTTTCACGACAGGTTTGGTCACCGTCGTCCCCACGGCGAGGATCGCGGCATTGGGCGGGTTGATGATCGCGGTAAATTTCGGAATACCCATCATACCGAGATTGGAGACGCAGAACGTGCCGCCGGTAAACTCGGCGGGCACGAGTTTCTTTTCCTTGGCTTTCTTACCGAGCGATTTCGCCTCGGTGCTAATCTGGAAAATACTCTTCAGATGCGCGTCACGGATCACGGGGGTGATGAGGCCGTCTTCCATGGCGACGGCAAACGCGACGTGCGCGGCGCCGTGGCGGCGGATATGCGTGGCTTCCCAGGAGGCGTTGACCGCCGGCACGCGGCGCAAGGCGTCGGCGCAGGCCTTGAGAATGAAGTCGTTGACGGAGAGTTTAACGCCTTCTTTTTCCAATCCGGTATTGAGTTGCTCACGGAGCGCCAAGAGCGGGCCAGCATCCATCTCGATGTCGAGGTAGACGTAGGGGATCTGCGTAGTGGACTCGAGCATACGCTTGGCGATGACGCCGCGCATCGTGGATACAGGAACGAGACGTTCTTCTTGCACGGGGCCGCGGGACGAGAGGGCGCCGCCAGTGAACGTGCTTCCCGATCCGGCTTTCGTGGCCGGAGGGTTCTTTTCCGCAGCCAAGATGTCGGCGCGGACAATGCGTCCGCCGGGGCCGGATCCGTTGACGAGAGTGACATCGATCTTCTTTTCCGCGGCGAGTTTCCGGGCGAGCGGAGAGATGCGCACGCGGCCACCCGCCGGAGCGGGCACAGGGGCAAGCGGAGCCGCGGCCGGCACGGCAGGCACGGACGCGGGTTTCGGCACGTTGGCGCTCGCCGCCACAGGAGCGGGCGGAGCGACCGGCGTAGCGACGGCCGGTGCCGCAGTCTTGGGCGCAGGCGCGGCGACGACTTCGCCGGGCTTGCCGATCGCACAGAGCGGATCGCCGATGGCGACTTGTGCGCCGGCGGCGGAAAATATCTTCAGCAGCGTGCCGGCGAAGAAACTCTCCAGCTCCATCGTCGCTTTGTCCGTTTCAACCTCGGCGAGCATATCACCGGCATTGATTACGTCGCCTTCCTTTTTCAGCCATTTGACCAGCGTGCCCACCGTCATGGTGTCGCTGAGTTTCGGCATGTCGATGAATTGAGCCATGGGAAGGAAAGGAGCGAGCAGTGGGTAGCGAGGAGTTGAGCACTAAATCCGGTCAGTGTACGAGCGGGGTTACGCCATTGCGGCGAGCACGGCTTTGATAACGCGAGCCGGGTTCGGGAGCTGTTCTGTTTCCACAGGGGGGCTGTAGATCGCAGGCGCGTCGATGGTGGCGAGCCGGTGGATTGGACCGTCGAGGTGGTCGAAGGCTTCACGCTGAATCATGTAGGCAAGCTGCGTCCCGACGCTCGCGAAGGGTTTCTGCTCTTCGACGATGAGGACACGATTCGTTTTCTTGACCGAGGCGAGAACGGTATCGAAATCGAGGGGACGAATCGTACGGAGGTCAACGACCTCGACCGAGATCCCGTGATCTTTTTCCAGCACTTCGGCGGCCTTCAGTGAATGGATCACACAACGTCCATAGGTCACGATCGTGAGGTCGGCGCCAACGCGTTTTACATCCGCCTTGCCCAGCGGAATGACATATTCGGCTTCGGGGACCTCGCCCTTGTCGCCGTAGAGGATGGTATTCTCGAGGAAGAACACCGGATCGTTGTCGCGGATGGCGGACTTCAGCAGGCCCTTCGCATCATAAGCGGTGGCGGGCACGACGACCTTCACCCCGGGGTGATTCGCGAGGACGTTTTCCGGAGTGTGTGAATGCGTGGCACCGACGTTGGTGCCGCCGTTGGCGGGGCCGCGGATGACAATCGGGCAGTTAATCTGGCCGCCGCTCATGTAACGGACGTTGGCGGCATTGTTGAGGATTTGGTCAAACGCGACCGAGTAGAATGACCAGAACATCAGCTCCATCACGGGGCGGATGCCGAGCATGGACGCGCCCACCCCGAGACCAATAAAGCCGGCTTCAGAGATGGGTGTGTCCACAATGCGGGTGGGCCCAAATGTCGCGAGCAGTCCGTCAGTGACCTTGTAGGCACCGTTGAACTGAGCGACTTCCTCGCCCATCACGACAACGTTCGGGTCGCGGGTGAGTTCCTCGGCGAGGGCGTGGCGGATGGCTTCGCGGTAAGTGATCTGAGGCATCGGACGGCGGGAATTTAAGAGAGGAGAGTTGAAGGTGGAGAGCCAAACGGTGACCGGCCTCAGTCGAAGAAAAGGCGGCCTTCTGATTTGCGTTCGGCGGGATGATCGCTCTCCCAGTAAACGTCTTTCTGGATGTCGTCGGGCGTCGGGTAGGGACTGGCGTCGGCAAACTCCGCGGCACTTTCGGCCTCGGCCCGAGCCTCAGCGTCGATCTTGTCGGCCAAGGCTTCGGTGAGAACGCCCTCGGCGAGGAGCTTGTGCAGGGAAACCTGAATCGGGTCCTTTTTATTCCGATACTCCTCGATCTCTGTCTTTGTGCGATAGGTGTTGTCGGGATCGGCGACGGAGTGCCCGCGGTAGCGATACGTGTCGATCTCGACGGTGCTCGGGCGGGATTGTTCGCGGGCGAGCGTCAGATGTTTGTCCATCAACGCTCGCACTTCGTAGACGTCGTGACCGTCGCATTGGCCCCAAGTCATGTTATAGCCCTCGGCTCGCTTGGCCAGTTGGCCCGCAGAGGAGCGTGCTTGGCTGGTGCCCATGGAGTAGCCGTTGTTTTCGATCACGAAGACGACGGGAAGATTCCACAGGGAAGCGAGATTGTAGGCCTCATGCACAGCACCCTGGTTGACGGCTCCGTCGCCCATGAAGGCCATCGCGGCGCCTTTCTTGCCCTGATATTTCAGCGCGTAGGCGAGGCCTGTGCCGAGCGGAATCTGGCCACCGACGATACCGTGACCACCCCAGAAATTCTTGTCGGGTGCGAAATAATGCATCGAACCACCCTTGCCCTTCGAGCAGCCGGTGATTTTCCCGTACAGTTCGGCCATGAGCGGTTTCGTGTCCATCCCGACAGCGATCGCGTGACCGTGATCACGATAAGCGGTGATGACGTGGTCGTTCTTGCCCATCAAAGAGCAGCATCCGACAGCCACGGCTTCCTGCCCGATGTAGAGGTGAAGAAAGCCGCCGATGTTCGTGCCTCCGCTCACGTTCTTACCCTGATAAGCGCGCAACGAGCGCTCCTCGAAGCGTCGGATACGGATCATCGTACGATAGAGCTCAATCCTTTGCGGAGAGGAGAGCGCGGCGTTAATAGGCGCGAGGGCGTAATCGGTCGCCTTGACGGCGGACCCGGATTTTATGTCGGCGATGGCGCTGGGTTTCTTGCTCACGGAAGATGATTCGATTGTGGGAAAAGGGAAAGTGTTCGGCGGATAGCGGCGAAATCAAGCGTGGATTCCAAATGTGACGCAGGGAGGTGGCAAATCTTGGATCACTCCGGGGGCTCCGATGTTCGATTGCGCAAAAGTAGCGATCTAACGACGTAGGAATTTTCAGATTAAAAACAACATCACGTTAATTAACATAATGCTTATTGTGCGAAACACAGGCCGGGCGATTCCAGAAACCATACGGTTCAAGCGCGGTTCAACCCCCGGCTAATCTTTCAAACGTTTTTCCAGCGCTGCTTTGGTCAAACCGAGATGTTTCGCCGCCGCGGAGGTTTCTCCACCACAGGCGACGAGCGCGCGGCGCGCGAGTTCTCGTTCGATGATACTCTGCATGACTTCGCCATTTTTACTCAGCGAAGCGTACAGGAAATCAAACGCGACCTCCAGTGTCAGCGTCGGTGGGTTGGCACCAGCTGCAAGGCTGAGTGCGCTCGCCCGCGCGCTCGCAACCGTCACGCTTTCCGGCAGCGCGGCCCGGGCGGCGTCAAACGGCGCCTCACTGGCACCAGCGCCCGGCGTGGCCGTGATCTGTTCCTGGAGCCCTGGCACGCAGATATCCGCGGGTAAATCTTTCACCAAGATCGCGTCCGTTTGGGCGATCACGGCGCTGCGATAAATGGCATTTTCCAATTCGCGGACGTTCCCCGGCCACCTGTGCCGGGTGAGCACGGCCATCGCCTCGGGAGAAACCTTCGTCACGCGTGATTTCTTCTGCTTCACGAGATTTTGCAGACAAAAATCGACGAGCTGCGGGACGTCGTCACCCCGGTCGCGCAACGGGGGCATGCGAATGCGCACGACGTTCAGCCGATAGTAGAGATCCTCGCGAAACGTCTTCGTCCTCACCATCTCCTCAAGATCTTTGTTGGTCGCAGCAATGATCCGTACATCGACCCGGATGGTCTCGGTGCCGCCGACGCGCTGGATCTCGCCTTGTTGCAGCACTCGCAGAATTTTGGTTTGGGTCGCGAGTGCCATGTCCCCAATTTCGTCGAGGAAAATGGTGCCGCGGTCGCACAACTCAAATTTACCCAGCCGCTGCACCGTGGCACCCGTGAACGAACCTTTCTCGTGACCGAACAGTTCGCTCTCAATGAGATTGTCGGGAATCGCCGCGCAGTTCACCGCGATGAAGGCTTTCGTCGCTCGGTGGCTATGCTTCCAAATCGAGCGCGCGACAAGTTCTTTGCCCGTGCCGCTCTCGCCCGTGATCATCACCGTGACATCGCTCGCGGTCACTTGGCCGATGACCTTGAACACCTCTTGCATCGCCGGCGAACTCCCGACGACGCCCTCGCGATAGTCGTCCGCATTGATCGTGGGTTTGTAGTCGCCGACCGCCCGCATATCAGCGTGGGTCTTGAGGGCATTTTCCGTCAACGACAGCACTTTGGCTGGATCAAAAGGCTTCATCACATAATCGAACGCCCCATATTTCATCGCCTCGATCGCGGTCTGAGCGGTGCCAAAGGCCGTCATCAGCACCACCAACTGCTTCGGATTGACTGACCGGATATGTTGGAGGGCCTCGATGCCGCCCATGCCGCCCATACGCACGTCGAGAAAAATGAGATCCGGTGCCGGCCCTTTCTTCACCATCGCTATCCCCTGCTCGCCGCTCGCGGCCTCAGTCACGAGATACTTTCGCGAGGTCAGCACGCGGGAAAGTGAATAGCGAATCTCGTTGTCATCATCGATCACGAGGATTGTCGGTGGTTTGGCGGCGGGATCGGACATTGGAGAAATCATCGAGAGACGGCCAGGAATCGCGAACGAAGACGCTGGCGATTTTTGCAGGCGCGCCTTTGTTAAGCTCCATGCTTGGATGGTCAATGAACCTTTTCCGCATCCGGGGTATTCGCCTCGAGGTGCATTTTTCTTTCTTCCTCTTGCTGGCGTTCGTCGCCCAAGAAGGCTGGAGCGACGCAGGCTGGTCAGGACTGCTCTGGAGCGTTGCCACGCTCGTCGCTTTTTTCGCCTGCGTCGTGCTCCACGAGCTCGGGCACTCCTTTACCGCGATGCACTTCGGCATTGGCGTGCGGCGCATTCTCCTGATGCCCATCGGCGGGATGGCGGAATTCGAGAACATCCCCCGCCAACCCATGCGCGAGTTTCTCATGACCATCGCCGGACCCGCAGTGAACTTTGTCATCGTGGGCGTTTTGTGGTTTCTGCCGCTGGGCGGCGGCGACGACAGCGTGGCGCAGCATTCCCTGGAGGGCTTAATGGAGCAGGTCTTCATCGCGAATCTGGTGATGGGCTGCTTTAATCTCCTGCCGGCGTTTCCGATGGACGGAGGCCGGATTCTCCGGGCGCTACTGGCCACGCGCCTGCCGTATTTGCGCGCCACGTTCTGGGCGGCAACCGTGGGCAAGGTGCTCGCCGGCCTCGGCGTTGTCGCGGCCCTCGCCGCGCCTGCCTTAAACTTAGCCACCGAGCCGTTTTACATGCTCGCCGTGCTCTTCTCGTTTATCTTTGTCGCCGGAGAATCGGAATACCGGGCGGTCAAGCGCCGCGAGATCGACGACGCCCATTGGCGAATGGTCCTGGCGCGGAACTGCACCGTCGCCCCCCTACCCGTCGAACCGCCGCCCGCGCTGCAATCTTAGCAAAAAAAAGAAGGCCGCCTTTTACGGCGGCCTTCAAAATGGTGGACCCTAACGGGATCGAACCGTTGACCTCCTCAATGCCATTGAGGCGCTCTACCAACTGAGCTAAGAGCCCATTCCCGCTGAACGGGAGGTCAGGAAAATCAAAGTTCCGCGCACGAATGCAAGGATTTTTTCAGCGTCCGTCCAAATCCTTCGTTCGAAAACGCGCGGTCTGCACCGAACTTTTGCCATCCGGGCGCGCCGGCATCCGCACCCGCGAATAGGCTTCCAGCACCGCCCGATCAAATTCCGCGCTGCCAGAGGGACTGATAATTTTCGCTCCGCGGATGGAGCCGTCAGCACCGATGCGAAATTCAGCCTCAGCCACCAGCGTGTCACTCAGCCCCGGCGGCTTGTCCAACGCCTTCAACAAACGATCACGCAACATACCGAAATACGCGTCCATCATCTCCGGGGCGTCGCTGCGCACGAGCGCTTTGCCGCCTGCCCCGCCTACTTTATTCGCGGTCGATCCACCCTGAACCCCCTTGACGATGCCCTCAACGTCAACGCGCGGCGCGCTCGCAGCCGCAGCCTTGGCGACCTTGGCCTCTTGCTCGAGCCGTTTTTTCTCAGCGGCTTTATCCCGCGCGATCTGCGTTTTGATTTTCGATTCGCTCCGGATCGCCTCCCAGCGCATCTGCTCGGCCATAGTCTTGGTTTTGGAGGTCGTCGGCTTCGGCTCGGTCGGCGATTTTACCGGCTCCTGTTTTGGAACGGGAGGTGCCACCGGAATCGGCGGCTTCGGCACGGGCGGCGTCGGTATTGGCGGCGTGGGTACGGGCGGCGTCGGTATTGGCTTTTCTGGCACGGGCTCGGGTTTCGTCGCCTCGGGCGCCACCGGCTCCGGCCGCGGTATGGGCGGCGTGGGTACACTGAGCTTGATTCCACCGGGCGAGCCCAGTGCCGGCGCTTCCGTCGCTGCAAAATTATCGCCTTCACCCGCGACCAATTCGAAGATTTTCGTGGCCGGTTTCGATTCGAAACTCTTCGAATACGCCGCCAGCAGTAGCACCGCAACCACGAGGCCGTGGAGGAGCACGGAAGTCACAAAGGCAGCGGGCATTCGGTCGCTCATGGTGCGGGGCGGTAGTGCAACGAAGACGGCCGATGCGACGATTTCTTAGCCCGACACCTGAGTGTCGATCATGATCCGCGACAGGCCGTTTTTCTTCAGCTCATCCAGCACGACGACGAGATACTGCAGGACCGCCTTGGCATCGCCGCGGATGCGAAAGACGGGCGGTTTGGGGAGTTTCGCGAACGTCGCCAACTCGCGGGAGAGTTGCGCCACGGTCACCGACTTGCTGCCCAGACTCAGGCTGCCGTCCGACTTGATGGTGATCGTCTCAAATTTGTCCGTTGGGTCCGCTTTCGTTTGCAGGCTCTTTGACTCCAGAGGCAAACTCACCGGCAACGATTGCTCCTGCTTCGAGACGGTCGCCACCACCATAAAAATGATCAGCAGCATGAACCCAAGGTCGATGAGGTTCGTGACATTCAGGTCCGCGATCGGCTGGGCGGAGCGTGGACGGCGAAAATTTCTGGCCATGGTGTCGAGGTCGGAGGGGAGTCGACTTACTTCGATTCAAGTTCGAGCCGGTCGGCGAGCGAACTCGCGTAGTTTTCGATCTCGATGGTCATCGTGCGCGTATTGCCGAGAAGGAAATTGTAACCGAACACCGAAGGGATCGCCACCACCAGACCGGCGATCGTTGCCAGCATCGCTCCGGAGACGCCCGGCGCGAGTTGCTGGATTCCCGCGGACTGCTGGGTCGCCACTGCACTGAACGCTTCCATCACGCCCCAGACCGTCCCGAGCAAACCGATGAAGGGCGCACCTGAAACGATCGAGGCCAAGAAGATCATGCTCGATTCGTAGCGCAGCGTCTGGCGTGCAATCGCGCGCTGAATGGCATTCTCAGCGTGCTCCAGTCGCGCGCGCGAATTCTCGATGCCCTGCTCCTTGGTAATCGCCGCGGCCCGCCAATAGCTCTCGACGGCATCGGCCAACAGGTCGGCATAGGGGATCACGCGTTGGTTACGAAACGACTCCGGCAGATCGAGCAGCGACTTTTGATCGCGGAGGTGTGCGTCGAAGCGGTGGTTGAGCATGCGCAGTCGCTTCAACTCGAAGTGCTTTCCAAACATGATCGTCCAAGCGATCAAACTGAAGAGCGCCAGCCCGACGACGATGAGCTTATCGACCAAGCCGCAGCGTTCGAAAATCTCAATGAGGTTGGCGGAAGCAAGGACGTGCGGATGGGTAAACAACGCGAGCATAGGTGTGAGTAGCTGAACAGTTGGCGGGTTTGAACGACACGTTCAACGGAAATTCCGGCTGAGTTGCTCACCCTCGTTTCGTCCCGAAAAAACCCGCCGCGCACGAATCTGTTTGCCGCCGCCTGCCCACGATTTTCTGCTGGGCACCTTAATTCTCCATTTATGTTTCGTCCTCGCGCCCTCCAAGAACTCCAAGCCAACCGCGCCCGCCTCGGCACCAAGTCCGCCGTCGTCGGTTTTGACGGCTTCGTCGATACCATTGTCACCCCCGTCGGTCTTCGTCGCGGCCAGGGCGAGGATTTTTCACCGATTTCCACCCTGACGGAATTTGGTCAGCGCATTGTCGCTGCGGCCGGCAAGAGCACGAATATCGAGCTCTTCCCCCGCATGGACAAACTCGGCGGCAATGGACCGATTATGGCCAACGCCCTCTTGGCGACCGGTGCCCGGGTCACCTACATTGGCGCACTCGGCCAACCGCAGGTGCACCCCGTGTTCGCCGACCTCGCCGCAAAGGCGCGGACGTTTTCGATCTGCGATGCTGCCCACACCACTGCGGTCGAATGCACCGACGGCAAGATCATGCTGGGTCAGATGAAATGCCTCGACGACATCACCTATGCCCGCATCTGCGCGGTGATGGGCGAGCGTACGTTCCAGGCTGAACTCGCTGCGGCGGACCTCGTCTCGTTGATTAACTGGACGATGGTTCCCAACATGACTGCCATTCTCGTCGAACTGGTCGAGCGGGTCCTCCCGAAGTTGCCCGCTCACGACTGCATTTTCTTTTTTGATCTTTGCGATCCTGAGAAACGTTCCGTCGAAGATCTCCGCGCCGCGCTCGCTGCCATGGCGAAGTTTGCGCGGTTCGGCCGCGTTACCCTCGGCCTCAACCTCAAAGAGGCCCAGCAAGTGTACGTCGCGCTTGGTTTTGAATCCGTCGGCGAAGACGAGGCGAGCCTGCGCAAGATGGCCGCGGATATCCGCGCCAAGCTCGCGCTCACGACCGTGGTCGTGCATCCGCGCGAGTGCGCCGCCTGCGCGACCGCCGATGGCACGTGGTGCGTTCCCGGGCCGTATACGACAAAACCTCTCATCACCACCGGTGCTGGCGACCATTTCAATGCGGGTTTCAGCACCGGCCAGTTGCTCGGCCTCTCCCCTGAGGCGTGCCTCGCGATCGGCGTCTGCACCAGCGGTCACTATGTCCGCACCGCCCAAAGTCCGTCACTGGCCGATCTGGAAACGTTTCTCACTAACTGGCGCTGAACCCAGCCCGATCCCGCATGCCGCTGAAACATAAAACGTCCGGTAAACTCATCTCATTCGAGGGCTCAGAGGGCTCTGGGAAATCCACGCAAATTGCGCGCCTCGCCGCGCATTTTCAAAAGACCCAACGCGAGGTCCTCACCACTCGTGAGCCCGGCGGCACCGAGATCGGTGAACAGATTCGCAATATCATCGTCCATAACTCCAAGGGCGACGAGATGTGCGCCGAGACCGAGTTGCTGCTCTTCACGGCGGCCCGCGCCCAGCTCGTTCGTGAGGTCATCGCCCCCGCGATTATGCGTGGGGCCATTGTTCTTAGCGATCGCTTTCTCGATTCGTCAACCGTCTACCAAGGCATCGGCCGCAATCTCGCTGCCGATCCCGTGGCGCAAATCAATCGCTTCGCCGTCGGAAACGTCATGCCCGACCTCACCGTTGTCATTGACGTTCCGACGGAGGTGAGTCTCGCCCGCCTGAAGCAACGCGCCTCCGATCTTCCCGATCGGATGGAGCGCGAAAACCTCGAGTTCTACACCAAAGTTCGCGAAGGCTACCTCGTCCTCGCCCGAGGAATGCCGGAACGTTTTCTCGTCGTTGACGGCACCAAAAGCGCCGACGCGATCGAGAAAAAAATTTGGACCGAGGTTCAGGCACGGCTCAAATAAGGCCGTTCTTTGATCTGACCCGAGGACCTTCGTCTTGTCGCCCGTTCTGATGTCCCCCGTGCCGACTCGACGCGCCTCATGAGCGCTCCCACGCCTTGGCCCCCCACCCTCGCGGGCACTCCGGCCGTCGTTGTGATCGAACAGGCCATCGCCCGCCAACGCCTGTCGCACAGCCTGCTGCTCCACGGTGACGACCCCGATGTCCTCGTCGCCATCGCCCTCGCGATCGCCGACCGCTTGTTAAACGCCACGGGGGCCTCCGCCCACTTCCCGCCGGACCAGCACCCCGATTGTTTCGCGCTGCGTCCCGCGGGCAAGATGCGCCAGATATCCGCCGACGCGACCCGCGAGCTGATCGCCAAAGTCCAAGTCTCCGCCGCCGTCGCCCCGCGCAAAGTCGCCATCCTCCACGAGGTGGATCGCATGAACACCGCGGCGGCCAACGTCTTCCTCAAAACCCTCGAGGAACCACCCTCGAATACCACGCTCCTTCTGCTCACGACGCGTCCTTACGCGCTGCTGCCCACCATCCGCAGTCGCGTTCTGCAGTTTCGTTTTCCATCGCTCGGCATTCCCCTCGCCGCCGACGGATGGACGCCCTGGCTCGAAGATTACCGTGCTTGGCTCGGCCGCCTTTCCGCCGGGGTGTCCGATAAACGTGCCGTCGCTGACCACATCTTCACGGTCTACGGCCTTGTCGCCCGGTTCGGTGCCGTGCTCGATTTCGCAACCGACGAAGTCTGGAAGCAGCAAAAAGAAAAGCTCCCGCCCGACCTCGCGGATGATGAGCAAGTCGCGATCGAGACCGGTATCTCCAACGGCCTGCGGTCTCGCCTCTTCGCCGAAATTGAGCAGGCCACCCGCGCCTACGCCCTGCCCCGCCTCTGCGCTGGCGACGACGTCGCCCGCCGGGCCATCATCGGCGCCATCGAAAAAATTGAGCACAACGTCGGTTTACTGCGCCTCAATCTTAACGAGTCCGCCGCCCTCGAGGATTTCCTGCTCGCCTCGCTGCGGCTGTGGACGAAGCGGTGACCGGCGAGTTCGTCGCCGGCACGCGCCGAGCCCGCGGTCCGCTTAGGCCAGTCCCAAATGCTTAAGCGCCTCCGGCGTCGGTCCGGCGAAGTTTACGGTCGGCACGTTGCCGACATAGCCGATGTCCTTCATCCCCTCGGGAGTAGAATAGAATCCTCCCGCAGTCAGGTCGCGGAACTTACGAAAGAAGCCCGCGGCTTTCTTAAACTCAGGCTTCGCCTTTCCGAACGCGCAAATGTCGTCGCAGATCGCGTTCTTTTGTTTGAGGACGAGATCGGCGAAATTGTTACCAAAGCGTTTTTGCGACTCCGCATCAATCCACGCGAGCCCTTCGAGCACGGTGCGTTTGTCGTCAGTGTGACCTGGATACGGTGCACTGATCCATTCGTCGATGAAGTCCGGCACGCCGACTTTCGACGCTGCCGGTGACTTATCGTCAGCCGGGATGATCGTGTCGCAGAGCGCCGTCGCCGTCCGGCGTTGGGGGTCGGTAAACGTCAGCGCCCACACGTCGCCTGGTTTGTAGATTTTAACCAAGTCAGGATCAGTACCGTAACCGACACCGACTGTCGGCGCGCCCTCTGCGGCCATGCCCGCACGTTCCATAAGTGCAACGGAAGCGGTGGCCGCCAGCATCCACTTGATCGCCGAGCGACGATCCAAGCGACGTGAGTCTGCAGGTTCAGGGGAATTCATATCAAAGGTTTCCTTTCCGCATTTCTTCGAGGAGGTAATCGCTGGAACGCCACGCGAGCGCCATAATCGTGAGGGTGGGATTTTTGTCCGCGTTGGAGCAAAATGCTCCGCCATCGTTCACGAAGAGATTCTTCACCTCCCAAGTCTGACACCACTGGTTCGTCACGGATTTCTTTGGGTCTGTGCCCATGATCGTCCCGCCGACTTCGTGGATGATCTTGCCGCCCGGTTCAATCGCGGCGGCGCCCGTGGCCTCCGGTTTCCCTGCTTTGCCGCCCATCGACTCAATGATTTCGCCGAACGTTTTTTGCATGTGCGCCGCCTGTCGGGTCTCATGCTCGGACCATTTCCAATGAAAACGCAGCACCGGGATGCCCCACTTGTCCTTCACCGTCGGATCAAGTTCGCAGAACGAGTCGTCATTCGGAATCATCTCGCCCCGGCCGGCAAACCCCATGAAGGACCCATAATAACGGCGCGCGTCTGCTTTGAATTGCTGGCCGTAGACGCCGCCATTTATGCCCTCGAGGCCACTGGTAGAGCCCATCCCGGGCATGCGTCGGCCTGATTCAAATTCGATGTGGTAACCGCGGGCAAAACCGAGCTTTCCGGCGTGCTGCTCTTTGTAGAGCCACCAGGGAACATAGACGTGTGCGCCACCCGCGCCGTCCTCATTGTGCACCGGCAGATTTTCCAGCGCCGGGATTTGCCCGCCCAGCCGCGCACCGACGGTATCCATAATATATTTGCCGACGAGCCCGCTCGAATTCGCGAGACCATTCGGGAAACGCGGTGATTTTGAATTGAGCAGAATCCGCACGGACTCCGCAGAACTCGCGGCCAGGACCACCACGCGTGCCTTCACCGTCCGCTCCTCGCGGGTCTTCCGGTCGATGTAGCTGACGCCGGTGGCCTTGCCGTTTTCGTCGACGGTGACCGCGCGCACCATCGCGTCGGTGACGATGTCGAGATTGCCCGTGTCGAGGGCGGGCGGCAGATGCACCGTGGTCGATTGATAGTTCGCCTTGATCGAGCATCCTCGGCCGCACGCGGTCGCCCAGAAACATGCCGCCCGCTCGCGCATCGCCTTCGCGATCAGCCGTTGAGCCTTGGCATTCTTCGGATGCAATTTAGCCGGTAAGTTTTCGGCATCCTGCTTCGCACTCAGCACGGCGCGGTGGATCGCCATCACCGGAATCCCGAGTTTTTTCGCGCGATGTTGGGCGAGTAATTCACCGGCGCGCATCTTCGGCGGAGGCAACAGACAACCGGCCGGCGAATTCGGCGTGTTTTCCAATCCTTCATTCGTGCCGTAGACACCGACCAGCATCTCGGTCTTGTCGTAGTAAGGCGCGAGATCCTCGTAGGACATCGGCCAGTCGAATCCAAGCCCGTCCCGCGTATACGGCTTGAAATCATAGGGTCCGTTCCGCAGCGAGATTCGGCCCCAGTGATTCGTGCGGCCGCCGAGCATCCGCGCGCGCCACCACCAGAATTTTCGTGCCGGATCGCTCGACGCACTGGTGTAGGGCTCGCCGGGCACTTGCCAGCCGCCATCGACCGTCGAATCGTGGAAACCAAAGGGTTTATCCGGCGTGCTCGCACCGCGCAACGGGGCCTGATTGTTGGTCTGAAACATCGGCGTTTCTTTTACCGGGTCATAGTTTCTCCCCGCTTCGAGCATGAGGACCTTCGCGCCCTCCATCGTGAGCGTGTAGGCCGTCTGGCCACCGCCGGCACCGGAGCCGACCACGATCACATCATAAACCGGCTGCGTCTTGCTGGAGCTAATGTGGGGCATAGTGAAAACGTGGATGAAAACTTCGCCGAAATGCAATCACTGTTCATGCTCGACGCACGAGCGCCACAAATTTCTCCCGCGTTTCCATGTGCGGATTGTGACCGCTCTCGCCAATGGTTTCGATCCGCGCCGCCGGAAAATGCCGCCGAATCGTCGCCTCGTCCTCCGCCTCGATATAGTCTGACTTCCCACCCGCAACAAAGAGCGCGGGGCCCTCGAAACGGTCCCCCGGGGCGCCCATCGTGAGCGAGTTTTTCTCCAACGTGCCCAACGCCGCGGTAATCGCCGGCAAATTGATCGACCACCTCCACTGACCCTCTTCGGCACGCTCCAGATTCGTCACCAGAAATTTTCGCATCGCCCCACTCGTCACGCGGGCCTCCAGCCGCATTTCCGCCTCGGCCCGCGAGTGCACCGTCGCCAGATCAAGCTCGTTCATCGCCGCAAAATTCACCCGGTGCGCCACCCAGAAATAGTCCTTGGGCGCGATATCCGCGACGATGAGCCGCGCCACCCGCTCCGGATGGCGGCAGGCGAGGAGCATCGCTGTTTTTCCCCCCATGCTATGCCCGAGCAACGCGACCTTCGCGATCCCCAGCGCGTCCAGCCATGCTACCACATCCGCCATCATTTCCGGATAGCTCATGCTTTCGGCATGCGGAGAGCTCCCGTGATTTCTCAAATCCGGTGCCAGCACGTGAAACGTGTCCGCGAGATCGCGCCCCGCCGTCTGCCAGTTGCGCGACGAGCCGAGCATCCCGTGCAGCAACACCAGCGGCGGCCGTCCCGCTCCACCCAAATCTCGATGAAAAAGCTTCACGCGAACTACACGAACGCCCCGCTCCGTCAGCGCAAGCCTCCCAGAAATATTTTCGTGTATTCCCCGGGTTTCGTGGTTCCACTCCCCGTCCCTTCCATGTCCGACGCCGTCAAACTCACCCCGATGATGCAGCAGTATTTTGAGGTCAAACGCGGCCTCCCGAAGGATACTTTGCTACTCTTCCGCCTCGGAGATTTCTTCGAGATGTTCTTCGACGACGCCGTCATCGCTTCGCGCCTCCTCGGTCTCACCCTGACGAAACGCCAGGATCACCCCATGGCCGGGCTGCCGTCGCAGGCCCTCGACAACTACGTCACCAAGCTGCTCGCCGCCGGCAAAAAAGTCGCCATCTGCGACCAGGCCGAGCCCGCCAAAGCCGGCAAGCTGGTGCGCCGCCAACTCACTCGTATTCTTTCCCCCGGCACCACGCTCGCCGCGAATCAGCTCGACGCTGCGCGCAACCATTACCTCTGTGCCCTCGCCCTCGATAAACAGGGTCTGCACGCCGCGTGGCTCGATCTCTCCACCGGCGAATTCCGCGTCGCGACCGATACGCACATCGCCAACCTGCTCCCGGTGCTCACCGCCCTTGATCCCGCTGAACTGCTCGTGATCGAAAATGAACGCGAGCGTTGGCAAGCCGCCCCGCACGACCAGACCGAGGTCCACGCGCTGTACGCTTTTGCCGCCACCCGGCTCGTCACCGAACTCCCCGGCTACCACTTCGACACCGCCACCGGTGCGAAAACTGTCATGGACACGCTTGGGGTCATGAACCTCCAGGGCTTCGGCCTCATCCATTCGCATCCGGCCCTCGGCCCCGCCGGCGCCCTCGTCTACTACGCGACGGAAAATCTCTGCGCTAAACCGGAAAATCTCCGCGGCCTGCAGGAATACCGTAGCACGCGCACCCTGCTGCTCGACCCTGCCACGCTGCGTAACTTGGAGATTTTCGCCTCCAGCCGCGGTGCCCGCGACGGCTCACTGCTCACCGCCATCAACCGCACCGGCACCGCTGCTGGCGCCCGTCTCCTGGAACGTTGGCTCGCCTCCCCCACCCTCGATCTCGCTGAGGTCAATCGTCGCCAATCCCTCGTGGGCGAGCTGCTCGCTCAGCCTGCGCGTCTCGCCTTGCTCCGCGAGTTGCTCGCCAGCGTCCGCGATATTCCGCGCATCCTGGGTCGTCTCCAAAATCGTCTGCGCAACCCGCGCGAACTCGGCGGCATCCGTGATACCCTCGCCCAGATCCCCGAGCTGCGTTCCTCCCTTTCCGCATTCGGTGCGGATTCTCAGCTCTCCACCCTCAGCTCGCAACTTCAGGAACTGCCGGCTTTGCGGCAGCTCCTGATCAGCTCCCTCGCCGACGAACTCCCCAACGATCTCGCTGACGGCAACTACCTCCGCGCCGGTTATGACCCCGAGCTCGACCGTCTCCGGGATCTCACTACGAACAATAAAACTTGGCTTTCCGATCTCGAACGCGGCGAGCAAGAGCGCACCGGCATCCGCAGCCTGAAGGTTAGGTTCACAAATAATTTCGGTTACTACATCGAGATTACCAAAGCCAATCTGCACTTGGTCCCCGCCGATTATATCCGCCGACAGACGACGGTGGGCGGCGAGCGCTATGTGACCGAATCCCTCAAGCAAAAGGAAAAGGAGATTTTTCACGCCGAGGAAAATGCCGCCACGCGCGAGCTCGAACTGTTCAATCAACTCGTCGCGTCCGTCCTCGACGACTCCATCGCTCTGTCTCACACCGCCGACGCCCTCGCCGAACTCGACGTCCTCGCCGGTTGGGCCTTGCTCGCGCGCGATTGGGACTACTGCCGTCCGACCATCGACGAAGGAGACATCCTGGAAATCACCGAGGGTCGACACCCCGTCGTCGAGCAAATGCTCCGCTCACCCGATACCGCCGTTGCGCGAGGCGCTAGTGCCGCTTTCGTCCCCAACGATACCTTGCTCGCCTGCGACGATGCCCAAATCGTACTCCTGACCGGTCCGAATATGGCCGGAAAATCCACCTACATCCGCCAGATCGCGCTCATTACTCTCCTCGCCCAAGTGGGCTGTTGGGTGCCCGCGAAATCTTGCCGCGTGGGTCTCGTCGACCGCATTTTTTCCCGCGTCGGCGCCAGCGACGACCTCGCCCGCGGCAACTCCACGTTCATGGTCGAGATGAACGAGACCGCCAACATCCTCAACAACGCGACTGAGCGTTCCCTCATTATCCTCGACGAGATCGGCCGCGGCACCTCGACCTATGACGGGCTCTCGATCGCTTGGGCTGTCGTCGAGCATCTCCACCGCGGCGACTCACGCGGGCCCCGCACGCTCTTTGCGACGCACTATCAAGAGCTCACGCAACTCGCGAGACACCTCCCGCGATTGCGCAACTTCTCCGTCGCGGTGAAAGAGTGGAATGACGACATCGTCTTCGTCCGCCGTGTCGTACCCGGCGCCGCCGACCGCAGCTACGGCATTCAAGTCGCGCGTCTCGCCGGCCTGCCCCTCAGCGTGATTAACCGCGCGAAAACCATTCTGGCCAAACTCGAGAGCGACGACACCGAGGTGACGCTTCCGACCGCGGCGGCCCCGCAGGCGAAGCCGAAGAAAAAAATCACGGTCGTCGAAAGCGACGACTCGCAGCTTAGTTTGCTGTGAGTGGGGAATGCCGCCGGGCAGCGGGCACTTGGCGATGCCTCATCGGCCACCCGCCTAATCGAGCAACTTGAGACATTCCCCCCTCAGTAAATACCCCTCGGGATTAGTCATGATCGATCGTCGCCTCCCCCGGGGTACGGGACGGCAACGACCGTGTTGTTTGATCAAGGTAGTGAGCGGCCATGTCCGCAAGTGCACGGCATCGTAAGCGTACATTTCTAACAGGCAGACAGGGCGCGCCAGTTCCGGTACTCTGTGCGGATGCAATCAGGCGACAGCGGCAGTCAAAGCGGAGCGGGAGGCCTTCCAGGCCCGAGGGAGCAATTCGGCGATGGCCTTCATCGGGTGATCGGACAGCCGTGTGATGATATCGATCAGATAGGCCTCGGGATCGATCCCTTCCTGTCTGCAGTTTTCGACGAGGGAGAAGAGGTTGGCCAGACGGGGGCCGGCGCTTGGGTGACCGATCGCCTGCCAGTTCTTGGCACCGAGTTTCAGAGGGCGAATGCAATTCTCGGCCGGGTTATTGTGGATCAGGGCGCCGGGTTCGCTCAGGCAGCGCTGGAGCGAACTGCGCTGGCCGAGAAGATAGTTGAGCGCCTGCCAAAACCGAGTCTTCGGTTCGGCGTTGGGGATGGCCGCGAGAGCGTCGGCGAAGAGTTTCTCGGCCAGAGGCACGCTGCGGCGGGAGCGAAGATCCTGGAAGTTTTCCGGCTTCAGCTTGAACCGGCGGGCGAGGCGCTCGGTACGGAACAGGTGGTTGATCGTGCGCAGGTAG
>CANIJN010000095.1 GCA_947467625.1 Opitutia bacterium | reverse complement strand
TCGGCCACCGTGAGAGAGTCCTCCGCGCGTCAGTTCGTCTCGTAGCGTTTGCATGATAGCCTGCGGTCCCCCGCTCAACCGAAGGCTCCCATGCTCAATCTGGATCAGTTCATGAACATTCGTTTTCTTCAAAAACAGGGCCACTCCGTGCGCGAGATCGCGCGGTTGACCGGCCATTCCCGCAACACAGTCCGCAAGCTTCTGCGGGCCAAACGTGCCCCGATGCCTGCCCCGCGGGTGCGCGCCAGCAAACTCGACCCTTATAAGCCGTATCTGACGGAGCGTTGGCAGGCGCATGGCCTGTCGGCAGTGCGGCTGCTGCCGGAGATCGTCGCCCAAGGCTTCGCCGGTTCACCGCAGATCGTGCGGCGCTTCCTGCAGACGCTCAAGGCCACGCGCCACACCGACCAGGCCCTCACCGTGCGGTTCGAGACGCCGCCCGGCGAGCAGGCGCAATGCGATTGGGCCGAGGTCGGGCGTTATCCGCAGCCGGACGGCACGAGCATCCGCGTCTACGCGTTCGTCATGGTGCTGGGCTTCTCGCGGTATCTCTACGTGGAGTTCACGCGCTCGATGACCTTGGCGACGTTGATCCGCTGCCATCAAAACGCCTTCGCCTTCTTCGGCGGCTGGCCCCGCCGGATCCTCTACGATAATATGCGCCAGGTCGTCGTCGGTCCCGAGCGCATCAACGCGCGCTTCCTCGACTTCACCCGTCATCACGGCTTCGAGGTGAAGCGCTGCCGGCCGTATCGGCCGCGCACGAAGGGCAAAGTCGAACGCAGCGTGTCGTAGCCTTCTCGATGATTTAGCCCCTGCCATTACACCGGCAGCCCTGTTGTCCACGCGACCCACTCCAAGCTACGGGGTCGACCGGCTGCGTTACCTTTTGGTTGGAGCCTGACAGCGTATTTGGCTCCGTCGGCTTAACGATGCTTGCATGCAGTTCACTTGTGTTGGACGTGTCATCGGACCGGCGCTTTGAACCGCATTGACGCTTGCAGTCCTGCACCTCGCCTCACGGCGATCTGCACCACATTCGTGGAAGCGCGTTTGTCTCGGCAGCTTCCGACCAGACCGTTGCCAGTCTCGCCGGTGCCGATAGGCGACTGCGGGTGGAACCGCAGGTTCAATTTTATGGTGGATCACGCATAATGAACATCTACTTGAGCGACTTCACTTCACGTCGCACCGCCTCGTAAGCATCCGACTGCAGCACGCCCCCGAAGCCATCGATCAGCGAGGTGAGTTCCCCATGACGTCGCGACAGCCGCCAGTCGAAGACCACGTCACCCTGCGGGCGACTGATCACCCAAAGATAACCCTGACTCGTGCTGCCGCGTTGCTCATCGGGATCGTGACACTTGATCGGCGTCTCATCGGCCTGCAGGTAATCGCCGGCGAGCAACCTGGCGTGCATCCGCCGGTAGATCGGCTGCAGCCACTCCGCGGTGAGCGCGATCCAGTCACACATCGACTGCCGGCTGATCGGCGCGCCCCACCGCGCAGCAATCTGTTCCAGGCGATACAGCGGAAGATGATCGACGTATTTACTGAGCGCCGTCCACGCCAAGAGCCCTGCCGAAGCGTAGCCGCCATTCGCCGCCCGTCGCGGCGCTGGCGCGATCAGCGGCGCCTGCGCGCGATCGGCCACCGCACGATATTTCGGGCGCACGATCTCTCGTTTATAAAACTTCGGTGGCACCACCTCCACCTCGAAGGTTCGCTCCTCGCCGATTCGCTCGTAGTTCTCCGGCGCGGCCTTCACTTCCTCCGGCACCACCTCGACGACTTCCTTCACCGGCAGCTTCGCAAACGTCTCCGCCGGGATCGGCCGCTCGCGCGGCGTGGCCCGTTCATACGTGATCGTCTGCGCGGGCTTGGCCGGCGCCGCGGCCAGTTTTTCCAGTTCGTTCAGCTTCAGGAGCAGTTGGGCCCGGTCCAGTTTCTCGCTCTTGCCGCCACCGAAGAGCTGCTTCCTCAGCCACGCGACTTGCGCCTCCAGCTGCGCATTCCGCTCCTTGAGTTCAAGGTTTTCAGCGTAGAGCTGTTCGACCGGGGGCACGGCATCGTATGTGGATTAGCGATACTCTATCGCGCAAGCAGATTAACGCTCATACCACGCTTTTTGGCAGCCATCCTTTAGATCGATGCCGGCGAGCAGCATCGTCAACGCCTCCGGGGCCAGCGTCAGCTTGGTCGTGCTGCTGCCGATGGGCCAGGTGAAGCGCCCCTTCTCGAGTCGCTTCGCCATCACCCACACCCCGGTGCCGTCCCAATACAACAGCTTGATCCGGTCCCGCGGCCGGTTCGCGAAGATGAACACCGCGCCCTGCCGCGGATCCTCGCGCAACTGCTCCACCGCCAGAGCCCACAGCCCGTTAAACTGTTTGCGCATGTCCACCGGTATATCGCATGTCCACCGGCTCCACCGCCAGGCACACCCGCAACCCCGCCGGAAACGCGAGCATCGCCTTAGCGCCCCGTCAGACTGAGCAACTCCGCCGCGGCAATCGCCGTCGCCGCGCGCACCACGCAGCCGTTCGGCAGCGCGATCTCAAAGAGCCACGCCGACGCTGCGAGCGGGAGCTTCCCCTCCGCAAACCGCAGCGCTGCGGCCGCAGCGGGCTTCGCCAACGGTGCCCGCCGACTGAGCCACACCCACCGGGCCAGCGTGTTCGCGTTCACACCCTCGCGTCGCGCGAACGCCCGCTGCGTCATCCCGCTCGCAGCAAACGCTGCTACGATCTGCGCCCGCCGTTCTCGTGCCGCAATCCGCCGCCCACGCGTGTCCCGCTTCTCGTCCCCACTCATCAACTCCGCTGTGATTGTCGCCATCCCCGCACTCTACCGCAGAACGCTGCTCTCGCCTACGAGGTCATCCGTCGGACGCTTACCTTAACTGCACGAACGGTTTGGAAGGAAAGTAGCAAAAAGAAGGCTGTTGCTTGCGTCATTTCCTCGTATTGTTGGTCGGCGTTATTCTCGATTGTGCTCGGCGTCGTTATGAGCAAATGACGGCCAAGCCAAAATGCCAAGGCCAGGTAAAAAGGGCGGGGATTAACTGATAGTGTTTGCCGCTCACTCGTGCTCGCCTCGACGCGCAACTCACAAGTGAACCACACAAGCCAACCAAAGCACGGTTGTGCAAACTACCAGATCATGGACGAACCATGAGGAGCACCTTTCAGCGTCGAACAGCCTGCGATGTAACGCTGGAGCGTGAAGTACTGATAGGCTGCAATCGAGAGTGCGGCTAAAAGAAGGCGCCGCGGCGTTTCGGTGGCGGATTTGATCCGCGCATAGTCGAAGCCGGTCGCGTGTCCCGCTCGGGGAACACGGGTGTAAGCGGGAACGGCAGAGGCAGCGGCGAGGGCACAGGAACCAAGAGCACGCGCGCCACTAGGTTCACCATGAGTTCGTATTGCAGCGCCGTCTGGGTTGCCGCGAATACCGCTCGGTAATCGTGCTCGTAGTCGTGGAGTGACGAGAGCGTTTCGGCGAGCGGCGCACCGTAGGCCCGGCGGCATTGCTCCGCGAGCAACAGGCGTCCGACGCGGCCGTTGCCGTCGGTTAGCGGATGGATGTTCTCGAACCGCAAATGAAAAAACGCTGCGGCGAACAACGGCGCGTCAGCTTTGGCACCGGAGGTTATCTTCACGCATTGCTCGGCCAATTGCGCGAACTCCAGCGGCAGACGCTGAGCGGCGGCGCCAAACTTCCTTTCAGCGACAATCGCGCGCATCGTGCCGCGCCGCAGCAACGGCACCACAGCCTTCCCGAGGAGCGTCTCTGCCAGCCGCTCTGCGTCCGTTTCACGCACGGCCCAGCAGTTCAGCGCCGTAATACAGCTCAACAATGAGGGAGAGAGCGCGACTTCGTGCAGGGCCATCGTCAAATCGAGTGGGTTAGCGTAAATCTGCTGGCAGCGGTTTCGTGCGCTTGCCTTCGTTCGCAGGCGGATGCGCCTCGATACCTTTGCTCCGAAGGAAGCGAATCACGCGTTCGCGCCAGACAAAGGCATCGCTGTCAGGGTCTACGTAGCGCCTAGAAATCTGATTTACGAGGGAGACTTTACCTCCAGCAATGACCTTGTCTGGATTTGCTCCTGCTAACAGTAGCATATGCACATAGTCATATCGCCCAGCGTAAATTGCCTGGAGGATGGGCAGCCCTCCTGATCCAGCTTGAATATCTAAATCGGCTCTAGCTTTGATTAGAAGTTCCAAATTGCGCGTCCTATTTTGCGTAATTGCTGTGTCAATCGGCGCATCCCCAGTCGAACGGCCAACGCGGTTGATGGCGGGGCGGTAGCTTAAGGCAGTTTCTAAAAACCCAGAGTCTTCGTAGCCCGCGGCCATCTCCAGAATTGTAATCGTATCGACGTCGGGATTTGGATTCGCTCCACGAGAAAGTAGGAACGAAAACCCGTTCTTGCTTTTCGTTCGTACCGCCCACCACGCCGCGGTCACGCCAAACCGCCCCGGGCTATCAACTTCACCGCCATCCTTAAGCAATTGCGTCATTTCCGCGATGTTTCCGCGGGCTGCTGCTTCAGCCAAGGCAAGCGAAACCGGTGAAGCAAAAAAATCGGAAGCCTTTTGCGATGATACTGCCAAGTCATCACGTGGACCGCCACATCCACAATATGCCAAACAAAAAAGAAGGACAATAGCGAATCTCATAAGTCTCCACATCCCTGGTTCGCATACATGGCTTTCAAATTCGTAACCATATTATCCATGGAATGGCGTTCAGATATCAATTTTGCAGCAGGAACTGTAACTTGCTGACCCGGCGCCGTGCGCACAATGCCACCCACCAATGTACCGACAATTGGTCCAAACAAAGCCCTCCCGATGCTTCCAGCATTGTTTTGACCGACTGTCACCGGATCGAGTACAGTATGATAGTTGGTAATGAGAGTCTGAGCATTTGCCATAGGGAGACTTAGACCTGACCCAACGCCCGCGGCATTGAACGTAACCGCTGGTAGATTGGTTGTAAGTGCAGCCGCGGCAGCAAGTCCTCCGCCAAGGGAGTGGCCAGTGAAGGTGACGTTTGAACCATAGATTGTCGTGAATTGTTGAGCAAATGCGATTGCATCCAGATATTGCGCATCACGACCGCCAAATGCGTTCACGGCATCGGATCTGATATCTCGTTTATCTGACGGTTCTGTACCTCGGAATGAAACCATATATGCACCGGTGTTGATGTCCTGGAAAACACTAGCCGAGATTCCGCTTGCCGCAGTTCCATTCGTTATCGGCGCTAACGCACTTGGAAGGTCGCCCAACGACGCCTTTATCATTCCGGGCGGCGTTTCCCCAGAATGGTCAACATATGCCGCCAATGCTGCTAAGGCACTCCGATAGTTAGCTGCCAAACCAGCACATCCCTTCGGATCGAGTGTTGGCACTGAAACAGGAGCCTCTTGGCCGGAGTCTGAACTAGTGTTCCAGCCACCATAATCAAAGCCAGTGTCCCACCCGCCGTAATAACCAGCGCCACCGCTAAACGTTTGAAGCGGCGTGGCGTTTACGACGAACGGAGCCATCATGCAGGGCGATTGGCCAGGTCCGCCACACATGCCGAGGTAATCCCATTTGTTGATCGGGTTGTTCCAGACGATGGCATAGAGGTTCGTGCCACCTTTCTCGTCAATCGGGTCGCGGCTCGGAAAACGGCCAGTCTTTGGGTCGTAATATCTGCGCCCGTAGTAAACCAAACCGGTTTCGCTATCTGTATACTTCGTTGAAAAACGAAATGCCTGGTCGGCGACGACGGAGTCGGGTACGTCGGCGCGGATTTGTTCGCCGAAGGGGGAGTATTCGTAAGCGGCAGCGACGGCACCTGTGCTCGAATTCACCAGCGCGGTGATGTTGCCGTTGCCGTCGTAGGCGGGGAAATACGTTTTCCCGCTGGGGTGATCGGCGATTTGGAGGAGGGCTCCCACGCCGCCAGCGTCGGTCATCGTGCGGGCGATGTCGAGGCCCCACGTGTAGCTGCGGACCACGGTGAGAGTGGAGAGCTGAGCGTTGAGCGAATACTCAGCAATCAAGTTCCACCCGTCGTATAGGAAGCGGCGGCCAGAGATGAGGCGGTTGCTCACGGTGTCGATCACGAGTTTCTCCACGCGGCGGCCGAGGTAATCGTAGCGGAATTTGAGGGTGATCTGCGGGTATCCGGTGCTCGGGGCAGCAACAGTCGTGAGTTGGATGAGGCGGTTTTCCCCATCCCAGGTATAACTCCAAATGCCGTCGTTCCTGATGTTGCCGTCCGCATCGTAGGTCATGACCTGAACGCGGGCCGGGATTTGGGCCATCCGGGTGTCGAAGCGCACGAGATCGGCTCCGGAAGTGCCGGCGCCCGCTTGACCGAAATAAAGATCGAGGGGGCCGCGCCAGGGTTGGGTGCCCGGAGTGGTGGGCGGGCCGTTCGGGGCGGTGAAATCGGCGGCCCAATAGCGTCCACGGCGGTCAGCCAGCACCGGCGCCGTAGGGCCGGCGACGACGACGTTGGCGGCGGCCTTGGCGGTGCCGGAGAGGGGGATCTTTTTGTGGTCGCGCGCGATGTATTGGTTAAGGGCGTTGGCGGTATAGGTCTCAGCGTCGCCCGGGGTGCCCGTGCGGTTGGAGGAGGTCCGGTTGCCGATGTTGTCGTAAGCAAACTCGTGTTGGCGACGTGGGAGCTTCTTGGTGTCGTCGGCGGCGTCTTCGAGATACGCCGGGTTGGCGGTGAGCTGACCGCGGGCGTCGTAGGCGAAGGATTGAAAGATACCCTTGTTGGTGGCACCGACATCGTAGTAGTCGGCAAAGGCCGAGCCGTTCTGTTTTACGGAGGTGCGTTGGCCGAGGGCGTCAGTCACGTAATCGTAGCGGGCGCGGGAGGTCCCGGAACCCGAGCCCCAGGTCGAATCAATGGAGGTGAGCACGTCGCGTTGGGCTTCGAAGGTGCGCGTGACTAGGTAGGTGGAGCCGCTGTCGACCGAGAGTTGCTCGATCAAGTCCGAATTGGTGAGGTAAGCGTAGTTGAACGAATGGCTGGCGGCGGCGACACCGGTGACGGCGGACGTGACTTGGGTGAGACGGGCGCGAGTATTGGTTGGGTCGTAGCCATAGGCGACGGTCTGCTCGGTGGCGGAGGAGGCGGTGGTCAGGGTGAAGCCGGTCGTGCGTCCGAGGGGGCCGAGCGCGGAATTGGCGTTGAGCGAATACGTGAGGAGGCGGTTGCCATAGAAGAAGAGGTCGAAGCGCTCACTCTCGAGCTTGCCGCAAATGCAGTGGGTAAGGAGGTGCGAGCCGGTGGCGTCGTCGATCTGGGTGGTTTGAGCGAGGCGGTTGTAGGTGTAGTGGAGTTCGGGGGTGCCGTCGCTGTAGGTGATGTCGCGCTGCTCAGCGGTGGCGAAGTCGTAGGTGTAGTCGGTGGTTGTGCCGCGAGCCCAAGTGCGCCGGGTGAGCTGGCTGCGGGCGTTGTAGGTGTAGCCGACCAAAGCACCGGCCGCATCAGTCTTGGAGACGAGTAGCCCTGATGGCGCGTCGTAGGCCCACGTCGTCGTATCGGCGGTGCCGGTGGTGGCCGTGGGCCAGGTGGCGCCCGACCAGCCAGTGCCGGCGCGGTAGGTGCTCAGCGTGAGGCGGTCGCCGTAGGTGGCGTCATAGGTGTAGGAAACTGGAAGCGCCGCGTCGCCCCACTGGCGCTCCGGCTGGCCGCGGAGAGTGTAGCTGGTGCGGGTTGTATGGCGGGGAGGAGCCGTAGGAGACACCGCAAAATCAGGTGCACCCTCTTGGGCGATGGGACGACCCATGGTGTCGTAGGTGGTCTGCGCGACAATGGTGTTCGTGGCATCAGTGATCGAGGCAACGAGGGACGAGCCGGTTTGGTAGGCGGTAGTCGTGGTATTGTTGCGAGAGTCGAGGCGGGTAACAGGGCGCAGGAGGGCATCGTAACCGGTGCGGGTCGTGAGATTGTCATGTCCGCGGACCGAAATAGTGAGGCCGGCAACTTTCGTCTCAAGCCGGGCAGTCGTGATGCCCGTGGTCGTAGTGGTCGTGACTGCGGTGCCGGCCGCGCGGTCGACGTCGGTTGTGACCGTGGTGACGTTGCCGTTGAAATCCGTGGAGCGGGTCTCGCCGACGCGGCCAGCGGGCGAGAAGTTGGTCAAGCGCTGGCGGGTGACGGACATGACCGTAGGCGTGGCGCTCGCAACTTGAGCGTATTGGCGGGTTTCGGAGCGAGCCCACCAGGCGTCGTCGAGGAACTCGATGGTCTGGTCGGATTCGGAGATCCGGTCGGCAGAGGCGAGGTCGAGGGTGCCATTGCCGGTGACATCGAGACCGGTGCGGATGGCGCGCCCGAGTGCGTCGTAGACGAAGAGCGAAGCGGCCACGCCGGTCGCGGCGCTGGAGGCAAGGCGGCCCGTGGCGGGGTCGTAGACCTTGGTTTCGACGTAGTTGGCCTGACCTGTGAAGGAGGGGCGTTCGGAGCGTGTCTCCCGACCGAGCCAGTCTTTCCAGGATTTTTGCCAGCGGGGCGAGGTAGCGGTGCCGGTGTTAACGCGGGTCCATTGCCGGCCATCTGGATCGACTTCGTAGGACATGAACTGGGCGACGACGGCGGTGCCGGTGCGCGAGGCGGGCCGACCATCGATATTTTTCGTATCAATCGTCGTGGCCCCGTCGGGCGTCGTGACAGTATGGGTGCGGGCAGCGGCGTCGTAGGAGTGGGAAACAGCGTCTAGGCCGGGAGGCTTCTCGGTGAGCAGGCGCCCCGCGGAATCGTAGGACCTGGTAGTGAGTAGATTTTCGCCGCTGAGGGGTCCGACGCGCTGAGTGAGGACGTTGCCAGTGGCGTCGTACGTAAAGCCGGTAATCACGGGCGGGATGGTCACGGCGGGCGTGCCGCCGGTCGCGCCGCTGCGAGTATTTTGCATGACTCGGGCGGCGGCGTCGTAGGCGTAGGCGGTCGTCACACCCGATTCGTCGGTCTCGCTCATTTTGAGCTGGCCGATATAGGTGGCGGTGTAGGTCGCGCCGTTGCTGGCGACGCGCGAGATGAGTAAGCCTGTATTGTTATAGGTGAAATCAACGAACGAGACAAGCTGCCAAGCGCTGTTCTTCCAGACATGGGATTCGGTTCGCACCACGAGGGCACGCCCATCGCGGAAGGTAACGTTCTTGGTGGACTTACCGTCGACGAGGTAGAGCGGATCGAGGGCGAAACCGTTTTCGGAGTTCTGGTAACTGCCAGCGCTCGGGGTGGCGGAGCCGAGTATAACGGCGATGCGGCTGGCGGTGTTTGGCTCGGCACCGGCGGTAAAGGTGCCGGTGTCCCACGTGCCCCGCTGATAGGCGAAGGATTGTTTCACGGCTCCGGGCTGGACGATCGAGACCGGCTTGTTCCGGAGGAAGGCATCGGTGGTTTTCTCCCAGTAGGATTTTGTTACGGTGGTGAGGAACGTGGAACCGCTGGCAAAATCCTTCCGCGTCGAAACGACGATCCCATTGTTGGCTCCGCCGTTGGTGTCGTCGTAGGTAAAGACAGTTTGGGCCGTGAGTTTATTATTGATGCGGGTACTGATCGTGCCGGGCCGCGAGAGCCAGCCCGAGGGATCCGCCGAATAGGTATAACTGGTGACTTCACCCTTGGTGGGATCAAAGGTGGGAGTGGCCGGTGCCTGGCCATAGGGGCGGTAGCGATTCTGGATGCGTCCGCTTTGCGGATTGTAATCGTAAGCTTCCCAACCGCCGCCGGGGATTGTGACTGATTTCACGTAACCGTAGCTCCAAGATTGAGCGGGATTGGTGTAGTAGCTGAAGGCCGTGGTGAGTCCGGTGGCACTACCCAGGGTCTCAGACTCGAGGATCTCGCCGGCAGTGCTACCGGCAAAGGAGCGGGCAAGGGTGAGGTCAGCCAGACCGGTCTGAGATTTCACGGCCACGGCTTCGGTGCGGCTGATCGCATTACCCGCGGCATCGACGGTGCCGGAGTTCTGCACAGTCGACGAGACGAGGGCGGATTGAGTGGAGTCAAACCAGTCGGTCTTGGTCCAGAGGTGGTTGGGCCAATCGCCAGTCCGCACCAATGTCATCTTCTCAACCCGAGTAAACGGTGGCTCAACGGTGGGATTGGCTGCCAAGTCAGTGATGTCTCGGGTGGACTTCGTAAACGAGATCGAGGTGGGAGTCGCACCTTGGGCGATGAGATAGACGGCAAAAGGCAGACCGGTGAAAGTGCTGCGAGCGGCCCCGACCGCCGGCACGACCTGCGAGGGATGGAAACACCTAATCTGGTAAGACGTGGCGGTTAGGACATTGATATCGACGGCGACCTGATTGCCGATGATTTGCTCAATGATGTCGTCTACCCGGCGGACGAAAATTTCGTCGGAGGTGGCCTCGTAATTCAACGCGGCAGGGGTGAACAGGGCCTCCCATGAGGCACCGAGGGAGAAATCGAGCAGGCGGAGCGCACCGGCATCATCGCCGTTGCGGAGGGTGCCAAGGGCGAGGCGCCAATCCACGCGGTTGGTCGCGACGCTCGAAGCGAAGCCGGCGGCCCCCGGCGGCCCTTCATTGCGGGGAATCACGGTGAAAGTGATGGTATCGGCAAGGTCGCAGCGATTGCGGGGCACGCCGTTCATCACGACGCGATATTGCGGCGGGACGGAGATATTTAAGGCCGCGCCGGGAAGGAGATTGTTTGAAAAGCTTCCAACCGAATAAGTCTGACCGGGCTCGACGTGGACGAGACCGTTAACCCCCAGCGCTGCATTCAGATACTGATTGCTATAGGACGCCAAGACCAAGTTTGTCGGCGGGCTACCCGCGAGCGTCGGAGAGGATGGGTGGAATGTGCCATAGAGCCAGAGGTAGGGCTGGCTGGTGGCGGAAAGAGTGTAGTAGGGATAGACCGTTTGATTATTCGACGTCAGTCCCGGATATGGACCGACGACCTGCCCGCTGGGCAGTTTAGCCACACCTCCGTCATTGAGACAAAGATAGTAGCGCGTTGCACCGGAGAGAAATGACACCGTCTCGACGGGCCACCATCCCTCGAAGACATAGCCCGACGAATAGTAAGTTCCCGCCTGAGCTTGCGCCCAAATTTTGATGGGCACACCGGTGGTGGACGAGCCCTGCGCGTGCAATGTGCTTTGGCCGGCAAAGAGTGCGGTGCACAACAGGACCAAAGCAATCGACCACCGCATCGAGGGTTTCATGGAGGAGACCGGGGGCTTCATTTTTGGGCCTTCTTTCCGCGCGCGAGGAGGTTGGCATAACTTTTCTTCAATCGCTCCAAGGCTTCTTTCGCCCCGGCATCGGCCGGGTTGGCTCGGAGGGCCGCTTCGTAACTCGCGATCGCGGCCACCGGATCGCCGCGAAAACGGTCATGGATCGCACCGGCCGCCAGGTGGGCGCGCGCTTCACCGGCGGAATCTTTGCCCGTTTTCGCCAGGCTCGCCGCCTGATCGAGCTGGCGCAGGGATTCGGTGACCACGGTCTTGGTATCGCGAACATTTCCCTCGCGCGAGAGTTGTCCTGCCACCTGCATGAGACGCTGGGTGGTTTCCAAGTGCCACGCGGCGGTGTCAGCTTGAGACAGATTGGCGAGGGCGAGTTTTCGGGCCGCTCCCACCGTATCGCCACTTTTCACCTGAGTTTTGGCCTCGCTCACCAGCTCGGGAGTGGTCCGGACTTGATCCAGACGGACTTTAACCGGGTCGGACGGAACGCTAACAGCTACGGGTGGCACGATGGCCGGGGATTTTCCGGCGGAGTTATCCACTCCCGGAGCCTGCGGCGAGTTACCTTGGGCGAAGAGGGAAACGCAACCGGTGAACACCATCGCAGACAGCCAGACGCCGCGCAGAGAATGGATGGGACGGAGCGACGATTGCATCGGCAAGCAGGAACGAAAAAAGGGAGAGATGGGCCTCATGGATTTGGGCGGTGGATGTTCGCGGGGAGCAAAGAGTCGTCGCGGGTGGCCGCCATGGTAGGGTTGGTTCCGAGCGCCTGTTCGACGTTGTTGGGGATTCCATCGGAATCGTCGTGGTCGGAATTTCCCGGGGTGGTCGTGATCGTGATCGTCGCGATGTCAGCCGACTCGACGTTGAGGTGATTCACGCGACGGAGGAAATAGGTGTAGGCCGTGCTGGCCGTTAGTCCGCGATCGGTGAAAGCCAAATCGGGCGTGGAGCCGCAGAAGATCTCGGGCGCGGAACCCTGTTTTCGATACACTCGATAGCCGGCAAACGCTGCGCTGTCGGTGGTGGAGTTCCACGTGAGAGTCGTCCCGCAGGGGCCGACCGAAAGCGCGGTTAGTCCTATACTAACGGTTGAGGGGAGCGTCGTAACATTGAGCGAGGCCCGCGGCGACCAGTTGCCGGCTGCATCCCGCGCCCGCACCTCCATCACATAGGTCGCACCGGAAAGCAGGCCGGTGGAATTTGCGGCGAGCGTAGTCGTTGTTCCAACTGGCAAGCCATCGCGGCGAATTTCGTAGGCGGTCACTCCGACGTTGTCGGTGGCGGCCGCCCACGACAGACTGAAAGAGGAGGGAGTGAGCGCGCTCGCCAGGAGCGACGTGGGTACAGTGGGCGGGGTCGTGTCGAGTGGTGCGGTAACCGCAGACGTGATGGTTTCCTGTGCGAGCATTATCCAATCGGACGTAGTCGAGACATAGACATAGGAGCCATCGACCCAGTGAGTGCCGGTGACGGCATCGGGGTCGTTCGGGTCGTCGTGTTCGTCCTCCCAATGGCCCTCGATCCACGTGAGCGTGTTGAGGTATCCGCGGGTATAGGCGGTGACCGTATAAGTGGAACTGCCGTAGCCGAGGACGCCCCGTGGATCGGCAAACGGCTGGGAAAAAGTCGTCGCGGGATAGACCGATGTTGGGGTGGAGGTCGTGCCCGAGCCATTGGTCAAAAACCAAGTCATGCCGGCCGTCTCGACCTTTACATAGGTCAGACCCTGCGGGGCATTGCTGATGGACACGTGGAATTTCGGTTGGACCGGAACCGTGAGGCTAGGCGGAGCAATCGCTTGGAGCAGGAGAAGGGGCACATTATACGTCGCCTGGGAGCTAAAGCTGTAGGGAATTGCGCCGAGCATCCCGGAGGCGGTGAATTCGAACAAGCGGAGGCCGGTGGGAATAGGGGCTCGGGAGTCGGTCCAGTTGAGCGTATAGGAATCGGTAATGGCACCCGTCTGCACAAATCCACTCTGAACGGCGGCAGCGGGGTTCGTGATGTCAGTGACAGTCAGAAGCGTGACGCCGGAGCCAAAGCCAGCATTGTTGATCGTGACCGCGAACTTTGCGGCTCCGCCGGTGGCGTTGGCCGTGTCGGGCACCAAGGAAATCGATCCTGGCGGCCCACCGGTGATTGTGCCGGTGGCGGTGACCGGACCATAGAAACCATACTGTCCATTCTTCTGGGTGACGATATTGAAACGATAGGATCGAGCCCCATTAAAAGTAAGGCCGCGCGGATCGGTCCAGGTGGCTGTATTGGACGTGAAGGCGAAGAAATTTCCGGTATAACCGCCCCAAGTCGTGAGCGAGGTCAGGAAATAGTTTCCAACGTCCAATCCTTGGGTCTCATCGTAGACATACAAATGCGCCCAGACCGTATAAGTATCCGGGGAAAAAGTGATCGCAAAAGTGGGTGGCGTCGCCGGGCCCGTGGCGACCTGAGTAACGGAGATGGCACTCACGGCTGAAAAGGTCTGGGTCTGGCTGGCAGCGGGCAGGTAGTTCAGATTGCCCGGCTGCACGGCTTGGATCACGACGGTGCCCGGGGCGGTGGCCGTGACGTGCGTCGCCGAGACAGTGGCAGAGCCAGAGAGCACCGTATAGGTGACCGGCAGTCCCGCGCTGGACGTTGCGCCCAGATAGTAAGGCGTGCCCTGCGTGCGAGTTGAGATCGACGGGAATGAAATCGTCTGCGCGGCCTTGGCGACCGTGAAGGTCTGGCTGGCGCTGACGGGGCCGTAATTGGCGTTGCCGGGCTGGGTCGCCTTAAGGGTAACAGTGCCGGCTCCGGTGATTGTAACGTTGCTCCCTGTGACTGTCGCGGGCCCGGACTCAATCGCAAAGGTGATGGGAAGGCCTGATGATGCCGTGGCTGTCACTGGGAACGGCGCATCGAGAAATGTTTTGGCAGGAACCGTCGGGAAACTCGAAATTGTCTGGCTAGCCGCAGCGGTTATGAAAGTCTGATCGACCGGGTTGGCCGCAGCGAAAAGAGTCGTCCCCACGACGCCACCCGCAGCGTTTGCGCGGATGGTCGTGACCCCGGCGGCAGTGGGCGTGAAGTTTGGTCCGCTCAAGGTCCCGCTGCCGGCGAGGAGCGTGTAACTAACCGGCAGGCCTGACGTCGTCGTGGCCCCGAGTAAAAACGCGGAGTTGAGGTTTCGTATCCCAGGATTGGCAAACGTGATCGACTGCGCGATCGGAGTTACGAGCGTGAGGGCAAGGTTCACGCTTCCAAAATTGACCCCGCCTACCCACGTGAAGCCTGCATCATGGGTGCCACCGACATATCGGGTGCCGGTGACTTCCGAGGGGTCGTCGGGATTGTCGTGTTCATCCTCCCAGTATCCTCCCACCCAGCCGTTGTCATAAGGGACTGCATGAGATCCCGTCGCCCCAACGGTGTGGTTATATATTGCGGGCCCTAAACTGCCGCGAGGATCTACAAAAGTCGTCGCAAAATTGCTCGCACCCCAAACCGTGTAATGTGTGACCTGAGTGTTGTAGTTGAACGTCACGCTCACGTCGTCTATTCGATCCCATTCCGGGATTCCATTGGCGTCATATTGGACGTTGCCGGCCACCGCGATGCTGAAACTCGGCGGGTTCGCCGCACTGCTGATCACTCCATAGGTGGGCGTCAGAGTGATGGTCGCGCTCGCGTGAGACACGGAAGCGAAGCCGAGGGCCAGTGCCGCACCCAATAAGTAACGGGCGAGGCGAGTACCCGGCGGGGCCACCGGGGACGGTGTAAAAACGGCGGGAAAAAGAATTTTCATAGGACGGGCGAGGCTTCACGCCCCTGCGGCTTCGAGACGAAAGCTGCTCGGTCAAGACAAGGGTTCGTCGGTGCCAAAGCGGGGGTTGGCTCAACGGGACGCATTGGCCAACAGATTTGCGGCATCTTCGATTCGCCCGACTCCAGAAAGCGTGCCGGAGCGGTTGAGCACGTATAGCGCTGGCAATTCCGCATACCTCAGTTGCAAACCATCGCTCACCGCCCTAGACGCGGTCCCAGCCGCGGCGAAGCAATGCAGACCTGCCACTGGCGCGGTGGATGCGAGCTTGGCTGTCACTTGTGCCGAACCTCCGTAGGCCAAGTAGACCATTTGAGAATTCTGCGGCAGGATCTTTTCGAAGCGTTTCACTGACTCCAAGCCCAGCGGATCAAGGGGCGACCATACCAGCACGACCGTGACCTTCCCCGTTTGCTGCAAGAGATCGAATTCCCCTCCGGTCACTTTGGCCAATTGCAGGGCCAGCGGACGTCCAACGAGCGCGGCCCGCGCGAGCACCACCTGCGCTCGGGCTTTGGCCGCCGGCCCGGCCTTGGTGGACTGACTTACGGCGTTAGCAATGCCGGCCGCAGTGGCGAGATCGGCTCGACGCGCAACCTCCATGGAGTAGTCATGCAACTCCGCCAGATCGCCAAATTCAACTTTGAGCCGCTCGCCAACGAGCTGCCACTCGATCGGTTGGTCGGCGGCCGTCTTCGCTTTGATCTTCGAACTCAAAGCCAACCTCTCTGCGGCGAGCGCCACCTCGAAGCGATCCTTGGCGGGGACGTCTTTGCGTTCGCGATAGGTTTTCGCGAGGGCGAGAGCGGCTTGTTCGCGCACCGAATCACCTGCTTGGACGCTTCGCACTGAACTGAGTGCTTCGATTTTTTGCGCCTCCACGGCTTTGGGGTGATTGGGGTTTTCTGTATAGAAATCCTTGGCCAGTTGGGCCGTTTGTTTCGCTGCGGCCGCCTGCGCGGCGATTTCCGCCGTCATTTGGTCGCGCGTCTTGCTGTCGCCGTTGTTGGTTTTTGCCACCGGCGCCGGGGCTGCCAGCGCGGTCAATTCCGCGAAACGCTGATCGGGTGTCTTAGGGTCCGGGGTTTTCTGGCCGTAGGCCGCTACGGCGAAAAGCACCGACAGAGCTGCTGTTTTTGTGCGCATAGAGAAGAAAGGCAATGTGGCGGAAAAGGGTCGATGAGGGCGCCCGCCGAAATTGCACCATGGCAAAGCACACGGTCCTGTGGCGTATCACTGGGCATTGATTGTGATGCGATCGGCAAATCAATCAAAGCCGTGGGCAATATTGAGCAGGCGGAGCAGGAAAGCGCTGAAGCGGACGAGCAATATCCAGCGAGGGACTACGAAAATGTAAAGTGCTCGTTTGTTACTATTACGCAGCACCGCTACGTAGTTGGCGCGGTAGTCGACTACCTTTTAAAAGGTAGTCGAGAAAACGCCATAAACCTCTTCATCTGGCCCACGAATACCCGGGTCAGATCGGGTCGTGACGGGCGCAACGGCTACCATCACGCCAGTTTCGTCGGCCACCCGCTGTTCACAAGGACAGTGTCTTCGAGGGCTGTTGAATCGGTATCAAGTTCCATGAACCATTGCCTGCTCTTCTGAGGCCTTTATTTGCGAGCGCATCAACCCCGGATACCGGTGATGCAACATCTCTCAGTGCGCCGATAGCGGGTGAACCCGCAGGAGATCACACAGATCAGGATTCTCACTCTCGGGGTGTCGCCGGTAATTTCCACCGACGATTGATTTGTATGACATAACACATTACCGCTTGCGGCGGTCTTCGGGTTCCAACGGTTCGATTCGAATTTCGCTCACAAGCAAGTTGGACGATGACCCTCGTGCCTCTTCGGGAAAATCTAAGGACAGCACCGCAATCAGCCTCGCCTCTGCCTCGGCCACGGCACGGTAAATCGCGGTTAGATTTTTTCCGGTAATCATCACGCGATGGGTCACGAAGGACAATTCCACCGCAGTCGCGTCGTTTTTCAGCTCGAGCTTGATCAGCGACGAATACGGCAGCGCCACTTGCTCCCGGGCAGACTGCAGCCGCAAAAACACCGCTGGCATGCCGCGCGTTTCCAAACAGTGCGTCGACGACAATAGGTCGTCTGATTTCGATCCTTTTAGCATGGTAGATTACATTCTCATCCGGATTCTTGGTGCCTCTTGATGTCGCTGGGTGCTGGAACGTGAATTGTAGCCATCGCCCTGCGGGCGCGGGTTCCGCACCGGGCGGGTAAAAGCCTGTTCTGCCGTCCGCTCGAATTGCCGCGTGCCATCGTGGGCTTCGGGCGCAGGATGCTGGGCTAGAAAATAGGTTCGCGCCCGCAGGAGATGACGCCAACCGCGAGACATGACCGACGAGAGATCGGTCCCGAGCGCATGCTGGCGCATAAACTCCAACGCCGACACTCGGGCCTCGCTCCTCAACCCACCCGCACGGAGGAACCCATCCCGGTCGGGCACAAACACCCGGATGCCCTCGCGTCCACGGGTCGCGGACACATACAACCCCTCCTGCGAAATTGCCCCGGCCACGAAAACCTTGTCCACCGTGAGCCCTTGCGCGGCGTGTGACGTCATCGCGTAGCCATGCACTACCTGCCGGGTGTGCAAGGTTGACCCATCGGCGAGCACCAAACGGCCGTCCGCATCGACTGAACCGACGGTGACGGTAGTGCCGTTCGCGAGCCGTCGCGATTTTCCGTCCGCGGCAGCGATTCGGCCGACCGCGCGGAGGCGAAGGCGTTCTCCGGGCGCGATGGCCAACGGGCGCTCCTCGCACACGGTCCACGCCATGCCGGACTGGCGCGGCGAGACGGAAATTTCCTCGGTGCCACGCGCGACGATCAGTCGGCGTTTTTCCCTCCGCACCACGCGCAACTCGTCGCCCTTCGCAAAATGTTTCGTGGCCTTGTGGGTCACGAGCACGTCACCGGGCTGGTAGTTGTGCGCGTCTTTCTGCTGTGCCTTCGTCCAATCTTTTGCGCGCAGCGACGGGACGGTCTGTTCTTCGCGGGCGAGTTTGCCGGCGGCACGGAGTGCTTCCCGGGCGTGCAGGTTGAGCGCGTCGATTTCGGTCCATGTTGGTGCAACCATCAATGCCGTTTTAGCCCGTTCTTCTGCGCCGTTTTTCGTCGGGACGGATTTCCTTTCCTGCGTGGCCTCGAACCATTCGTTGACCATCCGGACCCGGCGCGCGGTCGGGTTATCCACCTCAACGATAGCCCCCATCGCGTCCAACTTGCCCAATCCTTCGGCGATCTTGCCGGCGGCGAGGGCCTCCGCGGCGGCGCGGTAGGCGGGATTGGCGGATTGGCGATGGACTTCGCGCAATTTGGCTACGGTGGCGCGCGATTCGCGTTCGACGATCCGCGCCGCATCGCCGGACTCGACGCTCTTGTGCTGGCCCGAGTCGCCCACGAGCACGAGCCGGGCGTTATGCTGCTCCGCCAGATCGACCACGGCCTTGAGCTGACGGATTGAAAGGAGGCCGTATTCGTCGATGACGACCGCTTTGTTCCGAATGGATGCCTGCATGACCGGATCGGCCAACAACCGCTGAATCGTCTGCGTATCGCGCAAAGCGGTCGCCGCCGCGCTGCGGCCCGCCTGCACTTGCTCGTCTCCGTCACGCCGTAGGATCTCCACCGCTTGGGTGCTCGGGGCGAAGCAGGCGACCTCGCGGCTGACGGACGCCATCCCCTCGATGGCACTCGCGAGCGTATGGGTCTTACCCGTGCCGGCCCGACCGCGCAGCACCACCGCGCGGTCCCCGGAATTGAGGATCAGAGAGACCGCCGCCCGCTGCTCCTTGGACAATTTCTCACCTGCGGCGCTCATGAGATAGCCCAGTTCGGTCATGGTGCCGGCAGCACTGTTGAGCTGCGCAACGAGCGCACGTTCCAGATCGAGCGCGGCGCGGGTCGTCACCTTACCGTCGGCGTGAAGCAGGCCGGAATGCTTGCCCCCGACGACGGCCTCCTGGATGGCGCTGAGCGGGTGCTGGCCGTAGGATTGCCGGATGATTTCGGCGGTGAATTCATGGATCGGGACGACCGTTTTCCGCTCGAACACGTGTTCGACGGCCCGCTCGATCGCGGTGGAGAGCGGCACGGGGTCCAGCGCGGTGCGCTGGTCGGAGGCTCGCAACGTGCGGAGATGGCTGAGTTCGCTGTCGTTCACCTGCGCCAATTGGCGTTGGCGCACTTCGTCGGGGTTCAACTCGTATTGTTTCTTGGCCCGGGTTTCGCGGACCAGGACGGCAATTTCGTCATGCGTAAGTTCGCGACCGAGTTCGGCTTCACGCACGGCGATGGCGCGGTCGCGTTCCGCCGCTCGCTTCGAGAAGCGTTCGAGCAAATTCGAGGATATTTCAGCCAATTCGAACCCGTCCTTGCGGCGCTCGATGGCGTAGCCGAGTTTTTGAACTTCGCGGGCGAGGGCGTTGCGGTAGACCTCCGTGAGATACCGGGACCGTTCAAAGATGTTCGAAGACTCGAGGGCGAGCAGCCGTGAGTTTGAACCACTTTGAACGACATTGAACACGAAGGCATGCGAATGGAGATGCGGGTCGAGGGCACGGCTCTCGCCGTGGCGGAAGATCGCCGCGGCAATTTGGCCGCTGGTCACGTAGTGTTTGTTGATCCGGCGGCCCTGCTGATGGGCGGCGAAGGTCTCCAGTTCGCGCAACGCCTCCGTCACGGCAGCCTCGTGGGCCGCAACGAGCCGGGCGTCGCCGCCGATGAACGCCTGAATCGAGACTGACTTGGGGGCGTTGAACGTGGCGTCATAGCCGGCGCGACGGCCGGCCGCCATCCGCTCCGTGAGTTGTTCACCCGTGGCAGCATGATGATTGCTGGCGACCCGGTCAAACGCCTCGTCAGAGATGGTCGCTCCTTCGACCAAACCAACCGTGTCACAGAGCCGCCCGAAGCACCGGCCTTCGACTTTCATGCCCTGCGAATAGTAGTCCGCCTGCCGAAGGTATTCACCCAGAGCGTGACTAAAAACCTTACACTTCTGAATGGTCAACATGCCCCACCTCCACCCAAGCCACGCGAACCCCACGAACGCGAAATCGACCAGACCAAATCACGACTCAGAGCTTCAACCCACTCATCCCAGTGAACGAAGACAAAGCGACCAAGCTTCAAGGACTGAACCGACTGACCGAAACGAAATCGAAAAGCGTCAACCGATCGCCGTATCCAAGGACTCAATCGAAGTGAAAGCGTCAACGAACTGAAACGGATCACGAAAAACGAAAGAAAAGCATGGGTCAAGACACCAACGTCCAGCTATTCGCTGGGACCATTTCAGCTGTGACCTGAGGTGCTTACATGACCAGAAGATGAGCGGCACCAGCCGCATCGCCTACCTATAAGTCCGTGGACACGCCACCCCTAGCGTTCGCTAGGAATCCGTCGCTAGT
>CANIJN010000094.1 GCA_947467625.1 Opitutia bacterium | reverse complement strand
TTCGCCAACTCGCAGCGGCCGGTCACCGCCCCGTGGTGCTCGACAATTTCGTCTACGGTCACCGCGCAGCCCTCGCGCCCAATGTGACCGTGTACGACGCAAACTTAGGTGACGAAGTCGCCGTCAAACACCTCCTCGTTGCCGAGAAAATCGAAGCGGTCATGCACTTCGCGGCCTTCTGTTACGTCGGCGAATCCGTCACCGACCCCATCAAATACTACCTCAACAATAGCGCGGCCACCCTGCACCTGCTCAACGCGATGCTCGCTGTGGGCGTTAAGAAATTTATCTTCTCCTCGACGTGCGCGACCTTTGGCGTGCCGGCGACGCTGCCCATCCACGAGAACCTTCCGCAAGTTCCCATTAACCCCTACGGCCAAACCAAGCTCGACATCGAAATTGCCCTCAAAGCCCTCGCCCCGGCGACCGGCCTCAGTTTTGCGGTCTTCCGCTATTTTAATGCCGCCGGCGCATCCGAAGACGGCTCGATCGGCGAGGATCATCACCCTGAGACGCACCTCATCCCCGTGGCCATCGACGTCGCGACGGGCAAGCGCCCGCATCTGGAACTCTACGGCACCGACTACCCAACCCCCGATGGTACGTGCCTTCGCGACTACGTGCATGTAGACGACTTGAGCCGCGCCCACATCGCAGCTTTCGACACATTGTCAGCCCCCGGCACGCAACTCTTCTACAATCTCGGCACCGGTAAACCAACCTCCAACCGTGAAGTCATCCGCGCCGTCGAGAAAATCGTCGGCCGGCCCGTCAAGGTCATCGACCAACCCCGTCGCCCCGGCGATCCCCCTGCCCTCTACGCCGACTCCGCGAAAGCCCGGCGTGAACTCAATTGGAACGTAAAGTTCGGTGACATCGAATCGATTGTCGCCACGGCCTGGAAATGGCACTCAGCCCACCCCCGGGGCTACGCTGATCGATGAAGCTCTTCGCTACCGCCAAGCCAGTCGTCGCCATGATCCATCTGGGCGCTCTGCCCGGCACGCCCGCGTGCCGCCGCTCGCTGCGCGAGATCGAGACGCAGGCGTTACGAGAGGCCACAATCTACCGCGAGGCTGGCGTGCACGGCCTCATGCTGGAAAACATGCACGACACGCCTTACCTCAGAGGGCACGTCGGACCCGAAATCGTCGCGGCCATCGCCATCATCGCCCGTGCCGTCCAGGACGCAGCCGGCTTGCCCTGCGGCCTGCAAATCCTCGCCGCCGCCAATACCGAGGCCATCGCCGTCGCCCATGCCGCCGGCCTCGAGTTTATACGGGCCGAGGGGTTCGCCTTCGCGCACGTCGCCGACGAAGGTATCATCCAGTCGTCAGCCGCCGAGCTGCTCCGCTACCGTCGCGCCATCGGCGCCGACCACGTGCAAGTGTGGGCGGACGTAAAAAAGAAGCACAGCTCGCACGCGATCACCGCCGACGTCTCCATCGGGGAGACCGCGCACGCCGTCGAGTTCATGCGCGGTGATGCCGTGATCGTGACTGGCGCTGTCACGGGGGACGCCCCGCAGCCCGCCGACGTCCACGCAGTGAGACAGGCCACCCGGCTCCCGGTCTATCTCGGCTCCGGTGTGACTGCGGAAAATGTCGGCACGTTCCTCGGAGAAGCCGACGGATTTATCGTGGGATCAGAATTCAAAACCGGCGGCCATTGGTCGGGAAAGGTCGATGCGAAACGCGTGGGGCGTTTCATGTCCGCAGTCTTCGCCAACCAAACGCCGGCTCGGAAGTAGGGCGAACGTCAGTCTGCCTCAGTCCGTTTGCCTTCGTGCGAGCACTTCAGGCCGAAACAGCGAGCTGAAGTCCGCCCTCAGCCCCACCTCAGCGGGCCGGGCCCCAGTGACTGGTGAACGGAAAGTAGATAAACAGCGGCCGGCCGACGACATCCTTGCCCGGCACGTACCCCCAGTAACGGCCATCCGCGCTATTGCCGGAATTATCACCTAGCGCGAGAAACTGCCCCGGAGGGACCTTGGCTTTTTCGCCCAGCGCCAGCAGGCCGAGCGGTTGGTAACCACCGTATTTCCCGCTCTGCTCATTGTTCCCGCGAAAAGCCCCTGCACCCTCGATCGGTCGCCCATTGCGAAGCAAGACGCCCGTGCCACCCGATTTTACCACCGCAGGTGCAGCAGCCGTGGTCTTACCGCTCACGATTTCAAGTTCGTCACCGGGCGTTCCCACGAGGCGCTTGATGTAATATTGGTCTCCATACGTATCCGCGATGCCCTTGATGTTACCGGTGCGAAAAACAAAACCCTGTCCGGCATCCGGCCGCACGAAATGGTAGCTCATCCGATCGACGAATAACTGGTCGCCAGTCAATTCATCGAACGACAAAAAGCGCTCTCCAGCGCGCACGAAGCGGCCGGTGCGGATACACCGGACGTTTTCTCCATCGACATTCCGCACCTCGAATTGGCCCGCGCGCAGCTTTTTTTCAACCTCAGCGTTGAAGCTCTGGGTCGTGAATTTGTTGCCCGGCGAAACCAGCGCTTCGGAAACAACCCAGTCCATGTCAAAATCCAGCGGCAACCGCACTTTCACCGGTTTGTCGCCGACGAAGAGCGTGTACTCGCGCAAGTCGGTTGGAATCACCAGCCAGGATCGTCCCGAGACGATGCGCGCGCGGACGGCCCCGCGGCTCTGCCCGCCAAATACCGGCACCAACACTTCGCCCTCCATCGGGGCATCCAGACGATGAGGCCAGGCGCCAAAGAAGACGGCCCGCGCCGCCACCGCCGCCGACGAGGGTTCGTCAGCCGGCTTCATAAACACCTCGGGCGTCATGCCGTTGTAGGTCGGCCACATCGAGTTCGTCGGGATCTTGAAGGGCTGCACAAAATACGTGCGGATCCCGAGAATGACAATCGCCGCCACGAGGAAGAATTCGACGTTTTCGACGAGCGCGCTCTTGGGATAGATAGCCCCACCGGTGCGGCGCAGCACTTCCTCGAGTGCTTCAATTTCAAGTCTCAGCTTTTCCGCCCCGACCTTGTCCTTGAGCAGCGCCCGGAGCGTCGCGATGTGGGCCTGCAATTCGCCCACTAAGGGAGCGGCGAGGATATCGCGACGGAAGTGGTAAACGCGATCAGCGACCTCGAGCCAATTCGTCGCGTTCTCCCGCATTTTCTTTTCCTGAGACTGAAATAGGCCGAACATGGCTTCGAATTGCTTAATTATTTTGGAGCACTTTGATGAAGGCATCCGGTGGGATGGATACCTTGCCGATTTGTTTCATCTTCTTTTTGCCCTCTTTCTGTTTGTCGAGGAGCTTGCGCTTACGGCTGATGTCGCCGCCGTAGCACTTCGAAGTGACGTCTTTCCGCATTTCCTTCACATTATCGCGGGCGATGACTTTACCGCCAATGGCTGCCTGAATCGCGACCTTGAACATCTGCGGCGGGATGATTTCAGCGAGCTTCTCGCACAGTTGGCGCCCGCGGCTATCGGCCTTGTCGCGATGCACGATACAGGAAAAGGCATCGACCGGGTCTCCGTTGATCATGATGTCCATCTTCACCAGGTCGGCCACCATGTAGTCGCCGAGTTCATAATCCATCGAGCCATAGCCGTGAGTGATGCTCTTTAAGCGGTCGTTGAAATCGACGAGAATTTCGTTCAGCGGCAGCGAGCACTTCAGCATCACGCGGTTCATGTCCAACGTGTCGGTGTGGTCGCAGATACCGCGCTTTTCCATGATCAACGCGAGGATATCGCCCATCGAATCGTTGGGCAAAATGATCTGCGCTCGAATCGTGGGTTCCTTGATCTCGATGATGGTGCCGGGGTCCGGCATGTTAACCGGATTATCGACTTCGATCAGGTCGCCGCCGTGCTTGATCACATGGTAAATAACACTCGGATACGTCGAAATGATCTCCACGTCGTGCTCGCGACGGATGCGCTCTTGGATGATCTCCATGTGGAGGAGACCGAGGAAGCCGCAGCGGAAACCAAAGCCGAGCGCCAGCGAGCTTTCCGAAGCGTAAACGAAGGCCGCATCGTTCAGACGCAGCCGCCCGAGCGCGGCCTTCAGTTTCTCGTAGTCGTCGCTCTCGAGCGGATACAGACCGCAAAAAACCAGCGGGCGCACCTCTTTGTAGCCGGGCAGCATGTCCGTCGCCGGCCGGCTTGCGATCGTGATGGTGTCGCCGGTTTTTACGTCAGCGGTGTTCTTGATACTCGAGACGATGTAGCCCACATCGCCGGCACCCAGCGAAGGGATCTTCTCCATCTTGGGCATAAATACGCCCACTTCCTTTACCTCGGCCTTCTGGCCCGTGCTCATGAGCATCATCATATCGCCGGCCTTGATCGCTCCCGAAAAGACCCGCACGTAGGCAATGCAGCCACGGTAAGAGTCGTAAAGAGAGTCGAACACCAACGCGCGCGTTTGCGGATATTCCTGCCAGCGGGGTTCCGGCACGCGGGCCACGACGGCTTCGAGAATGTCGATGATGCCGATGCCTGACTTGCCGCTCGCGAGGATCGCCTCCTCGGCGGGAATGGTCAGAATATCCTCCAACTGACGCGTGCAGAGCTCGAGATTCGCACTGGGCAAGTCGATCTTGTTGATGACCGGGATGACTTTGAGCTTTTGGCCGAAAGCCAAGTGGGCGTTTGCGACCGTCTGCGCCTCGACGCCCTGCGCCGCATCGATCAACAGCACCGCGCCTTCACACGCCGCGAGTGAGCGCGAGACCTCGTAGGAAAAATCCACGTGGCCCGGCGTGTCCATCAGGTTCAGTTTGTAGTCCTGCCCGTCCTTCGCGCGGTAGGTCATCGTGACCGGGTGAGACTTGATCGTGATGCCGCGCTCTCGCTCGAGATCCATCGAGTCGAGATGCTGCGCCGTCATGGAGCGCATGGCCACGGTGTTCGTGTGCTCGAGCAAACGATCGGAGAGCGTGGTTTTTCCGTGATCGACGTGGGCGATGATGCAGAAATTGCGGGTGTTTTTGGCAGACATCGTTCAGGCGGCGGTGGTCAGATCGGTAAATTCAGCGAAGCTCTTCACGCTCCACGTTTTTTCGGTGCGGCGCGCGAGTCCGGCGAGGACTCCGCCCGGCCCGAACTCCCAAAACTCTGTCACGCCCGCCGTGGCCGCATTGCGCATACAATCTTCCCAGAGCACCGAAGAAACGACTTGTTTCACGAGCGCGGCCTTGATCGCAGCAGGATCGCTAACCGTCTGGCCCGTCGTGTTAGTGAACACGGTGAAGCGCGGCGCAGCGAACGGGATCGATTCGAGATACGCCGCGAAGGCCACGCGCGCCGGCTCCATCAGGCGCGAATGGTAGGCACCGGCGACGACGAGCGGGATTACCTTTTTCATGCCATGAGCTTTTGCTCCGATCACCGCCGCCTCGACCTTCGCCTTCTCCCCGGAAACGACGATCTGGCCGGGCGCGTTGAAATTAGCGGCCTCGATGTCGAATTCCTTGCATAGATCGGCGATTCTAATCCGATCCTCGCCGATAATCGCGGCCATTCCTCCCGTCGTTTGCTCGCACGCCAGCTGCATGAGCCGACCTCGCTCTGCCACGATACGCACGCCCGTCGCAAAATCGAACACCCCCGCCGCGCAGTAAGCCGTGACTTCACCGAGGCTCAGACCGAGCGCGAATTGCGGTTCGCCGGACGGCAGTTTCCCCTGCTCGCGGAGCGCGGCCACGAGAGCTAGCCCGTGGACGAAAAGAGCCGGCTGACACACCTTTGTCTGGGTCAGATCGACCTCCGGGCCCTCAAAGCTCACCTTGGCCAAGTCCCAACCAAGCACACGGCCGGCTTCCTCGTAAAGCGCCCGCGCGGCAGCCGACTGAGCAAACAGCGATTTGCCCATGCCAACCTTTTGGGAGCCCTGTCCCGCAAATAAAAATGCCAATGCCATGATAGGAACTCGCGAGACAATCGCCCGCCCTCTCGGAATCCAAGCCCTAAAAGCGTTTCAGCAGCTTGAAATACTTTGCGGCAGCGTCCGGTTTGCCAAACGCCGAGGCGATGCGGCCTTCGCAGGGCGGCGCGGGCGCTTCCGCCCCAGGGTTTTCCGCCGCCCATCCGCGCCTTGCCGATGCCCCCCGCCTTCCACAGCCGATACGGGTCTTTGTTAAACGAACCACTCGCGGAGTCACTGCTCCCCGCCAACAGGCCCTGGATTTTCTCAAACTGACCTTCGACGATGAGCTTCTTCACCGTCGCATCGACAGTCAGGATTTCGATTACGGGCAGTCGGCCGTAGCCATCAATTTTCGGCACCAGCTTCTGGCAAACGAACCCGCGTAACGAGCCCGCGATCGCTCCTCGGGCTGGGATCTGCTCCTCGGACGGAAAAAACGCGAACACCCGCGTGAGCGACTAGGCGACAGTCGAGACGTGCCTCGTGGACAACACCAGACGACCGGTCTCCGCCGCGCTGATCGCAGTCTCCAACGTTTCGCGGTCGCGCATTTCACCGATCAGAATGATGGCACGATGCTCTTGATGTGGCGCAGCACAATACAGAGGAGCGCGCTGGTGAAACGCGTGGACGCGGAACCGCCCAATGCCCTCAACCCCATGGGCACAGTCGACCTCCCCTAAATCCTCCCACTTTGACCGGAATACGTTCGGCACGTGCTCCACGACCCAAGCCTCCGCCACGAGGCAAGTAATCGGATCCCATCAACTCGCTTGAGCTTGTTGGAAAGCCGAACGTAGCCGGGCTTGCTGGATTTAATCATCACGTCCCTCGCCCCGCTGTCGACCGCGAGCCTGAGGAGGTCGTTCATGATTTCGGTATGCGGCGTGACAGTGGACATGGGTAAAAAAGCGTTGCGGATTCCGTATTTCGCCGTGCTCTGTTCCGCACGGCAACACTGCCCGCTCCCATGAAACTCCGTCCGCTCACAGGCACGATCACCGCGCTCGTAACGCCCTTCCACCAGGGCCAGGTTGACTATGCCAGCCTCAAGAAACTCGTCGCCTACCAAATCAAAGGGGGGATCGACGGGTTAGTTCCGGTCGGCACCACTGGAGAATCGCCCACGCTTTCCCACGAGGAGCACCTCGACGTCGTTCGCGCCGTAATCGCGACTGCCGCCGGTCGCGTGCCCGTGATCGCCGGTACCGGCTCCAACTCGACCCACGAAGCGGTCGAACTCACCAAACTTTCCCATGAAGCCGGTGCCGACGCCATGCTCGTCGTCGCGCCTTACTACAACAAACCCAGCCCCGAGGGCCTGTTCCGCCACTTCAGCGCCGTCGCCGAGGCGACCGACCGACCAATCATTCTTTATTCAATCCCAGGCCGCTGCGGCATCGAAATCGGCGTGCCCGTCGTCGAGCGCCTCCGGACAAAATACCCCCACGTGCGCTGGATCAAGGAAGCGGGCGGTAGCGTCGACCGCGTCGATCAATTGAAACAAGCACTCGGCTCCGATATTACGGTGCTCAGCGGTGACGATTCCCTCACCCTGCCCTTCATGTCCGTCGGGGCCGAAGGCGTCATCAGCGTCGCATCGAATCTCTTCGTCCGCGAGGTCTCGCAACTGGTCCGGCTCGCCTTGGCCAATGATTTTGCAAAAGCGACCAAGCTGCACCGCAAGCTCTACCCTATCTTCAAGACTCTGTTCATTGAACCGAACCCGGTGCCGATCAAGGTCGCCGTACTGCGGGCCGGCATCATTACGTCCGCCGAAGTGCGCGAACCGCTGTGCGACATGAGCGCAGCCAACGCCCAGCTCCTCGAAAAGGCCCTCGCCGCCCTCGGTAAATAATTTCACCGGCTATGCCTCTCTCAATCTTGATCAACGGCTCCCGCGGTCGCATGGGCCACGCCCTCGCGGACGCCGCCAAGGAAATGGGCGTCACCATCGGCGGCGCGGTTGACCTCGGGGACGATATCGCGGCCGGCCTCGCTCACAGCGACGTCGTGGTCGATTTCAGTTCACATCAGGCAACCCGCTCCGTGCTCGAGCTCGCCGTCGCCAATCACAGGGCCGTCGTCCTCGGCACCACCGGCCACGCGGCCGAGGAGAAAAAACAACTACTGGCACTCGCTGCCCACGTGCCCTGCGTGTGGGCCGGTAATTTTTCCGTCGGGGTAAATCTGCTCTTCGCCCTCACCCGTCGCGCCGCCAATGTGCTCGGCTCCGACTACGATGCCGAGGTCGTCGAAATGCACCACCGTTTCAAAAAAGACGCCCCGAGCGGCACCGCCGCCCGACTGCTCGAGATTATCTTGGAAGAGCGCAATCTGACCGCGTCAGCGCTGCGCCACGGCCGCGAGGGCATTGTCGGCGAGCGCACGCCAACAGAAGTCGGGATTCACGCACTGCGGGGTGGCGACGTGGTCGGTGATCATACCGTGCTGTTTGCCGCTCTCGGTGAACGCATCGAGCTGACGCACAAAGCCAGCGACCGCGGAATTTTTGCGCGTGGTGCCCTGCGCGCCGCCCAATGGGTCGTCCACCAAAAGCCTGGGGTCTACGATATGCAGGATGTGCTCGGCCTGAAATAAAGTAGAGCGAGCCGCCCGCTACGCTTGTCCCTCCCCTCGGCCGCTCTTTCCCGCCCCTCCCGCCCGCCTCGATACTTCATTGATGATCACTTCGATCCAAGGCACCCTCGCCTCCTCAACGCTGTCGCACGCGATCATCGAATTAAACGGCTTCGGTTACGAGGTGAACATCCCCGTGACCACCGCCGAAAAGCTCTCGTTGCCCGGCGCCAACGTGAAGCTCCATACACTCGTAATTTATCGCGAAGACGCGCAGACCCTTTACGGATTCACGACTCACGCCGAGAGGGATTTCTTCCGACTGATGATCGAAAACGTAACGGGTGTCGGCCCCAAAGGCGCGCTCGGGATCATGGGCCGGTTGTCCCTCCCCTCGTTGGAAGGCGCGATTCGCTCGGGGGACATTGCTTCTTTGGCCAAAGTCCCCGGCATCGGCAAAAAAACGGCCGAACGCTTGGTCGTCGAACTCCGTGCAAAGGTCGGCACGTCGGACGGTTCCGCGACAAATCTCAATGGCGAGGCCTCCCCGGCGCCCGCCGGGGAGAGCACCCATCGCGACGCCGTCGCCGCCTTGATCGCCCTCGGTTACAAAGGTTCCGATGCCGACCAAGCCATTCGCCACGCCGCGCTCGCCCTCGGAGCCAAAGCAACGACCGAAGCGCTTATCAAAAAAGCGTTGAACTGAGCTACCCGGAAAGTCCGCGCTACAGCCGCGAGCAGGATAATAGGTCCGCCGCGGACTATTTCTCGGACTATTTCGTGATTTGAAAAGCCGTCATCTCCACCACGCCTTGCTGGGCGGGACGAGGGTGGCCACCGTAGACGGAGTTCTTCGCCGCCTCGGTGGGGCGCGCCTCAAACCGGAAGCCTTCCAACTCCATTCTCTGCATGGGCGCGATTTGGAGGCTGCTCATCCAATCGAATTGCGCAGGAAGTGAACCCTCCGCTGGCGATTCCCCTCCGGCGATGCTATGGCCGAGCGAGAGGGAACCGAGGGCGAGGCCCGGCTGCAATTCGCTGCGCCGCGAAGCCGGAACGGTCACGGAGCGGGCAAAACTCGCCTGAGCTGCGATGTTTTCGCTGCGGCCAACGATGACACCCATTTCGAGCTCAGGGGCAACAGATGATACCACCGGACGGCCCACCGGACTCGCCCCGGGCTTGCGGTTAGCGATGAAAACGAGCGCGACGCACGCGGCCACCGCGAACAGTCCCGCGGCCCCCCAAACGCCCGTGCCCCACGAAAAGCGACGCGCCCCCTCCAGTTCGAGCGTTCCGCGCTCCTGCGCCGCAGCACTCGCCGCCTCGTCGTTGAAGTCTTTCGCGAGCACCATGCAGGCCTTCTGCATGCGACAATAATCTCGATATATCCGGCGGCGCTCCGGGCTGCGCTGGACCTCGGCCTCGAGCCGGGCCGCATCGGCAGCGGTGATTTCGTGATCAAGGTAGCGATTGAGGTATTCTATAAATTCGGAGTCGTTCATGGCGGTCAGGTTGGTCAGGGTGGTAATGGGTGTGCTCGTCAGGCATTGAAATCCTCGCCTAGCTTGGAGCGAAGGCTCTCCCGGGCACGGGCAATGCGGCTCTTCACGGTGCCCACAGAAATGACCAAGATGGCCGCGATTTCCTCGTAAGACAGATTCTTGACGTTGCGTAAGACCAAGATCTCTCGGTGTTTTGCCGAGATTTTCTCCATCCCTTGGCCGATGCGGTTCACGAACTCCTGATTGACCGCGATGTCGTCCGGCGACTCGACCTCAGCAGGGATGATGTCGGCCAACGTCATATCGTTTTCGGAGCTCATAGGCGCATCAAAAGAGACGGACTTGTCGCGTTTCCGGCGCCACCAATACCAATAACGGTTCCGCGCGAGGTTGGTCGCGATCTGGTAGAGCCACGTAGAAAACGCGGAGTCCCCGCGGAAATTGACCAAGCCCCGATGCGCGCGAATGAACGCATCCTGCGTCACCTCCTCCGCATCCTGCTGGTTGCGCAGGAGTTGGTGAACCATCGAATAAATGCGGTCCCAGTAACGGGAAACCATCTCGTCGAAAGCGGACTGATCACCGCCCTTAAACCGATCCACTAGTACGCGATCGAGGGCAACTTCTTGAGCTTTGGAGGTCATACGTTCTACCTCACTCTGATTGGAATATTTCTGGATTGTTCCCACGTTGAGATGAAAGTCAGGAGTGCATATGCGCGGCCGCGAGCCCGGTCAATGACCACGCGCTTCATTCAGGGCGAAATTCCTTGCCAACCCCCGTGACAAAAATCCATTTGTCTCCTTCACACGGATAGGAGGGCTGGTAGCTCAATGGTAGAGCAGTTGCCTTTTAAGCAATTGGTTCCGGGTTCGAATCCCGGCCGGCCCACCACCGTCCCGTTCCCCAATAAGTTCATGAACCGCCTCGGTCCTATCGAAGACTCCACCGCTCATCGCGAAATGCAGGGGACCATTCTTCGCCGGGACGCCAATGAGCAGCTCGTGGCTGAGAGCCACAGCAACTAAAAACTCGTGGCCGAACTCGGCGGCAGAGCTAAGACCGTTTACCGCCACCGCACGACCCTCATGAGAAAGCTCAACCTCCACGTTTTCTCAGGCTTAACGTGGTTTGCGCTCGAAATTCGGCTCATCCACCCGAAAGAAAACTTCTAAAAACCTTGCGGCAACGGAGCCGATTGACCAATCGTTTTTTTTAATCCGTAAACACCTCTCTGCTTCTCATGAAATTTGTCTCGAAAAAACTTTGCCTCGTCCTCGCTAGCGCTGCGCTCCTTGCTGCTGGCTGCAGCAAGAAACCCGAGCGTCCGAATCCAGGAGCCACGGTGCTCGGGCCACTGGGTGGCGGCGAAAACGTCGCTCCTCCAAGCAATCTTTCAACGGTATCGGATCTCAACACCTCGTTGCAGTCGCGTCTGGCCGACGGCGTGATCGACGATGGGAGCACTATCCGCGGATTGCTCCAGCCCGTCTATTTTGAATTTGATCAGTCAGCCATCAAGCAGAGCGAGCGCGAGAAGCTGAAGGCGGCCAAAGAGTATCTCGACAAGAACCCCGCTCAGCGTCTCCTCGTGGAAGGTCACGCGGACTGGCGGGGGACTGCTGAATACAATCTGGGGCTCGGTGATCGCCGCGCGAACGCCGCGAAAAAATACCTACTTTCGCTCGGAGTTCTCGCCGATAAGCTCGAGGCGAACTCCAAGGGCAGCCTCGAGGCCAAATCTAATGCCGATGCCTCGACGATGGATAAAGACCGCCGCGTAGAACTGGTCATCATCAAGGCCAAATAAGTTTCCCGCTCACAGACATTTTCCCAAAGACGAAAAAGCCCCGGAATTTTCCGGGGCTTTTTCATGAGAAAAAATCGTCAGTCTACTCAGCCAGCGCAGCGAGGACACGCCGCGATGTTTCAATCCCCTTCCGCATGACATCGAGGTTAAAGCTCTCGTTCGGCGCATGCAGATTATCCTCCGGCAGGAAGAGCCCGAACATAACCGAATCCAATCCGGTGACCTGTTTAATCTGAGCGATGATCGGCACGCTGCCGCCTTCGCGCAGATACAGCGGAGCTCGTCCCCAGACTTCCGTGACGGCTTGGTCCGCCGCGCGAAATGCCCGGGCGAGCACCGGCGACTGATCCAGCGGCGTGTTCGCACGGTCCGGCGGCACCACCACGTACGGATCGCCTTTGTGTTGATCCACGAACTCGATTTTCACCCCAGAAGGAGTACGCGCCCGGATCGCGGCCATCACCAGCTGCTTGATTTTTTCGGGCTCCTGGTTCGGCACGAGTCGGCAGCTGATTTTCGCAAACGCCTTGCTCGGAATGACCGTCTTGGTCCCCTCCCCTTGGTAGCCTCCGCCAATCCCATTGAACTCGAGCGTCGGCTGAAATCGCAGCGCTTCGAACGGCGAGAATCCCGGCAAAGTATAGAAAGCGTCGATCCCGAGAAAGTCTTTGTAGCTCTGCTCGTCGGCACCCAATTTTTTTAATTCGGCGCGTTCCCACGGATGCACATCGAGCACCTGTGCATAGAATCCCGGCACGTTCACGAGACCTTCCGGCGTATGCAGGGACGAAATGATTTCCGCGAGCGCTTGAATCGGATTGCGCAAGACGCCGCCGTGGAGACCCGAGTGCAAGTCCCCCTTCGCACCCGTTACGTGCAGATCGAACAGCGCCAACCCCCGCAGACCACACGTGAGCACGACTTGGTCCGCCGTGGGCAGTGCGGTATCAGAAAGGTAAACGAAATCCGCCGCTTGCAGCCGGTCTTTGTGGCTCTCCAGAAATTTCGGGAAACTCGGACTCCCCATCTCTTCTTCGCCTTCGATCAGAAACGTGATCCGCAGCGGAAACTTCGGATTGGCCTCCAATAATTGCGCGACCGCGGCAATGTTCGTCATCAGCGGACCCTTGTTGTCGGCCGCTCCACGTCCATAGATCCGATTGCCGATGATGGTCGGATCGAAGGGCGGCGTCTTCCACAAATTCAGCGGATCGGCGGGCTGCACGTCGTAGTGTCCGTAAATCACCACGTGCGGCCAGCTCGGGTCCCCGCCCCGCTGAGCAAAAATGATGGGGTGCAAATCGGTCTTTACCACCTCGACGGTAAAACCGAGGGAGCCCAACAGATTCGAGACGAATACTTGGGCCCCCTGCATTCCGTCTCGAAACGTGGAGTCGGCAGAGACGCTGGGATGACGGATAAATTCTTTTAGTTTCTCAACGGGGTCGAACATTCCCCCAACGTAAACCAATTCGCTGCCACGCCAATCGGAAAACACGGCTCCGAAAATTTCGCGCGGCTCACTGCTCGGTTCGCAGTGCAGCGCGCACCACCTGCGGCCTCAACGCCGGCAAATCCGCGATCGGTTTCCCCGCGGAAGGGTCGTTCCCCGCGAGCGACAACCGCTCGGTACAGTCCACCCAGTGCTTCAGGGAATCTTCTTCTTCCCGCGTCGGGACCAAAACCATAAGCCGATGCAGCCGATTGCGGCCACGACCACGATCCACCGCGAGAAGGAGTGCGTCACGGCCAGACTCCGGTTGAGCTGGTCAATGTCGTCTTGAAACTTCACCCAGAGCCAATGACCGAGCCACACGAATACCGGCACGCTGATCAGCGCAGCAAACCCGTCGAAGCAGAAAAATTTCCAAAACGATACCCGCATGGACCCTGCCGTAAAAAAGATCGGCGCGCGCAATCCCGGCAAGAAACGCCCCAGGAATAATCCCTTCGAGCCATGACGTTCGAACAGGACCTCGACCTTAGCCTGTTTGTCCGCGGGAAAAAACCGCTGGAACCACGGTGCGGTCCGCAAACGCGTGCCGAAATATCGGCCCGCAAAAAAGGTGATCGAATCGCCGCCCATCACACCCGCATACATAATAGCACTGACGTGGACCCAAGCCCGTTCATCCAACACGCCCAAGGCACCGGCCGCAATGAGGACGATATCCTCGGGGATCGGCAGGCCCAATCCGCAAAGCAGCAGCACAAAAAAAGGTCCCCAGAGGGACAGCGGGGTCCCTTGAAATTGATCCAGAATGGCCTCAAGCATGGGTCGTCAGGGTTTGCACGACAGTCCTCTTGCATGGCAGGTGGATACGAACGGCAGCACGAAAGAGAACCGGCAGGGTGAACGTGATCTGAACGAAGGAGCCGAGACCGGCAGGTTTGGCAATGTCCAAGACCAGGGTGCGCACGGGTATCAGTGCTTAAAATGCCGCGAACCCGTGAAGACCATGGCCATTCCGCGTTCATCGGCCGCAGCGATGACCTCCGCGTCACGCACCGAACCTCCGGGCTGAATCGCTGCCGTGGCCCCAGCCGCAGCCGCCGCGACCAGTCCGTCCGCAAACGGAAACATTGCCTCGCTCGCCACGACCGATCCGCGCAGATCGAGCCCTGCTTCGCCCGCTTTCCACACCGCAATGCGCGAACTGTCCACCCGCGCCATTTGTCCGGCACCGACCCCGAGGGTATGTTCGCCGCGGCAGTAGACGATCGAGTTGGACTTCACGTGCTTGCCGACTTTCCAGCCAAAGAGCATCGCGGCCCATTCGTCCGGGGTCGGTTCGCGTTTCGTCACAACTTTGAATTCCTTCACGTTGCCCAGGGTGCGGTCGCGATCTTGCACAAGCACACCGCCGACGACCGACCTCACTTCCTGCAACGCGTCGGCCCCGATGCCACCCTTGGCAATCATCAGCCTCAGGTTCTTTTTCTTCGAAAAAACTGCCATCGCCTCGTCGCTAAAGCGTGGCGCGATGATCACCTCTGTGAAGATCTCGGCGATGGCCTTCGCCAACGCTCCGTCGAGCGTTTGATTGACGATAATGATGCCTCCAAACGGTGCCTGCCGATCAGTGGCGTAGGCCTGTTCCCACGCCGACAGGAGCGTGTCTGCGCTCGCGACGCCGCACGGGTTCGTATGCTTCAAGATGGCCACCGTCGGTCGCTCAAACTCACCGATCAGGTAAGTGGCCGACGTGATGTCCAAAATATTATTGTAAGACAGTTCTTTGCCTTGGAGCTGCGAAAAATGGTCGTGGAACGTGCCGTAGAGCGCCGCCTTTTGATGCGGATTCTCTCCATAGCGAAGGGACTGCACTTTTTTCCACGACAGCGTCAACGCCGGGGGAAATCCACTCATGGCCTCAAGGTCGGGCTCGACCGCCTGCGACTCCAGATAGCGCGCGATCGCCGCATCGTAACTCGCGGTGCGCTGAAACACTTTGAGCGCGAGCTTGCGACGGAGTTCGAGCAACCCATCCGGGCTGGCTCCCGTGGCCATCGCCGCGAGCACCGCGCCGTAATCAGCCGGGTCGCACACGACGCTCACGCTCTCGTGATTCTTGGCCGCGCTGCGCAGCATCGAGGGACCGCCGATGTCGATATTTTCGATCGCCTCTTCGAAATGAACGTTCGGCTTCGCCACCGTTTCTTCGAAGGGATAGAGGTTCACAACGACGAGATCGATCAGCTCGATGGCGTTGGCCTTGGCCTGCGCGAGGTGGTCGGCCTTGTCGCGCCGGCAGAGTAAGCCGCCGTGAATCTTCGGGTGCAGTGTCTTGACCCGACCTTCCATAATTTCGGGAAACCCGGTGTGCTGGCTAACCTCCGTCACCGGCAAACCGCTCTCGGCGAGCAGTTTCGCCGTGCCTCCGGTCGAGAGCAAGGTGTAGCCGTGCGTGCGCACGAGCACCGTCGCGAACTCCACCAGACCACGTTTGTCGCTGACAGAGAGCAGGGCGAGTTTGACCATGAGTTCCCGTTTCTGCGCGGCGGCACGACGTGCGGCAAGGCCGAAAAATAACCCCTGCAGACCGCGCTTGCCCACGCGGCGTTTCCCGGTCTGCTCATAGCGTGTCCAGCTCCTCTTGCGAACTCCCGGGTCTCACCGCCCGCCTGAACAAACTCCACTATCACCGGGGCGGCGCGAGCCTGCCGGTCGACAAGCCCCATGCGTTCATCTATTTTATTACGATTCAGAACCGGTCCGAACACACGGTCACCCTCCTAGGTCGAAAATGGGTCGTCGCTCACGCCGACGGCACCCGGCTCGTCACCGAGGGAGACAAGATCATCGGTGAAACGCCGCGGCTTACCCCGGGCGAAGAGTTTTCCTACAACAGCTATCATGTCATCGGCGCCGATGCCCAGGCCCACGGGAGTTTTCACGGCGTGAATGAACTCGGCGAGAAGGTTCATGTTATCTTGCCCCCTTTCGACATGAAACCGCCAGGCAACTGAACCCAAAAAACATTCGCGCAAATTCGTCCTCGTTCTCCGTCGGGTTATCGTTTTGCCTGTTCGGTTCATGAAACTCACAGACCTGAACCGCGACGGCGGCATTGGTGCCAACTCGCTGTTCGTCCAAATCGGCGATCTCAATATTTTGGTCGATTGCGGCCTAAATCCCAAGAGCATCGGCCGCGCGGCGACCCCTGATCTTTCCAAAATTCGTGGCATCACGCTCGACCTGATCATCATCACACACTGCCATCTCGATCATATCGGCAGCCTGCCCGTGGTGATGCGCGAGCACCCCAACACGCCCGTCATCATGACGACGTCCAGCCGCATGCTCATCGAGCGCATGTTGCATAATTCGGCCAATGTCATGATGCGCCAGAAGGACGAGGCCAACATCCCCGACTATCCGCTCTTCACCCACGATGAGATCGATCGCATCGGCAAACGCCTCAACGGCCTCCCTTACGGCCACGCCAAACATTTTCGCGGCGCGAAGGACGAAATCGAAATTATCTTTCACCCCGCCGGTCACGTGGCGGGCGCAGCCGCCGTCGAGCTGCACCACAAGCACCGTCAGATTTTCTTCACCGGCGACGTTCTCTTCGAGAACCAGCGCACCCTCCTCGGTGCCAAATTTCCTTCCGGCCACTTCGACACGCTCATCACCGAGACGACGCGCGGCACCACCGAGCGCCCGATCGGTAAGGAACGCGTCAACGAAGTCGCCCGCCTCGTCTCGACGATCAACGACACCATCCAGCGGGGCGGCTCCTTTCTCCTTCCCGTCTTTGCGCTCGGGCGCATGCAGGAGGTGCTCGCGATCATCCATGACGCCCGCAAATTCGGTCGCCTTGTCGACTGTCCGATTTTCGCCTCCGGTCTGGGTATGGATCTCGCCGATTATTTCGACGAAATCAGCCGCAAGACGAAGCACGTGAATTTCAACCGCGGCATCATCAAGGACCTGAAAATCAAGCCCACCCCGCGGAAGCTCGTGGCCGGCGAAGACCCCAAGCAAAACGCCCTCTATATCATCAGCTCCGGCATGCTCGTCGAGCGCACTCCGAGCTATACGCTCGCCTCAGGTCTGCTCGGCAACGCGCACAACACGATCGGTTTTGTCGGCTACTGCGATCCAGATACTCCCGGCGGCAAACTACTCGCCTCCAAGGCCGGCGACACCTTCGTGTTCGAAACCGCGCACGTGAAGGTGAAAATCAAAGCCCGCGTCGAACGCTTCGAATTAAGCGGTCATGCCGACCGCGAAGAACTCCTGGAGTTCGCCATCCAGACCGGCGCGCGCAGCATCGTTCTGACACACGGCGACCAACCCGCCCGCGACTGGTTTGCGGCCCAACTCGCCGAGAAAGCGCCCAAATCCAAGGTGCTCGATCCGGTACCACTGCAGACCTACTTGGTGTGAGCAGTGGCGGCTGCCCGTTGGCACCGCCACCCACCTTCGCCGCAACCGGGTTGGCCATGCTCGCTGTTCTCGCGCGCTCCCGGTAGGCGCATTTTCAGCGGTGCGGTCAGTTTGGCCTAGCCAGCAGCCTACCCGCTCATCAGCTCGCGCAACCGCGCGCACATCGCGGGACCTCCCGCCACGTAGATGATTGGCTTCATCTGCAAATCAAAGACGCGCATTGGTAACTGCTCGCCATTGAGAAAATGCACCTCGCCGCCCGTCGCCCGCACCAGCGGGATCGCCGCCGCGAGGTCCCAGATCTTCACGTTAAAATCGACGCAGCCGTCGAGGATGCCTGCCGCCACATAGGCGAGGTGCAACGTCGCACTGCCCAGACCGCGAATCTTGAAGTGCGAGAGCACGCCGCTGGCCATGGGTATCAGCTGTTTGTCGCTGGGGCTGTGAAAACCAATCAGCGTTTCCCGGGAGAACGCTGCACACTTCACGCTCGCCGCGCGTGCTCCGTCCTGGAGTCCGAATCCCGGCCCACCGTGAATGATTACCCGACGACTCAAATCGTAGACGACCCCGTAAATGGGCTCCCCGTGTTCGCAGAGGGCCAGCGAAATCGCGCAGTGAGGAAATCCCAACGCGAAATTGTTGGTGCCGTCGATCGGGTCGAGCACCCAGGAAAAACGCGCCGTCACCGGGATCGGCGCCTCCGTCGCCGCCAGTTCTTCGCTGAAGAACTGGTCAGCCGGAAACTGCGTGGCGAGCTCGCGGAAAATATTTTCGGAAATGGCCACGTCCGTCGCCGTCACCCGCGTGCCATCGCTCTTCCATTTACTTTCCGCTCGACCGAATTCGCGATGGAGCAGTGCAGTTTGCGCGAGGACCGCGCCCTTGGCGGCGGCGACGCGAGCGAGTAATTCCGAAGACGACATAGCCTTCTAATCCGCGCTAGTTTGCGCGCCGGCTCAAACAGAATTGCCGCTCCCCGCCGAAATCGCCCGGCTCATTCGTAGTCGTAGAGCTTGGGATCACGGCGCAGCGGCGGCCGCACCTTGAAACGGTGTTTCCGTTCCTGCGGATCTTTTGCGACCGGTCCCGGGCCGCCCATACCGGCCATGCCCAGGTTGTCACCGTAGGGATCGCCCCCTTCCGGCGTCTCGCCGCCACCCCACTGCTCTTCCAGCGAATCCGGATCCGCACCCTCTTCCAATTTCCGCACGACTTCTTCCATTTCGCCGTCGATCTTCTCACCGGTCATTTCCGACATCTTGCGCATCATCCGCGCCATCGCTTTGGGATCATTTTCGTCGACGCCGGAAAACTCTTTTTCCATCGCGCCCATCGCCGCTTCCATCCGGGGGTCCTCGGCAGGATCACCCGCCGCCGCGCCCGCCTGGAGCAACGCGGATTCGTCGCTTTTCCCGCCCGTCGTCACTGCAAAGGCCGAGACGAGCTTGCGCAGCTTGAATTTCGGATTGTCCGGGCACTTCGGCACCAACTTACCGTGCGCGAGGGTCTTCGCGTAGAACTGGTAGATCGTGTGGTTGTCCTGAGAATAATACTCGTAGATCGGCATACGTGATCGGTTCTAGTAAAGTCTTCGCGCTGCGCAAGGGGCCGCCTTCGTTTTCCCCGGATTGGCGACCGGCTCCTCAGCCAGCACTCGCACGGTGCGTGGCCCCCACCCGCTCGTCTGCAGCGATATCACAGTGGTTCATCCGACGACGAGCGGCGGCTCTACAGTCCCCATTGAATTAGCCCAGGGAATGACCAGCGCATCACGCGACCGGCCGGCAGGCGAAATCAAAGAACCCGATTTCGGTTAACTGAGCACGGACGGTGACGAGTTGGGCGGCGCTCGGCTGCGTCAACGGCAGACGCACCGGGCCGCAGTTTACGCCGAGCATTGCCATGAGCGCCTTCGAGGCAGCGAGGTGCGTGACGCCGACGCCGTTGCAGATCGCGATCATCTTGATCGCGGTGTCCTGCAACTTTCTCGCCGTGGCTGCATCGCCTTTCTGGTGTGCTGCCAGCACGCGGAGATAAAGCGGGGCCGCGTAGTTGTAGGTGCTACCAACTGCACCCCGGGCACCCGCCTTCCAGCCCTCCAGCAGGAGTTCGTCACGGCCAAAGAGGATGTCACAACGACCGGCTGCCGCAGTGACACACGCACCGTAATCAGGGAAATCTTCATAGGTGTATTTCACACCGACGAGCGTCGGGATGCGGTCGGCCGCCTTCGCGAGAAACTCGGCGACGGGCAAGGTCACACCGGTCATCGACGGAATATTGTAGTAGTAAAACGGCAGGGACGGAGCGGCTGAGGCGACCGCTTCGCACCAGTCGACAAGCTCATCGGTGTTGCGCGGTTTGAAAAACATCGGGGCCAAGGCCGAGACCGCAGCTGCGCCAATTTTTGCCGCATGCGCAGTGAGCTTACGGGCATCTTCGAGACAGGTGTGGCCGACGTGGACGATCACGGGCAGGCTCTTGTCGGCGGACTCCACCCATTTGGCGGCGACAGCCAGACGCTCCTCCAGCGTCAAGGAAAGTCCCTCTCCGGTCGTGCCACATACGAAGGCGGCGCTCACGCCGTTTTCCCGCAGGAAACGAGCGTAGGTCGGGATGACGTCGAGATTGATCGAGCGGTCGGCGTTGAAGGGCGTGAAGGGAGCGGCGACGAGGCCGCGGAATCGGTTGTTCATGGTAGAAAGGGAGGGGAGAATCAGGGAGCAGGGAGTGCGCTGCGCGCGAAGGTGACGCGTTCCTCAGCACGTTTTTCGTCGAGCACGGGGCACGGTTTGCCGCAGCTAATGCAGGCGGCGTCCGCGACGACTTTGTGCGCGGCCCAGGTGCGGTCGTCGTCTGCTCCACACGTGAAGATATGAAGCCGCTCGACGGCGGACGCAGCAACGGCAGCGGTGCAGAGCAGGAG
>CANIJN010000093.1 GCA_947467625.1 Opitutia bacterium | reverse complement strand
GGAGGGAGCAAGCTCCCTCCCCTGATCCCCTCCCTTAATATACTTTCAGCCCAATCCTCAAACCTCTCGCTATAGCCGAGAAAAACCCTGTATCAAAGTGTCACCTATCACCCCGGACAGAGTGTCACCTATCACCGGATCGAACCGGCAAGGGCGAAGGCATCCTCGCCAACGGCCAGTAGGCGATCGGGCCCGTCGCGCTTGCGTCCCCGGGCTGCGCGCGTCGAGCATTCCGCCATGTTGACCAAGGCCGAACTCCAGCGCCTCCGCTCCCTGCGCGAAAAAAAATCCCGCGAAGCCCTCGGTCTTTTCATCGTCGAGGGCGAAAAAGTCGTTACCGAACTCCTCGCCGCAAAGTTCCCCTTCACCGAAATCTACGCGACGCCCGCGTGGTTCCATCCGCTCGTTGGGGACGCGGCGCTCCCGCCGCGTCGGGTCGCAATCACCCCCGACGAAATGGCCCGTATCAGTCATTTCCCCACGCCTTCAACCGTCCTCGCCGTCAGCCAAATTTCCCGCCTACCGCTCGCGCCCGGCACCCTCGACCGCGGCCTCACGCTCGCCCTCGACGGCGTACAAGACCCCGGCAATGTCGGCACCCTCCTCCGCGTGGCCGACTGGTTTGCCTTCGACCGCGTCGTCCTCTCGCCGGACTGCGCCGATCTGTTTCATCAGAAAGTCATCAACGCCAGCATGGGCTCCTTCGCTCGCGTGCGCACGCACACCGCCGACCTCGCCCCCGCGCTCGCCGCCACCACCGCCCCCATTCTTGGCTGCGACCTCGCCGGCGAAGATGTCCACGCACTCCCAGCCCTCCCCGACGCCATCGTCGTGATCGGCAGTGAAGGCCGCGGCCTGTCGCCCGCCGTCGCCGCGCGCGTGACCCGCCACGTGACCATTCCGCGTCTCGGCGGTGCCGAATCGCTCAACGCCGCCATCGCCGCCGCCATCGTCTGCGACAACCTTCGCCGCGCTCAGACCCCAGCGTAGCGGCGAGCGCCAGCAAGCCGAACTCCGCCCTCCGCCCTCCGCCCACCGTAGCGGCGAGCGCCAGCAAGCCGATCACTCCTCAGCGATCTTTCGAACCGCTCTTCTTCCCGCCGCCCTTCTCGCCGCCGAGGCTGTGAAAAATCGTGCCCGCCAGCACGCCCACCGCGAGCACGCCGAAATAGATCAACGCCGCCGAACCGTGCACCGGCTTCTTGTCCGTCCAACCCGCGATCGGAAACCGAAAATCAATCTCGTGCGTATTGTTCATACCCACGTAGAGCATGACGAAGAGGATTCCGAGCAGCAGGAAGGTCTTGAAAACAGCTTTGATCATCGTGCGCGCAACGTAGGACGCCCGCGCCGCACTTGGCGAGCACGCAAAGTCCACGCGCGCGTCACAATGGGCGCACGTCCACGCTGCGCCCGTTCCCATTCCCATCCCTCCGCCAACAGGCAACCGGCCAACGCTTCACTTCAAACCCGCCGCCGCCGCGATATCGTCCCACGCGTAAAAGTGAAACGTGCGGTCCGTCGACATCGCGACAAACATGCCGCCCGGAAATCCCGGCAACGGCACGTTGGTCACATCGCTCCCGTCGCTCTCCCGAGTCGAGAGCCGCACGCTTTTAAGCAGCGGATGGTCGTGCGGTTTCCCGGTCGTGCCCGCCCGCGGGAAAATCCGAAACGTGTCTGCCTGTTGATTTGAAACCACGACGTAGCCCGCGCCGCCAGCCTGCGGATAGATCGAAATCCCTTCGAGGTCGCTGACAAAACCCGTCGTGCCGAACAGCGCGAGTTCTTGCCCCGCTTCCGCCGCATCCGGATCGGCGCGGTATTTGTGCACGCCATGCTGCTCGTCGCTGGCGTAAACGTAACCCAGCTCGGTATCGACCGCGATCGCCTCGATCTCCTTCTTTCCACTGTAGCGGCCAAACGCCCGGACCTTCGTCATTTTCACTTTCCCCGTGCCATCGTCTTCGAGCCGATACTGCCACAGATAGCCGTCCGCCGGCCCGCTCTTGCCGCCCACGATCACGAAAACCACCCCGTCACCCGGCCGCCGATACAGCGCCACCCCCATCGGCGCGCGCGTCACATCGCCGTCGAACACCCCGAGGTCTCCCTTGTCCAGCGGTGCGAGGTCCGGCAATCGAAACACCCGCAGCCGCTGCATTTCACGCTCGGTCGTCACCGCGATATCGGTGAGTTTCCCCGCGAGCATCAAGCCCGCGACAATATCGACATTGTTCGGTCGTTTCAGCGTTGCCGTCTGCGCCACAATCTTGCCCGCAAGATCAAATGCGTAGAGCGCACCCGCCGTGTCTTTGTCGGTGCCGACTACGAGGCTCTTCGCTGGTTCGGCGCGGTTGATCCAGATCGCCGGATCATCGGTGTCGTGCGGCAGCGCCACCGTGACGACCCGCGGCTTGACGGCCTCATTGGTCGCATCCGGATCGGATGCGACCGGCTGCGCGCACCCCGCGAGCACGCAACCACCCATCAAAGCGCAGATCCATCGCATCCGACCAAGAATTCCTCAGAGTTTCCAACGCACGCCGAAATTCGCGCTGATGCCGTATTCCTCAAACTGCACGAAGCGACCCGCGCTCTCGGCGAAATGCACCCGGAAGGCTTCGTTGGTGACGTTCAGCACTTCGCCAATCAACTCCCAGTTGCGGTTCAGTTTGTAGCTCGTCGTCAGGTCGAGCTGCGTGAAGTAGTCCACGTAACGGTCCTCGGTGACATTGCCACCAAGTGGCTCGTCTTCGCGTAGACGCGGCGAGCGGAAATTCACCGCCGCGCGAATAAAGAATCCGTTCTTCTCGTAGGTAAGCGCAACGTTCCCAATCCGGCGCGACTGCCCGATGAACGGCAGCTTCTCGCCGGGCCGCGTCGGGAAATTGGCCGACGAGGTCGCGACGGTGTAGTTGGTGAAAACCCCGAGGCCGTTGAACGGCGCGGGCAAAGCGGTGAACTGCTGCTGGTAGGCCAGCTCCAGTCCGGTGATCTGGCCCCGGTCGCCGTTCGCAAACGTGCTCAGATCGTAACCCGTCGACGCGTCCGCTCCCGGCAGCGTGCGCTGATAAGTGAAGTTCTTGATGTCCTTGTGAAACACCGACGCCGACACCGAACCCAGTGAGGCGAAGTAGTGCTCGATCGACGCATCCCAGTTCATCGATGTCAGCGTTTTCAGGTCGGGATTGCTCTCGGTCACGAGCCGGCTGTCGTCGTTGATCGTGCGGCGCAGCGCATTTTCCGCGAACGATGGACGAGCATACGTGTTGCTCCACGCCGCCCGGGCGACCGTTTTCGGTGCGAGTGTGTAGGTCAGGTAAACGCCCGGCAGGAAATTATCCGAATTCCTGCCCCGCGTGCCGGGAGTTGCCGTGATGATCGCTCCGGTCGTCTTGATCACATTGCCCTGCGTCTCGAATTTCGTGTGCTCATAGCGCGCTCCGGCCATGAGACTCAGCCGATCCTTGGTCACCCCGCCCAGCGCGTAGAGTGCCGTCACATCTTCGTTCGCGGTCCAGTCCGAACCGAGACTCGTGATGACATCGCGCGTGGCGACGTAGGCACTTTTATTGTCGATAAACGCGGTCGTAAATTTCGCCGCACTGAGGCGCGGTCCCGTCAGGTAAGCATAATCCGCAGACGTCTGCTCCTCAGCGAGCGATTGAAACGTGTAGCCCGCTGGCGCGGCATAGTTGATCTGCTCGACCTCCTGCTGCTTCTCCTTGGCGCGAAACTGGGCGCCCACCTTCACGGTGGCCGGCAGCGACCCCGCCAGCGTAAAACGATTGCGCGCGTTTCCGCCCACATTAAATTCCTTCTCATAGCCCGTCGCCGGCGCGCTGCGCAGCCGGTTGAATTCATTGAACGACGCCGGATCGCGGATCGGTGTGCCCGCCGTCTGCGTCACCAGTGGATTGTAGATGCCGTTCGCAAACGAGTAGGTCCAGTCCGTGCCGCGCGCCGACTTGCGGAAGATCGTGACATTTTCCGGCCGGTCCTCGGTGCCTTCACTGTAAGCGGCCCGACCGTCAAACTGCCAGGCGCCGCGCGTCACTTCGCCCCCGCCGCTCACCGTATAAATTTTCTGCTCCTTCGCCCGCACGCGGAGCTGTTTCGCCTCACGGCGCACCCCCGTCACCGTGGCGCTCGTCGGCGTCAACGCCGTCAGCGTGCCTTCGGAAAACGGAATCGTCGTGATCTGCCGGATCTCCGCATCCGTGAAACTCGAATACAATCCGCGCACAAAGAACGATGACTCGCGGTCCGGCTTGAACTCGATCGCCCCGTTGGCGCCGTAGCGCGTGCGGGTCAGATTGTAAGCCCGGTAGTTGATATCGTTGTTGAAGAACGCCGTCTGGCCAGCCGCTCCCGGCACGGGCCGCAGCGTCCACGCCCCGCCGACTTCGTAATTATCCGAACCCATGCGACGGTTCTGCCACGTCGGGGAAAAAATCACGCCGACGCGACCGTCGTTGAACGTATCGGCATACGTGCCGTTAAACTTGCTGCTCAGGCGATCACGCAGGTCGTTGTATTGGCCCTGCGCGGAGAACTGCACCTGACGCTCCTTTAGATCGAAGGCACTGCGCGTCTTTAGATCCACGCGGCCACCGAGTCCGTCCATCTCCTTGTCAGGGGTCGCGACCTTCGCCACTTCGATCGCGCCGAGCGCGTCGGACGGAATCACATCGAGCGGCAGCGTGCGGTTGCCGCGGTCGGGCGTGGCCACGCTGACCCCGTTCAACTGCACCGTATTGAGGTCGGGCTTGATGCCGCGCACCACGATGAAACGCCCCTCGCCTTGGTCGCGGTAGAGCGCGACGCCCGGAATGCGCTGAATCGACTCGGCCGCATTTTGGTCGGGGAAACGACCGATGTCATCCGCTGCCACCAGATTGGTCAGCGTCTCCGCCGCACGTTGCTGGTTGATCGCCCGCGCCGCACCGACCGATGAGCCTTCAATCACAAATTTCTCGATGCGCACGGCGGATTCCCCGACCGCTACGTCCGCCGATGCCGTGCCCGCCGCGGTCACCGTCACCAACTGCGTCGCCTCGGGATAACCGACATAGCTCACAACCACGCTGCGCGCGCCGGCCGGCACGTTCACCAGCACGTAGTCGCCGCTCTGCCCTGCAAACGTCTCGAGCACCGTACCCGCGACGGTCACGCGGGCTCCCGCGAGCGCGAGGCGCGATTTGCCGTCGGTCACCCGACCGGCAATCGAGCCCGTGGGGACAGACTGCGCGAGCAGCCCCGGCACCATTGAGATGACTAGAAACAACAAGGCGGTAAACTTACGGTGACATTTCATAGAATTTGGAACGTGGCGACCGCCGCGAACGTCCGTCAACGGCCCGTTCATTCCGTCGCTAAATATTCACCCGTCCGTGACCTGACCGTGACAAAACCCCCCTTCCCCGCCGCATCACTCCCGCCCACCCTGTCAAAAACCAAGTATCACGTAATCCGTGACACTTTTTTCCGTCGGGCCGTCGCCGCATTTTCTCCTTTGCACCCACCGCGCCCTCTGCGCGAGCCTCGGCGCCATGTTTGCCGACCCCGCCGCGCTCGACGCCGCCGATCCTCTCGCTCGCTTTCGCGCGGAATTTTTCCTCCCACCCGGGAAAATCTATCTCGACGGCAACTCCCTCGGCCTCCTCTCGCGCCGAGCCGAAGCTCACCTCGCCCGCGTCATCGCCGAGTGGCGCACCCTCGGCATCGAGGGCTGGACGGCCGCCGCGCCCCCGTGGCTCACGCTCGCCGAAACCATCGCGGAAAAAATCGCCCCGCTACTCGGTGCCGCGCCCGACGAGATTTGTCTCACCGGCCAGACCACCGCCAATCTCCACCAACTGCTCGCGACGCTGTATGCTCCCGGTGGGACAGGCTTTCCAGCCCGTGGCCCGTGTGACCACTCCCACGGACCGAACACTCCTTGCCCCGCTCCCCGCTCCGTGATTCTCGGCGACGCCCTCAACTTCGCCTCCGATTCCTACGCGCTCCACTCCCACCTGCGTCTCCGCGGTCTGGATCCCGCCCAGCACCTGCGCTTCATCCCCTCGCGCGACGGGCGCGTGCTCCGGCTCGACGATATCCTCGAGGCCTTCGCCGCCCCCGACATCCAACTCGCCGTGCTCCCCGCCGTCGTGTTCACGAGTGGCCAACTCCTCGACGTCACCACGCTCACGCGCAAAGCCCGTCAGCGTGGCATCATCATCGGCTGGGATCTCTCGCACAGCATCGGTGCCGTCCCGCACTCCCTCGGCGGCGAATCTGGCCCCGACTTCGCTTTTTGGTGCAATTACAAATGGCTCAACGCCGGCCCCGGTGCCGTCGGCGGACTTTTTCTCCACCGCCGTCACCACGCGCTAGCCCCCGGCCTCGCCGGCTGGTGGGGCGTCCGCGCCGACCGCCGCTTCGCCATGTCGCCACACCACGAGCCCGCCGCCGGAGCCGCCGCGTTGCACATCGGCACTCCGCATATCCTGTCGCTCGCCCCTCTTCTGGGCTCGCTCGAACTCATCGCCGAAGCCGGCGGCCTCTGCGCGCTGCGCGCCAAATCCCTCGCCCTCACCGATTTTCTCCTCGCGCTCATTGACCGCGATCTCGCCCCGCTCGGCTTCACGGTCGTCACGCCGCGCGGCACACCGGCCCGCGGCGGGCACCTCGCGCTTGCGCATCCCGAAGCGTGGCGACTGTGCCAAGCCCTCAAAGCCGCGCACGTCGTCGCCGATTTCCGCGCCCCCGACCTCATCCGCCTTGCCCCTGCGCCGCTTTACACGAGCTTCACCGACTGCGCCGAAGCCATCGCCCGCCTGCAACACCTCGCCCTCACCCGCGCCCACGAAGCTTTCCCCGAAAGCCGAGCTCTCGTAACCTGAAACGTTTGTCACGTATTACGTGACAAACTTCCGCCGCCCTTTTCCGACTTCACCATGCCCCTCATCGATATCACCCACCCGCTCTCCAACGCCACCGCCCCTTGGCCCGGTGACACCCGGTTCCACTTCGAATTCGCCCAACGCATGCGCGACGGCGCCGCGTGCAACGTCGGTCGTTTCACCAGCGGTATCCACAGCGGCACGCACATGGACGCCCCGCTCCACTACAATGACGCCGGTCTCTCCATCGACCAGCTCGACCTCGACATTCTCCTCGGCCCGGCACGCGTTTTCCTCGCCCGCGACACGATGGTGCTCACCCGGGAACACTTCGCCGGTCTCGATGCCCGCGCCACGCCGCGCGTGCTCGTGCGCACCAATCACTGCGACGATAAAACCACCTTCCCCGCGCGCATCCCGACACTCGCCGCCGATGTCCCCGCGTGGCTCGGCGCACAAGGCGTCCGCCTGATCGGCCTCGACCTCCCCTCCGTCGATCAAACCGACGACCCCTCGATGCAGATCCACCACCGGCTCGACGCCGCCAATATCATCATCCTCGAAAACCTCGACCTTCGCGCCGCCGCCCCCGGCACCTACGAACTCATCTGTCTCCCGCTCAAACTCGCCGGCGCCGAAGGCTCCCCCATCCGCGCGCTCCTGCGCACGCCATAGACACGCGAGCGTCGTGTTGCGTCGGCCCATGACAACCCTCTCCCCCACTCCCGCGATCCGCACCGTGCAGGCCGACTTGGATCGACCGGATCACCAAGCAGCAGTCTTGGCGATGGTGGATGCCTATTCACGCGACCCGATGGGCGACGGCGCTCCCCTTTCCTCCGCCGCGCGCGAACGCCTCATCCCGGGCTTGCGAACCCATCCCACGACGCTCGTTTTTCTCGCCTATGACGGCGATCACCCCGTGGGCGTGGCCGTATGTTTTCTGGGCTTTTCGACCTTCGCCGCCAGACCGCTCGTGAATCTGCACGACGTATCCATTCTTCCCACGCACCGCGGTCGCGGCGCTGGACGCGCCCTGCTTGCCGCCGTCGAAGCCAAGGCACGCGAGCTCGGCTGCTGCAAACTCACGCTGGAGGTCCTCGACCAAAATCACCGGGCCCTGCGGACCTACACCGCCGCCGGTTTCCAGCGCTACGCCCTCCAACCCAGCGCCGGCGAAGCGATCTTTCTGACGAAGCCGCTGCAGTGAACACAGTCATCACTCCGACCGCACCCGTGGGGAGCATGCCCGTGCCACCGTAGCTGTTGCGGGCAACGGGCTCATCACACCGGACATCTTGAGGATAATCGTAAGTATCGCCGCTGCGGACTTTCTCAGAAGAGGTCGCCAACGCCAGCCACCAGCCGTTGCAACTGTCAGCTCCACCGTACACCGATCGCGTTAATTTCATCTGTGGTCAGACGCTGGATACGCAGACCGTAACCAAACACGGTCGCTCGCCTAGCTAGTTCACGCCCGACTTGACCCCATGCATTTCACAGACGGGACGGAGCCCAGCCCACCGCAGTCACAGAGCGGACCAGGTGTTGGGCTCCGTGACCTGGGCGCGGACTTCGGTGCGGACCTCGGTGCGGACTTCGGTGCGGACCTCGGTGCGGACTTCGGTGCGGACTTCGGTGCGGACTTCGGTGCGGACTTCGGTGCGGACTTCGGTGCGCTCTATGAAAAAAGATTTTCTTCAGAAAAGTGTGATTGATGCCAGCGAGGTCATCCTTGATGGCGACCTCCAGACACGGGTTGGTCGGAGAAAACGCGTATCCACCGCGTCGCCGCCAGCGCCGGTACCCTCCGAAAAGCCGAACCGGTGGGTTGACCGGCCCCGAATGCCGGCCACCGAGGGCTGCGGGGTGATGTCCCCCATTAAGAGGGTGAGCGCGGGCCGCGCGTCAAAACGAGTACCTGGCCGCCAATTTGAAACCTCGCGGCGCGAGGATGCTGAAGGTGTGCGGGGTGGCGACGCGGACGGGGCTGAGCACGTTGCCGCCCGGGGGGCGCATCGTGGTGCCGATGAACTGCACGTCGCGATAGTCGAAGAGATTTGAAATCGAAAGATTCAGATCGATCTTCTGCCCCATCACCTTCACCGGATAGCCCATGGTGGCGACGCCGGTGTAGTAAGACTTGGCGCGAACCACCGTGTAGGCATCGAGGGCCGGATCATCGATCGCGCGGGCCGCATTGGCGGGATCGACGATCGTATCTGCGCCGCGATAACCGATCGCCTGCGGGCCGCGGAACTGAAGGCCAAAGCCCAGCCGCAGCCCTTTCAGCTTTTCGTGCGAAACCCGGTAGTCGGTGTACAGATTCGCCGTATACGGGGTGGACCGGTTCACGTGCTGCGAGCCTGCCACCACGTTGCGCAGGAAATTCTGAAGATTGTTCCAGGAAGTGGCGCCACCGTTACCGTCCGGGGAGCCGATCGTCGTGAGCGTGGCGAAATTATTCGAGTCGATCGTCACGCCGGCATCGGTGAGGATCTGTCGCATCAGCGTGTCGTTGGTGGCGACAAACCGCCGCAGCTCCCCGTAGGCGTTCTCCTGCTTGGCGTCGGCGAGTGAACCGTTGGCGGTCAGGCGCCATTGGGGGGTGAGGTTACCCACGATTTCCAGCTCGTAGCCCTGGGCCCGGTAATCGCGCGTGTCGTAGTAGTCGGTCGGCACCGGCTGCATGCCGCGGTTGTTGCGGCCGCCGGTCGAGTTATCACCGATCACGTTGACGTTGCTGATGTCGTTCATCTGCGAGGTTTGGTTGTTGCGGAACGGCACGCCCTTTTCCGCGCTCTGATAGCGGCTCAGATTCACCACCACGCGGCCCTTGAGCAGGTTGAGGCGCAGGCCGTAGTCGAGTCCCTTGGACGCCGCCGGTGGCGGAATGGAATAATCCAACATGGTGAGATTACCATCGACCGGGTTGAAGCTCTGCGAAGCGCTGGCCCACACCGAGAAGACCTCGGTGAGGTTGATGATTCCCCCCAGCGAGGTCGTCGGCTTGCTTTGCTTCTGCGCGGGCGGATTGAAGTCGTCGCGGAAGCGGTCGTTCGCGTATTGCGCCTGCGGCACGCCATCCGTCCGCGGCCGCGTCGTGGCGGGCAGCGGCGTCGCGTTGGTGACCAGGCCGGCCGTGCTCTTGGTTTGGTAGGTGAGCTTAAAGTAATCCTCCGGCGCCTGGGGACGGTAGAACACGCTCATCGGATCCTTGTAGTCCGCCGGGTAGTCCATGGCCCACCGCGAGTACTTGATGCCCCGCTCGAACGTATCCCAGCGGCTGGCCCCGAGCAGAATCAGGCGCTTCTTGAAAAACGACAGCGTGGTGGCGGCGATCAGGTTATTGGTCTCTTGGTCCCGGAACTGCACTGAGTCGGGCCGGCCCAAGTTCATCACCCAGCGCGGCGTGACCTCGCGGGTGGTGTTCGTGATCGGGTCGATCACGCTGACCGGCCCCAGAGCCGTGTTGAGCTCCCGCGTCGGCGAGTTGGCGTAGAGCCGGTAGTTCACCTTGTAGGTATCCGAGAGCACGGCGCCCCAGCGCCGCGCATCGGCCGACAACGGCAGCACATACACGGGCTTCGTGCTTTCGTTCGCGTTCGTCTCGTTGGCTCCGATGAGGTTGAACTTGAGATCGACCCACTTGAAGTTCCGCACGTAGGCCAGCGAGGCGCGCAGGCTCCGAGAGGTGATCACCTGCTGGTTTTGCTCCAGGGAAGTGCCCTCGACATACGGCACGAGGAGATTGGGGTTGGGCTCGCCCGTGGGCAGCACGCGGTTGATGTCGATGTAAACGCGGCTGGTGTTGGACCACTCGGCGACGTTGCCCCAGGACTTGCGCTTCGTCAGGTTGGCCGAGAGTTGGAGCAACATGTGCTGGCCGAGGCGCTGATCCAAATAAAGCGCCACATTTTTCAGGCGCTGCACGTTGCCAACACTGTCGAAGAATTGCGGCTTCTCGAGCGACGGGATCACCAGTCCGCGGGCGCCGGCGAGGGCGCGGTCGAAGATGTTGCCGGGCCGGTTGTCCTGCCAAAGGAACGGCGTGCCTTCATAACTCACGCTCGCGAAACCCGCCGGTACGGCAACACCGGCGACCGTCGTGGGACTGGTGGTGGCGCCGCCCGTGCGCATCATGCGCGCCCAGTTCACGATCTTATTGGCCCCCAGGTTGGGACTGAAGACGAAGTAGTTTTCGGTGTAGCGGAAGCCGCCAAACTGCCGCTGCTCGCCCGTCTGCTGTCCCGAGTAAGTGGTGACGCCATCCCAGGCCGAGACCATTTCGGTCATATAACTGAACGGCTGCTGGCTCTTACTCTCGCTGTATTCAGTGGCCAAGGTCAGTCGAGTCGTGGACGTGAGCTCGGCCGTCACTGCGGGCGCGAAACCATATTTCTTCGTGTAGGTGTAATCCTGCCAGCCCTGCTCGTCCTGCCAGACGGCGTTGAGGCGGAGGGCGACCTTGCGACCAAGAGGCTGGTTGTGATCGAGGGTCACTCGTTTGTGATACCACGAACCGGTCTCGAGACCGACGCTGGTCGAGCGATAGTTGAGCCGCGCTTGTTTGCCCACCGCGTTGGTCGTGCCGCCCATGCCGCCGGCGCCGAAGAGAATCGCATTGGGTCCGCGCGCAAAATCCAAGCGCTCCAGATTGAAGCTATCGTAGTTCATGCCGCCCTGCAGCGAAGGTGCGGAACTGTCGAAGTTCTTCTGGCTGGCGTTGGCGGTGATGCCGCGGACGGTCGAGATACCCGTGCCGCCGAACATCGAGTCGCCCCCGTCGTCGGGGGTCGCGACCACGTTGGGCGCCCACTGCTGCGCCTCGACCATGTCGCTCAGATTCAGGGCCTCGAGAAACTCCTTCGTGAGGACCGAATAGGACGCGGGGGTGTCCCGGAGGTCACTATTAATGCGGCCGCCGGCCAGCGACTCCTTGGCGACGAAGCCGACGTCGCGCGAGGTGTTCACCGTGAAAGCGTCCAGCACGACGGCGCTCGTCGCACCTGCCGCGGGGGAGCTAGGGGCCGACTGGCCCGGCAGGCGCCCCGCCAACGCGAGGCAGAGCAGACCGGCCAGCAAGGGGCGGACGAGTGCGGGCGACAGCCGGGAGCAATACGTAGTCGAGGGGGTTTTTTTCATGGGACTTGGGGGATCATTGGCTTGAAATACGATCGCGGATTGGATCAAGAAACGGGATCCGCGGAGGCGTTGGGCCGGGAGGGGTTAAGGTGGAGCGTGGGGATAAAACCAAGGCGGACATCGCTCTGGGATGGGTGTAAGATTCTCGGCGTTCATTGCCGCCTGCGGCGCCAGCAGCAGGGCGTGAGGAACGTTCAGGGGGGCACGAACGGGTTGATCCAAGCAGTCCACTGAAACAGTGAGCCACGGACAATTTATCGGGGAAACAGCGTAGTCTCATCAGGGGTAAACTCCATCGCACCGCAGACATTCTGCGGAAGCAAACCCGCAGTTTCGCGCGGCCCCTACCCCGGTAAATTCACACCCGAATAAATCCAAGGCCGTAGTCCCAGAGGGCACGGGGCCCAGCCAAAGAGGGCACGCAGCCTGGCCAGCGTGATGGGCGCTGTGAACGCTCGGTCCGATCTCTGCGGGCTCTGCGATAAAAAACTATTTCCGGGGAGGGGTGATTTATGCGGGCTACCGCGATGGAGCGCCGCCTCTGACTTTCCCGCGCATCGCTGCTTGCGCAGGCCACAGCCGCGCACCACGGTTTTCCCGCGCTCCCCCACGCCCCGTGCACGCTCCCGCCTCACCTCGCCTCACCGCCCACGCGCTCGCGTTCGCGTGCGCAGCAGCGCTCGCGTTGCCCGCCCACGCCACGCCGGAACTCGAGGCCGGCCACACCTTCTTCCGCGAAAAAATCGAGCCCGTCCTCCGCGCCGAGTGCTACGACTGCCACTCCGCCCAAGCGAAGAAACTGCGCGGAGATCTCCGCCTCGATCTGAAGTCCGGCCTGCTCACCGGCGGCAACACCGGCCCCGCCCTCGTCGCGGGCGACGCCAAGAGCCTCCTGCTCCAAGCCATCCGCCACGAGGACCCCGATCTCCAGATGCCGCCGGAGAAACCAAAGCTCCCCGCCGCGGTGATCGCGGATTTCGAACGCTGGATCCACATGGGCGCGCCCGATCCGCGCAGTGCCGAGGCGAAGCCGCTCAACCCCGCCACGGATCCACAACAGGCTCGCGGCTACTGGGCGTTTCAACCGGTGAAAGCCGCCCCGCCGCCCACCGTAAAGCAGACCGCGTGGCCCGCCGGCCCCATGGATCGTTTCGTGCTCGCTAAGCTGGAGGCGCACACCCTCGCGCCCGCCCCCGCTGCGACCAAGACCGAGCTCCTCCGCCGCGTTTACTTCGATCTCATCGGCCTGCCGCCGACACCGGAGGAAGCGATGGCCTTCCTCGCCGACACGTCGGCCGACGCTTACGAGCGCGTCATCGATCGCCTGCTCGCGAGTCCGCACTACGGCGAACATTTCGCGCGCGACTGGCTCGACGTGGTGCGCTTCGCCGAGACCGAGGGCTTCGAGTATGACCGCAGTCTTCCGGAGGCCTGGCGCTTCCGCGACTACGTGGTCGAATCGCTGAACCGCGACAAACCGTTCAACCAGTTTCTCACCGAGCAAATCGCCGGCGACGAAATCGCGCCTGACGATCCCGAGCTGGCAACCGCCGCGGGGTTCCACCGCTTTGGCGCGGTCCGCCGCAATGCCGGCAACCAAAACGTCGCCGTCAGCCGCAACGAAGTCCTCATCGAGCGCACCGACATCGTCGGCTCCGCCATCCTCGGGCTGACCGTCGGCTGCGCCCGCTGCCACGACCACAAAATCGATCCGATCTTGCAGAAGGACTATTACCGCTTGCAGGCGTATTTTTCAGCCACGCAGGAACACAGCGTCTTGCTTCTGCCGCCGGCGGAGCGCGCGCCGTTCGAGGCGAAATGGAAACCACTCAACACCCAACTCGACGAACTCCGCGGCATGTTGGAAAATCTGCAGGGCGCCGATCGCCAGCGCGTGACGCGAGAGATTCGCGACCTCGAGGCCACGCTCCCGCCGGCACCGCCGTCGATCCTCAGCATCCGCAACGAACCCGCGAAGCGCACACCCATCCACGTGCTCAAGCGCGGCGATTGGGACAACAAAGGCGAGCCCGTCGCACCGCGCCCGCCGACTGTGCTCGTGAGCGACGATCTGCCCGAACTGCCCGCCGACACCGCCGCTCCGCGCACCGCGCTCGCGCGCTGGCTCACCACGCCCTCGCACCCACTCACCGCCCGCGTCGCCGTGAATCGCATCTGGCAGCACCACTTCGGCACCGGCCTCGTCAAGACGCCGAACGATTTTGGCCAGAACGGCGACCGCCCGAGCCACCCCGAGTTGCTCGACTGGCTCGCGCGCGAGTTCGTCGCCGGCGGCTGGAAAGCGAAACCCCTGCACCGCCTGATCGTGTTGAGCAACACCTACCGCCAGTCGTCACACTCGCCCCGCGCGGCGGCGGCGACGCGCCTCGATCCCGAGAATCGCCTGCTCTGGCACGTGCGCGCGCGCCGGCTCGCGGCTGAAGAAGTCCGCGACGCCATGCTCGCCATCTCCGGCCAGCTCAACCCAAAGCGCGGCGGCGAAAGCATTATGGTCCCCGTGGACGAGGAACAGGTGAAGCTGCTCTACAAACCCTCGCAGTGGGCCGTCACCCAAGACCCCACCGAACACAACCGCCGCTCGGTCTATCTGATGGCAAAACGAAATTTGCGGCTGCCGTTCATGGAGACGTTTGACCAACCCGATTTGCTTTCGAGTTGTGGCAAACGCGAGTCGAGCACGCACGCGCCGCAGGCGCTCGAGCTGATGAATGGCCGGCTGGCCAACGAACTGTCCGCCGCGTTTGCCGAGCGGCTCACGCGCGAAGTCGGCACCGATTCCGCGCCCGTCCACGTCGTCGATCGCGCCTACTGGCTCGCCGCCGGTCGCGCGCCCACCGCGCCGGAGAAAACGCTCGGCGTCGATTTCCTGCGGAGCGGCGCGCCCGTGAAGGAGTTCGCCCTCGCGATGTTCAACCTGAACGCATTTCTCTATGTGCCCTAGCGAGCCCGCGGACTAGGCGAGCCGCCCAAGCCACTCCGAAACGCGCGGACATGATCCCCGTGCCACTCCCTAAACCATGTCCCACTGCCCCGGTCCCGGCCACACCCCCTCGAGCCTGACCCAGACGCGTCGCGAGTTTCTTCGCGACTCCGCGTGCGGTTTTGGCGGCCTCGCGCTCGCGGCCATGCTGCACGCGCAGGGTCTGCGCGCCGCACCCGCGGCGCACACCAATCCGCTCGCGCCCAAACTCCCACCCCTGCCCGCCAAGGCGAAGTCGGTGATCTTTTTGTTCATGGCCGGCGGCCCGAGCCAGATGGAGACGTTTGATCCGAAACCGCTGCTCAACGAGCTCAGCGGCCAGTCGCGTCCGAAGGCGTTCGGCGACGTGAAATACCAGTTCATCAAGCCGACCGCGAAACTCCTCGGCACCAAACGCACGTTCAAGAAATACGGTCGGAGCGGCATCGAGGTCTCCGATCTCTTTCCGCATGTCGCGACCTGCGTGGACGACCTCGCGATCATCCGCTCGTGCCAGGGCAACTCGGTCGTCCACTCCGCCGCGCAATATGAGCTCTTCAGCGGCCGAGTCGTGCCCGGTGCGCCGAGCATGGGCTCGTGGATCACCTATGGACTCGGCGCGGAAACCGACTCTCTGCCGTCCTACGTTGTCATGCCCGATCCGGACGGCGCGCTGCCCGCCGGCCAGCCAATGTATTCGCAGGGGTTCTTACCCGCGATTTATCAGCCGACGATGTTCCGCCCCGGGGCCAAGCCCGTGCTCAACCTCGGTCTGCCGCCGGGTGTCTCGCCCGCCGAGCGCCGCCGCACGCTCGATCTCATCCAGGGGCTCAACCGCGCCTCGGCCGATCCACTCGACGAGGAATTTGCCGCGCGCATGAATGCCTACGATCTCGCGTTTCGCATGCAAACCGAGGCGCCCGACGTGCTCGATCTTTCGCGTGAACCGCAGGAGACGCTCGATCTTTACGGGGTAGGCGCAGCTGCGACCAACGACTACGGCCGCCGCTGTCTGCTCGCGCGGAAACTCGTCGAGAAGGGCGTGCGCTTTATCACCGTCGTTTCCGGCGGCGGCTCCGGCAAGCTCACGTGGGACGCGCACGACGACATCGAGGAAAACCACCTCCGCATGGCCGCGCACGCCGACAAGCCCATCGCCGGCCTCATCACCGATCTCAAACGCCGCGGGCTCCTCGACAGTACGCTGCTCGTGTGGGGCGGCGAGTTTGGCCGCTCGCCCGAGGCGGAAGCCGGCAAGGGCCGCGATCATCACAATTACGGTTTCAGCATGTGGATGGCCGGCGGCGGCATCCAAGGCGGCCGTGTCGTCGGCGCCACCGACGCGATCGGCCTGCACGCCGTGGAGAAGCCCTATCACTTCCGCGACATCCACACGACGATCCTGAATCAGCTCGGCCTCGATCAGCACACGCTGACTTACCCGCACCTCGGCCGCAACGAGCGCCTCACCTTCGTCGAGGGCAAGGTGATCAAAGAGATCGTGTGAGGTGGCGCCATCCCCCGGGATCGCGTTCGTAGCACCGGCTGCAGCCCGAATCCGGTGGCGGACGCGTTTCAGATTCCGGCTGCAGCCGGTGCTACGAACTCGGATACATGCGGCTCAAAAGCTCACGCCCGTTCACCCCGCATGGACCGCCTTCAAGGTTTCACCTCTGGCCGGCGGCAGAAGCAGGCCGGTTTGATTTCGCAGCGGCCACGACCCAAGTCGGTCCGGCCTTCCTTCAGAAAAGAGGGGCTCTGCGGAGGGGTTCCTACCGTTTCGCCCAAGCGACCTGCGTCTCGTTCTCGTCACGATCCGGTTCCAGCGGTGTCACCGGATCGATGAAGAGCCAGCAGAGCGCACCAAGGAAATAAATCACGGACGAGATCGCGAAGACCAGCTCCCAGTTCTTGGTCGGACCGGTGGCCGTGACGGCCGCGGTGGCGGCGAGGATGGCGCCGGTCGCCCACGGGCCGACCATGCCGCCGAAGTTGCCCATCATGTTCATGCTGCCGGAGACGGTGCCGGCGAAGCGGCCGCCGAGGTCCATACACGTGGACCAACTGCCGGGCATGGTCATGTCGTTGCAAAAACTCGCGCAGCCCATCGCGAGCATGGCGAGCAGCGGATCCTTCATGTAGAACGAGGTCATCAGCAGCGCGGAGGCGCCGCCAAAACCTATGAAGCCGAAGGTGCGGCGCACGACGACGACGTTGGCCCCGTCGGCGATTAGTTTACTGGAGATCATGCCGGCGAAGAGTGAGCCGAAGCCGCCGAAGAAGAGTGGCACACCGGCGAGCACAGCCTTCAGAATGGGCTGGATGAGATCGGCGCGCACGTGGCCCTGCATGTGGTCGGCGAGCCAGTTGAGGAAGGCGTTGGAGAGGATGGGACGACCGCTGGTGTTGAGGTAATCGGGCAGCCAAGTGACGAAGAAATACCAACCGTAGCTGAGGCAAAAATATTGAGCCCACAGGAGCCACACGCTCGGGCGCCGGACGAGCTTGCCCCACGGCATATCGCCGTGGCCCGAGGCGTTGGCCTCGTTTTCCTTAAGCAAAGCGAGTTCGGCGGCGTTGACGCTCGGGTGGTCGCGGGGGTTGTCCTTGAACCAGCGCCAAAACACGACGGCCCACACGACGCCGAGGGCGGCGAAAAGCTGAAATGCGATGCGCCAGTTCACAAACGCCATCACGCATACCACGAGCAGCGGTGTGAACGCCCCGCCCCAGCGTGCACCCATCCACATGAGCGCTTGGGCGCGCGTGCGCTCATTTTTTGGGAGCCACGTGCTGAACGCCTTCGTGAGATTCGGGAAACACCCCGCCTCGCCCGCGCCAAAGAGAAAGCGCGTGACCAGCATCGACGCGTAGTTCCATGCCCAGCCGGTCGCCGCCGTGAAAAACGACCACCACAGCACGACGCGCACGAGAACCTTGCGCGCGCCGATCTTGTCGCCCAGCCAGCCGGTCGGAATCTCGAAGAGCGCGTAGGACGCCGCAAACATCGCGAAAATCCAACCCATCTGCCCGTCGTCGAAGCTCATCTCCTTCGCGATGTCGCCTTTCGCCTGCGAGATCGCGACGCGGTCGATGTACTGGATCACGGCGAGCACGATCGCGAAGACCACGACCATGTAGCGGGTGCGCGTGGCACGCTGACCGGAAGGGGCAGAGAGGGGATTTTCGGGGGGCATGGAATTCTTAGAGGGGGACAAGCGGACTGACGCTAGCGCCGTCGCAAGGGCTCGACGACCGCCGACATATCTTTGTCACCGTGTCCGGCGGCAATAGCACGCTGAAAAACGTCCCGCGCCATCGCCGCGCTCGTGAGCTGCTGTCCCGCCTTCGCGGCCTCGCCGCTGGCATAGCCGAGATCCTTGGCCATCAAGCGCAGGAAAAAATTTGGCGTAAAATCCGGCGCGCACATCCGCGCGGCGACAGTCTTCGTCACAGGACTGCCCACCGCACTGTCGCTGAGAAACGCGATCGCCTGCGCACGGTCGAGCTCCGTGCGCTCGATCCATGCCACGGCCTCGGCCGTTGCCGCGACATGCACGCCGGCGAGGAAATTATTGATCAGTTTCAGGAGCGCACCACTGCCCGTCGGGCCGAGATGCGTGACGCTGCGGCCCATCGCGTTGAGCGCGGGGCGGATCGTCTCCAGCGCGGCAGCATTGCCGCCAGTGAGAAAATTAAGATCGCCGGCCGCCGCCTGATTTTTGCTTCCCGTCACAGGGGCATCGATACATTCGGCCCCGGCCGCAGCCGCGGCCTGCGCCAGCTCCTGCACCCATGCGACGGTCAGCGTGCTGCACTCGACGAGCACCGCACCGCGCGCCGCGCCGGCAATCGCGCCATCGGGGCCGAGCCACATCGCGCGCGAAGCGGCGTCATCGGCCACCATAGAAAACACCACCTCCGCGCCTGCCGCCGCTTCCCGCGGCGAACCGGCCACGCGGGCGCCCGCCGCAGCGAGTGGCTCGGCGCGGGCCGGGGTGCGGTTGAAAACCGTGACGGCAAATCCGGCGCCGAGGAGCCGCCGGGCCATGCCGCCGCCCATAAGACCGAGGCCGAGAAACGCGATGCGGGGAGTGCTCATGGCCGGGGAGTTTCCCGACGCGCACGCGGAGCGCTACAACAAACGCGCAAAAAACAGCGGCGGAAAATTCGGCGGCGTTGAAATCGCAAAACGGCTCTGGCTTTGGGGACTAGTGGGCCGACCCACCGACGTGGTGTGCGTACCCCCGGTCCCGTCGTGCAACCGCGCGTCCCGCGTCACGGCCCGCAACCGAGTCCCAGCTTGCCGATGACCGTCCATTACGGGCATGCCTGTTGATTGATGATGATCGCCACGCCCACCTCCGCGCTCCGGAAATGTTGCCGCTACGGGTGGCTGTTGCTCGGTGGAGTGGTGTTGGCCGGCCGCCTGGCTGCCGGGCCGCAGTTTGTCAGCGAGACCGATTCAATCGACCGTGTGGTCGCGTTGATCGATCGGCGGCTGGCACTTATGCCGGAGGTGGCGGCGATAAAATTTCAGCAGCAACAGCCGATCGCGGATCCGGCCCGCGAAAATGTCGTACTCGATCAATCCGTGGCCGACGCGCAGGCGATGAATCTGGACGGCGTGGCGGCGCGCGCGTTTTTCTCCGTCCAGATCCGGCTGGCGCGCACGGTGCAGGCGCACTGCTTCGAACGCTGGCGCACGGGCGCGGAGCCCCCACCGGCAGCCCGTGATCTCGTGACGGTGCTGCGCCCCGCGCTCGATGTCCTCGGCCGGGAATTGTTGCCGGCCGTTTATCTGGCCAGCTCGGCGCTAGCCGCTAGGCCGATCCCCGCTCTGCACTCGCAGGTCGCCAGCCGGCTGCGCCGGCCGGGGACGACGGAGGACTTGCTCGCCGAACTCTCCCGGGCGCTGAGTGCGCTCCGCCTCACCGCCGCTCCGACGTGGGCCACGTTGCAGCGCGTCGGCGTCCTGCGGGTCGGCACGACTGGCGATTACGCGCCGTTTTCGGATGATCGCGGGGGTGAACTGCGGGGTCTCGACATCGCGTTGGCGCAGGATCTATCGAAAGCGTGGGGCGTCAGCGTCGTGTTTGTGCGGACGAGTTGGCCGACGTTGATGGACGACTTGGGCCAGCGACGTTTCGACCTCGCGGCCTCCGGTATCAGCATCACCGCAGAGCGCCAGCGGCTGGCGGATTTCTCCGCGGCGTATCTCTTCGACGGCAAGACACCGATCGCAAGGCGAGCAGACGCGGCGCGATTCTCCTCACTCGAAGCAATCGATCAACCCGGCGTGCGCGTGATCGTGAATCCCGGCGGCACCAACGAGCGCTTCACGCGGGAAAAAATCACCCGCGCGACGATCGTGCTGCATCCTGACAACCGCAGCATCTTCCAAGAAATCATCGCCGGTCGGGCGGATGTCATGATGACCGACGGCATCGAAGTGCGGCTGCAAACCGGGCGGTATCCAGAATTGGCGGGCACGATGGCCGAGCCGCTCACGCGCGCCGGCAAGGCGATCTTGCTGTCCCCCGGCTCGGAGCTCACGGCGCGCGTCGATGCGTGGTTGGCGCAGCCAGTAAACCGCGGCCAAATCGCCGAGCGGCTGGAGCGCGCTCTCGACGGCGCGCGGTAGGGGCGGCAGCGATACGCCGTCAACGGTGTCCATTTGAAACGAAGCTATGACCGACCAACATTCTCCAGCATCACTCGAGGAGCAGAGCGCACAATGGCGGAGCACCGTGCGCCGCCGGTCAGCCCTTCAAGCCGGCGAGGTCGCGACGCTGGAAGGTCAACTCCGCGCGCAG
>CANIJN010000092.1 GCA_947467625.1 Opitutia bacterium | reverse complement strand
GATCCGCCCTACGACGGTTCGCGCGGCTATCTCGCTCACCCGCATCCCCGCGCGGCCTACGCCGCGATGGTCACACGCCTCGACCGTGAGATCGGCCGCCTCATGGACCTCGTGAAAGAACTGGGCCTGGAAGCGAATACACTCTGGGTGTTCACTTCCGACAATGGCCCGCTCTACGATCGCCTCGGCGGCACCGACTCCGAATTTTTCAACTCCCACGGCGGCCTGCGCGGCCGCAAAGGTGGATTCTACGAAGGCGGCTTTCGCGTTCCCACGCTCGTGCGTTGGCCCGACCGCATCGCGCCCGGCACGACGACCGCACGCGTGAGTGGTTTCGAAGATTGGCTACCGACGCTCCTCGAAGCCGCCGGCGCTTCGGCACGCACGCCGCGCGACCTCGACGGTATCAGCCTTCTCCCCACGCTGCTCGGCCGCCCGCAGGAACCGCGCCCGTTCCTCTACCGTGAATCTCCCGGCTACGGCGGCCAACAAACCGTGCGCGTCGGCGACTGGAAAGCTGTCCGCCAGAATCTCCGTCCCCGCCCCGCTGGCAAAGCCGCCAAAGCCGCACCCGCCCCCGCGCCCGCGCCCGTGAAGACCGAGCTCTACAACCTCGCCACCGATCCCACCGAGTCCACCGACGTCGCAGCGAAAAACCCCGCGGTCCTCGCCCGCCTCGAAAAAATCCTCCGCGAGCAGCACGTGCCCTCCGCCGAATTCCCCCTGCCCGCGCTCGATCAAGTTCGCTAGCCCGCCACCCTCTCCTCGTTAATCTTTCCACTCCCATGCGCCCTACGCTCCGTCTCCCCGTCTCTCTTTCTCTCCTTCTCTACTTCTTCAGCCTCCTCGCCGCCTCCGCGATCCACGCCGCCGAAACCACCGCTCCCCCGTCGTCGAAACCCGGCACTCCGTCTGCCACCACCCCTGACGCCACCACCGCACCCTCGTCCCTAGTCGAACTCTCGCCATTTGAGGTCCGCGCCGATGACGACGTCGGCTATCAAGCCGCCAACACCACCGCCGGCAGCCGCCTCAACTCCCGCCTCAAGGACACCCCGGCGATGGTCTCGCCGTTCACGAAGGAATTTCTCTCCGACATCGGCGCGACCGATCTCGAGTCCATGCTCGCGTATGCCACCAACGTCGAGCGCGAGGTCGAAGACGCCACCAACGGTTTCAACAATCCCCCCGGCCGCGATTCCACCGGCAACGATTTCCGTTTCCGCGTCCGCGGTGTCGCCGGTTCCTCCTCGGTGAACTACGCGCAGTCCGGCGTGCCCGTCGATCTTTACAACATCGAGCGTGCCGAGATGTCCAGCGGACCCAACTCCATCCTCTTCGGCCTCGGCGCCCCCGGCGGCACCGTCGCCCTCTCCAGCAAATTTGCCGATCTCCGCCGCCCCCTCACCTCCGCCAAGCTCGTCGTTGGCTCGTGGGACTACCAACGCTTCGAACTCGATCACAACCTGATCCTCATTCGCAAGAAACTCGGTTTTCGCCTCCTCGGTCTTTACCAGGATGCCCAAGGCTGGCGCCAATGGGATCTCAACGAGCAGCGCCGCATCACCGGCGCGCTCAGCTACCAACCGTTCAAGAATACGGTCATCCGCGGCAGCTACCAGGCGGGGAAATCGGCCAACAACATTTCGCTCCCGTGGAACGCCGCGGACTCGTTGACGTCGTGGCTCACCGCCGGCCGCCCCACCACGGACACGACCGTCGTCCCCACCACCACCTCGCTGGGCACCGGCAATCGTTGGACGTTTCTCTCCCAAGACAATCAGGTCGTAAATTTCGCGACCAAATTCTTCAGCGCTCGCGCCCCGAGCACCACCCTCGTCTCCCCTGCTCTCATGGGTTACGCTTACAACCTGTCCGGCCCCGGCGGCCTGCGCACCCAAAGCTTCATCGATTATCAGGGCAAAATCGAGCAACGGGTCACGAAAGACATTTCCCTCGAGCTCGCCTATTTTCACAACGTCAACCGCGTCCTCACCCGCGGTAACATCAACCCCAACCTCTTTCTCACCGGCGATCCCAACCTTAATCTCACCCCGGCCGCGACCGGAGCCGCCGCGTTCGCCAATCCCCACGCCCGCCAGATTTACCTCGAAGACAACTGGGGCCGCGACCCTTTCAAGGACATCAACGACACCGTGCGCGCGAGCGCCGCGTGGGAGTTCAACCTCGGCAAATGGTTTGGCCGCCACCGTCTGGCCGGTCTCGCCGAAGCCGCCAAGCAGGACCGCCTCCGTCGCTGGGAAAACGAAATCCTCGCCGATCAAAACGGTCTCGCGATCAACAATTCCGCCACGCCCGACGGCACCGGCAACCAGCCGTGGCGCCGACGCTACGTGACCGAGGGCGATTTCTCGACCTACTACGCGGCGGACCCCACGCAAGAAATGCCGACCTTCGTGCGCAACGGTATTACCTATCACTCGACCTTCACCGCCCGCACCCGCTCCAACACGCACACGATCCAGAACGCCCGCTCGCTCATGTTCGCCTCGCAGAGCTACTGGTGGCAAGACCGCCTCGTCACCACTCTCGGCTACCGCGTCGACCGCATCACGTTTGATACCTTTGGCCAAGGCCGCATCACCGACCCCAAGGATCCGCGCTACACGTCCGGACGTTTCGTCCTCAACGCGTGGGATTTCGACGGCACGGTCGAGACCAACCAATATACCCCCGCGACCTTCACTGCCGGCGGCGTCCTCCACGCCACGTCGCGCATTTCCCTTTTCTATAACCAGTCGAAAAACAGCGGCACGCCCCGTCTCGACCGCACCGTGCTGCCCACGGGAAAAACTCCTCCACCCACCGAAGGTCTCGGCCATGACTACGGCGTGATGGTCGATCTCCTCGGCGATGAGCGTCTTTTCTTCCGTTTCAACACCTACGAGACGCAGCAAACCAAAGATGCGGCCATCATCCCCGACGGTCTCTCGGTGAATACTTCCACCTCCCTCGGAGGAACGGCGATGCTTAACATCTACAATGCCCTCCTCACCGCCGGCCGCATCACCCGCGACCAATATGACTCTGAGCTGAAGTTCTACAACGCCGCCACCATCGACGCCATCACCAAGGGCTGGGAAGCCGAGTTCATCGCCAACCCCACGAAGAATCTCACCCTCCGCCTGGGCGTTTCCCGCTCCGATCGCAAACGCACCCATTTCTTCAGCGAGGTCTACAGCTACTTCGCCACCTACGAGCCGCAATGGCGCGCCGCCGCCGCCGGCGACGCCACGCTGCTTGCCACCGTCAACCAGCAGCTCACCACCGCCCACGAAAACATCGACGCGATGGCCGCCCTCCAAAACAACCCCTTCGGCACCCGCCCCTACAAGGCCAACCTCACCTCCCGCTACAAATTTACCGAAGGCACCGTCAAGGGCGCTTTCGTCGGAGCCGCCGGCCGTTTCCAAAGTCGCAATCTCACCAAATACTCCTCGATCGACGGCCGCGCACTCTGGGGCACGCCCACGCTCTTCGCCGATTCGTTCGCGGGCTATCGCTTCTTCTTCAAACGCTGGAAAATGCCCGTCAACGTCCAGCTCAACATTAAGAACATGTTCAACTCCTACGTCGTCGGCGTGGGCCGTTACAACGCCCAGGAAAACGGCTACCTCCGCGTTTACCTCAACGAACCGCGCAACTACCGCCTCACCATCGGCGCGGATTTCTAGCGCACGCCCCCCCGCCCTCGCACTGCGCCCGCGTCGCCCGCGACGGTATCCTCTTCAAAAACGCCTACCCGCCCAACGCCACGTGCGCCCCATCGCGCGGGTCCTATTTCTTTCCCACCGGCCCCGCCGCCCCATCCCGCAAAAATCCCGCCAAGGCCCGACTCGCGTGACTCAGCACCCGCGCCTCCCGGTAGATGATCCCGATGGACCGCGTCATCCCCGCGAGTGCCCGGAAGCGCACCCCGGGCGTCGGACGCCGACACGCCATCTCCGGCACCACCGACACCCCCCAGCCTTTGGCCACAAACGCCAGCACCGTCTCAATCTGCGCGCTGCGAAAACTCACGCGCGGCGCGAAACCGTTGAGCCGACAAAACTGCAACGCCTGCCCCGCAAGGCAGTGCCCCTCCTTCATCAGAATAAAGGCATCTTGCTCCAAATCATCGAGCGTCAGCCGTCGCTTTTTCGCCAACGGGTGCGCCGCCGGTAGGGCCACGAGCAGCTTTTCGTCGAAGAACTCCTCGGCCACCAGTCCCTTCCGTTCTACCGGCGGACTGACGAGCGCCAGATCAACTTCCTTCGCCAGCACCGCCGCCGCCAAGCGATCGGTCGTTTCCTCGTGCACCACGACTTCGACTGCGGGGAACTTCGCACTAAAGGTCCGCAGCCGCTGCGGCAAAAAATACGGCGCCACCGTCGGCAGCACCCCGAGCGCCACGCGCCCCCGCACCAACCCGCGCAACTCGCGCACCCCCGCGCACGCCAGGTCCACTTCCGCGAGCACCCGTTCCGCGTGCGCCGTCAACAGATCCCCCGCCGGCGTGAGCGCGACCTCGCGCTTCGTGCGCTCGAAGAGCCGTTCGCCCAGTTCCGCCTCCAGTTTCATGATCTGCTGACTCAGTGAGGGCTGGGCCACGTGGCACTGCTCCGCCGCCCGGCTAAAATTTTTTGTGCGGGCGACGGCGAGGAAGTAGCGCAGTTGATGGAGCTCCATAGATTTTCCCTATTACTGCTAGCGTTTATTAATATTTCTCTCCTATCGTGCGAGCTGATAAAGTTTAAGAGTCTCAATGGCTCAATTCACCGACTCCTTCCGCAGCGTGCCTCCCAGCCGAGCGCCACGCCATTGCCGGCCAACTGGCCACGTTCGCGGTCGCCGAGCGCCGCGCAGCGCAGCCTGAGCTAGGATCACTCTGTTAAGTTCATTGCCAAAAAAAACCGAATTCCCATAGGGAGTGTCACGTAATACGTGACACTTTTAGGAGACGTTTTTCAGAGGAAAATAACGGAGTAATATTAGCCGCTCATCGTTCGGCCCCGCCCGCCACCTCCATCAAAATGCTCACCGCCAGCTTCTTCCCGACCGTCGCTGCGGCCAACGCCGGCTGGCAGCACGAGCAATCTTCAGGGATCTCTCTTTAAAAAACGCTCAAAATGAAGTGTCACGTAAGACGTGACACTCGCTTTGAAAAAACGCTTATCTTGCACAGTAATGTCACAAAGTATCCTCGCCCGTAATTTTCAAATTAGCGTTCGCGCAACCTCCACCTCTCAAAAATCGAACATCCCATGGAAAACTCAACTGGAACCACTGGCGGCAAATGCCCCTTCCCTCACCTACACGGCAACACCCCAAAGCCCACGCCCACGCCTACGAGCGCGGGCGGACGGTCCAATCGCGACTGGTGGCCCAATCAGCTCAACCTGAAAATACTCCACCAGAACTCCGCCTTGTCCGATCCCATGGGCGCGGACTTCGACTACGCGAAGGCGTTCAACCAGCTCGACCTGCCGGCCCTGAAGCGGGATCTCTGCGCGCTAATGACGGATTCACAGGAGTGGTGGCCGGCCGACTTCGGACACTATGGTCCGTTTTTCATCCGCATGGCTTGGCATAGCGCAGGCACCTACCGCACCGGTGATGGTCGCGGCGGCGCCGGCGCCGGACAGCAGCGTTTCGCCCCACTTAACAGCTGGCCGGACAACACCAACCTCGATAAGGCCCGCCGCCTCCTTTGGCCGATCAAACAAAAATACGGCAAGAAAATCTCTTGGGCCGACCTGATGATTCTCACCGGCAATTGCGCACTTGAGTCGATGGGCTTCAAAACCTTCGGCTTCGGCGGCGGTCGGGCCGACGTCTGGGAGCCGGAGGAGGACGTGTATTGGGGATCTGAGGACACCTGGTTGGGCGACAAGCGCTACACCGGTGATCGCGACCTCGAAAAACCGCTCGCCGCCGTGCAGATGGGCCTGATCTACGTCAACCCCCAGGGGCCGAACGGCCACCCCGACCCGCTCGCCTCGGCGAGGGACATTCGTGAAACCTTCGCACGCATGGCGATGAACGACGAGGAGACCGTCGCCCTCATTGCCGGTGGCCACACGTTCGGCAAGACCCATGGCGCGGCCCCCGAAACCCACGTCGGTCCCGAACCCGAGGCCGCCGGCCTCGCCGAGCAGGGCCTCGGTTGGACGAATAGCTACGGCAGCGGCAAAGGTGCGCACACGATCACCAGCGGTATCGAAGTTATCTGGACCACCACGCCCACCCAGTGGAGCAATAACTATTTTGAGAACCTGCTCCGCTACGAATGGGAACTCATGAAGAGTCCCGCTGGCGCGCACCAGTGGGTCGCCAAAAACGCGGACGCCACCGTGCCGGATGCGTTTGATGCGACGAAGCAGCACCGCCCGACGATGCTCACCACGGACATCGCCCTGCGCGCGGACCCCGCCTACGAGAAGATCTCCCGTCGCTTCCTCGCCAATCCGGATCAATTCGCTGACGCCTTCGCCCGCGCTTGGTTCAAGCTCACCCATCGCGACATGGGCCCGAAGAACCGCTACCTCGGTGCGGACGTTCCGGCCGAAGAGCTCCTCTGGCAGGACCCGATTCCCGCCTGCAACCACCCGCTGGTTGACGCCCACGACCTCGCCAGTCTCAAGGCCAAGATCCTCGCCTCGGGGCTTGCCCTCTCCGAACTCGTCTCGACGGCTTGGGCCTCGGCTTCCACTTACCGTGGCTCCGACAAACGCGGCGGCGCCAACGGCGCTCGCATCCGCCTCGCACCGCAGAAGGACTGGGAGGCCAACCAACCCGCCCGGCTCGCTAAGGTCCTCCAACTCCTCACTGGCATCCAGCAGGCGTTCAACGCCAGCGCCACCGGTGGCAAGCGGGTTTCCCTCGCCGACGTGATCGTCCTCGGCGGTTGCGCCGCCGTCGAACAAGCCGCGAAGAAGGCCGGACATGAGGTCGCAGTTCCCTTCACGCCCGGCCGCATGGACGCCTCGCCGGAACAGACCGACATCGCGTCCTTCACCGTGCTCGAGCCGACCGCCGACGGGTTCCGCAACTACCTCAAGACTCGCTACACCCTCCCGACCGAACAACTCCTCGTGGACAAGGCTCAGCTCCTCGGGCTGACCGCGCCGGAGATGACTGTGCTCATCGGCGGGCTGCGCGTCCTCAACGCCAACCACGGCAAGTCCCAACACGGGGTCTTCACCAGCCGCCCGGAGACCCTCACGAACGACTTCTTCGTCAACCTGCTCGACATGGCCAACGTCGTGAAGCCGACCTCGCCGGCCGAGGAGCTGTTTGAACTCCGCGACCGCGCCACCGGCGACGTGAAATGGACCGCCACCCGCGTCGACCTCGTGTTCGGTTCGAACTCGCAACTGCGCGCCTTGGCCGAAGTTTATGCCGAGAGCGACGCGCAGCCCAAGTTCGTCCACGACTTCGTGGCGGCCTGGAGCAAGGTGATGAACGCCGACCGCGTCGACCTCGCCTGATCCGCCCGAACCGCGGCCGGCGAGAAGCCGTCCCACCGCACGCCACGCCACGTCGCCATAATGCGCGGCGTGGCGTTTCGATGTTGATCGGTCACCCGCGCCAGCCCTGCGGCGCGGGCACCGGGAACGCTCGCAGCTGCAGATGGCCCGCACACATAGGGCCGGAAACCACTTTGCATCCCACGCTCAACCCTCTTGAATCTTCCGATGACCTGCTACTCCACCCGTCGCCTCGGCGCGGCTTTGCTCCTCGCTTTGGCCGCTCCGCTCTTCGCCCAAACCACGCCGCCGCCCTCCACTGCGCCGTCTGCTCCAGCCACTGAAGAGGCGGTGAAACTCAATCCCTTCGTCGTCAGCGAAGACGACAATGTCGGTTACGCCGCCACCAGCACGCTCGCCGGCACCCGCATCAACACCGCCCTCCGCGATGTCGGCGCCGCCATCAGCATCGTCACGCCCGAGTTTCTCCGCGACACCGCCGCGACTAACCTCGGCGAACTCCTCTCGCTCACCACCGCGACCGAAATCGGCGGCGTGTCCGGCAACTTCGCCGGCGGCGCAACCGCGTCGGGCCGGCCCGACCAATCCGACAGCCGCGAAAATCCCCAGGGCAACAATCGCGTCCGTGGCATCGGCGCCGCCACCAGCACGCGCGACTACTTTATCACCGACATTCCGTTTGATTCGTATAACTCCTCCGGCGTCACCATCAGCCGTGGCCCCAATTCCCTCCTCTTCGGTATTGGTAATCCCGCCGGCGTCATCGAGGGCTCGATCATCCATCCGCAACTCCAGCGTAACCGCACCGAAATCGGTACGCGCTACGGTTCTGAAAATTCCTACCGCGGCACGGTCGACCTCAATCGCGTGCTGGAAAAAGGCCGCGTCGCGTTCCGCATCGCCACGGTCAACGAGCAAAATAATTACCAGCAAAAACCCGCCTTTGATCGCAAACGGCGCGCCTACGGTGCGGTCACCGTCGTGCTCCGCGACGGCAAGCAGTCCACGTGGTTTGGCAAATCGTCCGTCCGCGCCTCCGGCGAACTCGGCGACAGCCAGTCGAATCCCGTCAATGTGATCCCGCCGGTCAACTCGATGTTGAATTTCTTTCAGGCGCCCAACCCCGCCATCGCCGCCATCCCCGGCACCGGCATCGATCTGCGCCTCATCGCCGGTTCACCCACTTACTCTTATCGCCCCAAAGTCACGGTCGACAACCGGCTCAACGCCGCCGCCATCGTCGCCGCCACGCCCGGCATCGGCGTGCCCTACTTCATTCAGATCCCCGTCGTATTCGATACCCCAGGACAGCAGCGCGCCGGCTTCGCCAGCTCCACCAATCCGGCGCTTGCCAACCTCGCCGGCATTATGGGCCGCATCCGCTACGCGCAAAATCCGAACGGCCGCGATGCCATCGACACGTTTTACAGCGGCAGCATCGTCCCCACCGGTTTCGTCGCCCAAACCCTGCAGAACACGGATATCTTCGACTACCGCAACCGACTCCTCAGCGGCGGCCTGAACCACATCGACCAAGTTTTCCAAGTCGGCAACCTCGCCTTCACGCAGGAACTCTTCGGCGGCCGCGGCGGCATCGAGCTCGCCTACGACCAGCAACGCACGCGCTCCACCCGCCTGCTGCCCTTCTCCTTCGGCGACAACGGCGGCGGGGCCCCCGGCGGCGGCATCGCGATCGACGTCGCCCAATATCTTTCCAACGACCAGCCCAACCCCAATGTCGGCCGCCCCTTTGTCGACCAACAGGGTATCACGGATCGCACTACGATGGGCCTGCGCGAGGCGTTTCGCGCCACGGCTTTCTACCGTCTCGATCTCGAGGACCGCGGCCAAAAGTTCTTCGGCCTCCCGCTCGGCAACCACATCTTCACCGGCCTCCACACCCGCCAGCGCAATGACGCCGCCACCTTCAACTACGCCACCGGCTGGACCAGCACGACGCGCAATCTCAACACCGATGTCTTTCAGTCCACCAACAGCGGCAATTTCCGCACTACACCCATCGTCCTCCAATACCTCGGGCCCTCCGTGCTCGCCGCCAATTCCCTCAACGACGTACGTATTACTAATGTCGTCGACGCGCGCGTCCCTCAGACCGGCGACACCTACAACGTCAGCTTCTTCGACTTCACCGGCAAGAAGATGGTCACTGAACCGCTCTCCGTCTCGCGATTCCTCAACGGCAATTCCAAGAGCCGCCAGCTCATCGAGTCCCAGTCCTTCAGCCTCAAGAGTGACTTTTTCAAAAACAATATCGTGAGCGTCGTCGGCTGGCGCTGGGACCACCTCAAAACCTATTCCAGCCTCGGCAACACCCGCAATCCCGACGACTCACTCAACAACGCCGCCCTGCGCCTCGACGCAAAACCCAACCTCGACGAACGCGGCCGCAACTTCACGTGGAGCACCGTAGGCCGCGTGCCGCGTTTCCTCACCGCGCGTCTCCCGCTCGGCATGGAACTGGGTGCCTTCTTCAACTCCTCCGGCAACTTCAACCCCGTCAACATCCGCTCCAATCTCAATGGTGCCATTATCCCCGCGCCCGCCGGCACCACACGCGAATACGGCGTGCTCGTCGAATTCTTCGAGCGCCGCGTGTCCCTCCGCGTGAACGAATTTCACACCATCCAAACCAATAGCAGCAACGGTGCGCAGGGCGCGACGACCGGCGTCTACAATTATCCGAGCTTCATGATGGATCGCTATGTCACCGCTCAGTCGCAGGGCATCGCGTTCAACACCATCCCCGGCGTCACCGCCGCCGGCTACAGCTCCTACCAGCAACTTTACGCCGCGCTCCAGCAACTGCACCCCGAGCCCACGCGCACGTTGAAAAATATGCGCCTCAACGCCGCCGGCACCGCCGTCCTCTCCGACGGTATCGCCGGCCTCACCGATACGAGCGACATCGACGCCCGCGGCCTCGAAGCCGAACTCGTCGGCAACGTCACCAAGCGCTGGCGGGTTTCCTTCAACGTCGCGAAACAAGAAACCGTCGTCAGCGGTTCCGCCCCGTTGACCAAGCTCGTCGCCGACGCCGTCTACGCCAATCTCGTGAAATTAAATCTCCTCGGCATCGACCAGGGACCCGCGCTTCCCGAGCGCCAGACCGCCGGCGCGCGCTTCGGCAGCAATGTCGGCAACGCCCTCGCCGCCACGCTCGCCCGCGATGGCGCCGTCTCGCCCGAACAGCGGAAATGGCGCGCCAACTTCACTTCGACCTACGATCTCCGCGACTTCCAGCATCCCATTTTGAAAGCGATGAGCGTCGGCACGTCCGTCCGTTGGCAAGACAAGATCGCCATCGGCGCGCCTTTCCTCACCGGCCAGCGCTTGAAAGAAAAAATCGTCGCAACCAACAAGCTCTACACCAGCACGACCCAGATCGCGGACAACGATGCCGTGATGCAAACTCAGTTCCCCGACCTCGCAAATCCGTTCTACGGCCCAGAGGAACTCGCCGGCGATTTCTGGGTGGGCTACCGCCGCAAGGTTTTCAATAACATCGACTGGCGCCTGCAATTGAACGTCCGCAACGCGTGGGGCAATGGCGACGACATCCCCGTGACCGCCAACCCCGACGGCCGCATCGCCGTCATCCGCATCCCCAACGAAACCCGCTGGCTCCTCTCGAGTTCGTTTTCGTTCTGAGCCGCTAGGATTCACTCCAGTTAAGGGTGTCGCTTGCTCGCGCTCGGGGAAGCGCCCGCGAGCGAACATCGAGCGGCTGAACCAAGTCAGCTCAAACCCAAACCTCAAAGCCGCACCCCGACCGCCTACTCTCGGTTTCCGCTATCCTTCCTGAGTTACAATCCACCTTTCGTTGGGCGCATTTTCCGGTCGTCGTTGGCTTGCTGTATTAACGGAACAGCGGTTTCCCAACCGCCGCTGCACTGGCGGCAAGCAGGGCATTTGGAAATCGCCCGTCCGTGAGCCACGAAAGCATCCCCGAATCGACAACTCTGAAATTACACGCTGTCGGGAACCTCCCCGTGGCCCCGGCCGAAAATTCTGCTCAGGTTTCTTCACTGGGACCGCGCTCGTTCGATCCAGTTTGCCCAGCTTACCTCAGCACTGATTTCACGAGCCGGTCGTCACCATCGTTGGGTGCGGGCTTCAAGGCGAGAGCGGCGCAGAGGAGATTGTAGATGTGGATATTTTCCACGGGCTCGACGACCACACCCGATTTGAAGGCCGGGCCGTGGGCGATGAAGATTCCACCCATCGAGGCGAAACCGGGATCGTAGCCATGTTGGCCACGGAGGAAATGGGTGAGGGCTTTGTGGTAGAGACTGCGGCGCACCACATGCCAGCCTTCCGCGGGCACGATCCAGACGGGCGGCACGCGGGGGTGGGTCGCATCAACGCGAAAGCGCTCGGGCAATTCGTTGGAACGATACGCCTTGGCCTGCTGAGGCGGGATTTTCGCGAGCGCGCGCATCATCGCGGCAACATCGTTTCCGGCAAGCGGGCGGAGGCCCGCGCAGGTTTCATCGAAATCGATCTGCACCGTCGCCAGGTCGAGGTAGTCATCGAGGATAAGGACGCGCTCTGCATCGCAGGAGGTCATGCCGTGGTCGGAGACGATCACGAGATTCGGCGCGATCCCTGCCGCGTGCAGACGGGCGGAGAGGGCGCCAACGCGGGCGTCGAGGAGTGTGATCGCGGCGATGAGCTGCGGCGAATCCGGGCCATGGCGATGCCCGGCGCCATTGGTTTCTTCGAGGTAGAACGTGACGACGGCGGGGCGTTGCGCGGCGGGCAGGCGGAGCCAAGCAACGAGTTCATCGAGTCGTTGCTCGAAAGAAATGCCGGCGTAGTCGTAGGGTTTCCAATACGTCGGGCGCAGGCCACCGATCTCGGCCTCGGAGCCGGGCCAGAATGAGCAGGCGCTCGCGCGGCCCTGCTTAACGGCGGTGATCCAGATCGGCTCGCCACCCCACCAGCGGGAGTCGCGAGCGGAAGCGGATTGGTTGTAACGAAAGATCGAACCGAGAGCGGAATCGAAGAACGTGTTATTGATGATCCCGTGATGCGCAGGATAGAGGCCGGTGACGATTGAGACGTGGTTAGGAAACGTATTGGAGGGGAAAACCGGGATGAGGCTGCGCGCGGTCACGCCTTCTCTCATGAGCCGACGCAGGTGCGGCGTCTCGGCCGGATGGAGCGCGCCATAGTCCCAGCGGAAACCGTCGAGAGAAATCAGCACGAGCGGCGGCGGCTCCGCAGCGTAGTTCGCGAGAGCGCCGATCAACGCGACGGCGAGGGCGAGGACACGGCGCAGCCTCATCGGCGGAGTTTAACGACCGTGGCACCCCACGAGCCGGAGTGCGCGTCGCCGCGGCGGTAGGTCTGGATGTGCGGCGAGCGTTGCAGCAAGGCGTGCACCGTGGTGCGGAGCGTGCCGGTGCCGTGGACACTACGCACATCGCGTAAACCGAGCGCGCCGCACTCCGCGAGATCGGCCGGGATCAGTTCACCGAAATCGCCGGTGAGAAACGTATGCAGATCGAGTTCGCTGGTACTCGGCAGCGGCACCGGTGCATCAGGCAAAAGCTCGGATGCCATCGGGCACCCCTCAGGGCTTCGGCCCGGAGGCGGGCGCAGTCGGCGGCGCGACCGGAGGCGTCACCGGTGGAGTGACCTCGGGCGCGGAGACTTCGGGCGCGGGGACGTCGATTGCGGGGACCGCGAGCGTGGGCGCTGCGGAGCCCGGAAGACTCACTGGGGCAGACGAAGCGCCATCTGCCGCCACCAAGTCCGTCGGCGCGGGTTCCGACGCGACGGAGCCGGAGGGACCGGCTTCGCCACCGTCGTGGCCGTAGTGCGGATCGCTATGATACGGATCGTCGTGGTAATCCGCTGCGGGCATGAGTTCCGGAGTCGAGGAGGCCGCGGGGAGTGCTGGCGGCGGAGTATATTTATTCTGTTCGTCCTCATCGAGCGCCCGTTTAAACTCCTGCTCGACTCCGCTGGCGGCTTTCTTGAATTCGCGAATGGATTTACCGAGGCCCCGCGCAAATTCAGGGAGCTTTTTGCCACCGAACAGCACGAGGACAATAATGATGATCAGCCCCATCTCAGGACCGCCAATGCCTTCGATGAATGCTAAGGGTGAGAGTGACAAAGCCATGGCAGAAATTTGACGGGGAGTTGCGGGAAATGTAACTGCTAAAATCGCCGGTTATCTGACCGCAATGCTGACGACGAATTTTTGCGTTTCGCCCGGGGCTACGAAGTGCAGCCCGACCTTGTGCTCGGCGGCATTGGGCGGCCCCATCCACGGCTCGACGCAATAAAACGGCGCATCCTCGGCGAGTGTCCACGTGACGAAACACGCATCGGACGGCGGGACGGGCGTGGTGCCGAGCTGAACGGAGATATCGCCCGGACGGCCTTTTTCGCCGAAGACAACATCCTGACCGCGGAGGCCGGTGTGAAGGGTATCGATCAGCGCTGGGTTATCCAAAGGCTCCTCCGTCTTGAGCTGAGGACCGGTGACGAGACCGCCGGTGGCATCCTGTTTCAGGCGCTTCGTCGCGGGAATACGAATGGCGTAGTCCCTGCGGGTAAGTTCGGCGCTCCAGGGCAGTTTGAAATAGAAATGATGCCCGGCACTCCAGGGCAGCGGTGTGGCACCCAAATTTTTCAGGGCGAATTCGCACGAGAGGCCGACCGGTTCGAAGCGATAGGCGACGGTAAACTCATAGTCGAAGGGATAGACAGCGCGCGCGTGGTCGTCTGGGAGGAATTGCGCGACGAAGCCGCGCGCATCCAGCCGCGTGACCTGAAACTCACCTTGGCGCGCGATGCCATGCATGGGCATCGCGCGCTTCACGCCGTCGGCGGCGCGCCAGGCATGAATTTCGCCGCGGTCGAAGGAGCGGGCGCTGAACGGGAAAAGAATGGGGTTGCCGCCGCGGACCTTGGCGATCTCCGCAATGTCGGCATCCTCGGGCCAGTAGATCACGTCGCGCACCGAGCCGTCCCCGAGGGTGATGTTCCAATTCATCAGGCGCGCCCCTTTTTCGGGCAAAGCGAGAAACGTGGAATTGCCGACCCGCCAGCGAGTGAGAGTCTGACCTTGATAGGAGATTTTTTCCATCGATTTCCGAGTAAGCGGCAGGGCGAGACTCGCGCAAATTGTTTCGCGTCCCGGGCGGTTGGCGCCGCCCGCCACGCTGCATCGTGACGGCGCCGCAGCTCAGCGCAGCTCGATCGCGAGCGCACCGCGGACGTTGTGCGGCGGGGCGCTGGGCGTGAACTGCTTTCCTGAGAAATCGATCCGGATATTTTCTTGGGCCGACGCGTAGATGTAGACGGGGCCAGCTTTGTTGAAGGCGGCGGTTTCGCTCTTCGCCAACGTCGTCGGAGGCAACACCACGTCGCCGTAGCTGTTGTCCTCGTTTTTCACCCAGACCTGCACCCGCACAGGCTCGAGCGCAGTGATGACGGCGCGGGTACCCACGGCGGGCGGGGTGGCCACCGGCGGCAGCGCGGGCGATACCGCCGCTGCGGGCTGGGTCCTGCGACCGCTGATGAGCGACGAGACGCCCCAGACCGCGAGCAACGCCCCGACCCCAGCGAGAGTCCATTTCACGTAGCGAAAAATCACGGCCGGATCGGGGCCGGACGGGAGGCTGCTGCTTCCGCGCGGATAGCGAGGCTGCGCACGCGCCGGTTCGGCGGACGAAGCCCCTTCGTCGGGGGGAGCGGCGCGATCGCTCAGTTCACCTGCACTGGCGACCGAGATGTCGATCCGGCTGTACGCGTCGCGACTGGGCTGACGGGGGCGCGCCTCACCGATCCCGAGGGCCGAATAGTCGCTGAGTACCCGGTCGCCGGGGAGTTTCAGAAAATTGGCGTAGTTGCGCAGAAATCCGCGCGTGTAGATCTCGGTGAGACCGATGTCGAAGTGATTACCTTCGAATTTCTGCAGGTAGTCCCCGCGAATTTTAGTCGCCTCAGCGGCCTCGCGAATAGAAATGCCTTTTTTTTTGCGCGCCTCCTCGAGGCGTTCACCGATAGTCTGCATGGGGATGGGTTAGGGTGTTGGAAACGAAAGGGAAAGCAGTAACTGTGCAGGGTGGTTTCACAACGAGTCGAGATCGACGAGGATCTCGCGTGGACTGGAGCCGTTTTCCGGACCGACGACGCCTTTTTCCTCCATGAGATCCATAATGCGGGCAGCGCGATTGTACCCGATCCGGAGACGGCGTTGAATCATCGAGGTCGAGGCGCGTTTGGTCGACTTCAGCACGTCGATCGCCTGCGCGTAGAGCTCACCGTCGTCCCCCATCGCTTCGTCATCACCCTCCTCGTCATCTTCGTCGTCATCTTCCTTCGCCGCGCGGTCGATCTGCTGCTGGACCGACTGAGCATAGTGAGGCGGACCATTTTTCTTGAGGAACTCAACGATCTCCATGACTTCCTCATCGGAGACGAACGCGCCTTGAGCGCGCACGAGGCGCGAGGTACCGGGGGGGGAGAACAGCATGTCGCCGCGACCGATCAACGTATCCGCGCCCTTGGTATCGAGAATGGTGCGGGAGTCGACCTGCGACGCGACCTGGAAGGCGATGCGCGACGGAAGGTTCGCTTTGATCACACCAGTGATGACGTTGACCGAGGGACGCTGGGTCGCAATGATAAGGTGGATACCGGCAGCGCGAGCGAGCTGGGCAAGGCGCGCGATGCTCGTCTCAATTTCGGCCGGCGCGACCATCATGAGGTCGGCGAGCTCGTCGATGATCGCGACGATGTAGGGCAAGCGCTCGGGGATTTCGAGACCATCGTCGGCCGCGAGCGGATCGACGCCCGAAAGGGCACCTTGGGCGTCGGCCGGAGGGACGGGCGCATTTTTCTTGCGGGTATTGAACCCGACGATGTTGCGGACATTGACCTTTGCGAACTGCTGATAGCGCTGCTCCATTTCGCCGAGCAACCACTTGAGCGCACCGGGTACTTTCTTCGGCTCCGTGACCACCGGGATTAGCATATGCGGCAGGGAATTGAAAATCTTCAATTCCACCACTTTCGGGTCCACCATGATCAGGCGCAGGTCTTTCGGGCTCTTCGAATACAGGATCGAAGCGACGATGGAGTTGATGCAAACGGATTTTCCCGAGCCGGTGGCGCCAGCGATGAGCAAATGGGGCATCTTCGACAGATCGGAAATGAGCGGACGACCAGAGACATCTTTGCCGAGTGCGATCGGAATCTCCGCCTTCGCGCTGGCCCAGTCTTCACTCTCCAGCAGTTCGCGCATGCCGACCGGCGTCGGGTGCTGGTTGGGTACTTCCACGCCGACCGCGGCTTTGCCGGGGATGGGCGCGAGGATCCGCACCGACTGCGCGCGCATCCCGAGGGCGATGTTCTTATCGAGGCCGGCGATTTTTTCGACGCGCACCCCGGCGGCTGGGACCACTTCGTAACGGGTGATGACGGGACCGACGTGAATCTCACCCAACGTCACTTCCACGCCAAATTCACTGAGGATGCGCAGGAGATTCTCGGCGTTGGTGCGATGCTCCTCTTCGCTGTTGCCGATGCCGGGCTTGGCCTGCTCCTTCAGCAGACTGAGCAGAGGAAAGTGGTAGGTGGCGTCGTCGCTCTGGGGGAGACTGGTCCGCGCAGCCTTCTTGGGCTCTTCGGGCTTGATGATATTGAGCTCGTGGCCGGTGGCGACGGCGAGGGCCTTCTGGCTGGTCGCGGCTGGGCTGACTGGCACCGCGGTAGAAGGTGCATCGGGAGTTCCGTTGGCGAGTTTGAAGGCCGGCACGACCTTCGGCTCAGGCTTGCCGGGCGCAGGCGGTAAAGGAACGGCGGGGGGCTTGGCGGGCGCGGCAGCGTCAGTGGCGGCCACCACGGAGCGGGGCGCGGGCGGCTTGGTGAGCGGCTCCTCGGTGGATTTGGGTACGAAGGTCTGCTTGCCCCGCGGGCCCACATTGATCGGCGGCTGGGTCGGGCCTGCATGAGCAGCACCCGCGGCGGCAGCCGCGTTTTTTTGCCTAGCCTGCAGCTGGCTTTCCTTCGCGCGCTGCTCAGCGAGGGCCGCCTGCGCTTTTCCACGGCCGGCCCACCACGCACTCAGGGCGGCCATGATTTTTTCAACTTCGGAGCCGATGTCTTTGGTGAAAATAAACAACTGCGCGCCGCAGTAGATCGTGCCCAACAGGAGTCCCGCCCCAAAGGGCCCCAGTGGCTCGTGGAGCAGCCGATGGTAGAGCGTGACGCCGACGTAACCGCCAGGACCATTCGGGAAGTAGTCGCTCGCCCACTTGGCATCCTGGAACATCGCGGCGAGCGCGGCGAACGACACGCAGGCAATGATCATCGCGGTGACGCGCGTACCCGTCAGGTGCTTCGAGGCGCGCACCGCCACGTAGAGCATCCAGCCAAGAAACACGGGGAGCAGCCACGTGCTCATGCCCACGGCGTAGAGGAGCGCCCAAACGGCGTTGGCCCCGATCCAGCCGACGGGATTCTTCAGCACGGGCGCGGTCGTGGAAAACGTACTTTGCGCCGGGTCGTAGGCGACCAGCGCAACCGCCAGGAATGCCCCGCAGACAAAGCAAGCGACCGCCGATGGCCAGTGTGGACGATAGCGTGGCGCTTGGAAGGAAGGTCCGTCGTTTGAGTTTGAAGTCTCGGGCTTGGGCATTTGTGTGGGCCGTCGGATTGGTTGCGGAGTGCACGCTAACAAGAGGGCTGGTCAATTGTAAATGCCTCGGAGAATTTTTCACACCTAACTCGTAAATCCACCATGCGCGATCTACTCCGCTTTGAACCCATCTACCAAGAACGCGTCTGGGGAGGTCATGCGCTGGCGTCCGCTTTGGGGCGCAGCCTGCCGGCGGGCGCACCCATCGGCGAGAGCTGGGAGATCGTCGATCGCCCGGAAGCGCAATCGATCGTCGTGGGCGGGCCGTTCAACGGCCAATCGCTCAGGAGCCTGCTCGCGCAACACGGTGCCGACGTGATGGGCCCGCGCTGGCCGACAGGAAAACCGTTTCCCCTGCTGGTGAAATGGCTCGATTGCCGCGAGCGCCTCAGCTTGCAAGTCCACCCGCCGGCCGCGGTGGCCACCGAACTCCGTGGTGAGCCCAAGACGGAGAACTGGTACATCGCCCACTCGGCACCCGAGGCGAACCTGATCGTCGGCCTCAAGCACGGCGCCACGCGCGCGCAGTTCGAACGCGCCATTGGGGACAACACCGTCGAAGCGTGCGTACATCACTTTCCCGTCGCGGCCGGCGATTCCATTCTCGTGCGCAGCGGGCAAATGCACGCGATCGGCGCTGGGATTTTGATTTTGGAGATCCAGCAAAATTCCGACACCACTTATCGCGTTTACGACTGGGGCCGGGTCGGGCTCGACGGGTTGCCGCGTCAGCTCCACGTCGGACAATCCCTGCGTTCGATCGACTGGACCGACTTCGAGCCCGCGCCGGTGCGGGCCACCCCCACGTCGGGGATGATCGCCGATTGCCCCGAATTTGCCATCCGCCGGGTCGTGCTCGGGGCCGGCGAGCGCCTGCATTTGCGGGCCGGCGAGCAACCGCGCCTCGTGAGTGTGGTGAGCGGCACCGTGCAGACCTGTCTGGAGAACGGCACGGGCAGCCACCCCGCCGTTGGGCAGAAAGTGGTGCGCGGCGAAAACCGCCTCCTCCCGTACTGCGGGGCCTTTACGTTGAGCGCCGAGTCGATGGCCATTGTGCTCATCACGGAAAATTTCTCGGGATGAGCCCAGCGGCGCCACGGGACCAGAGCCGAAGACGAGGCAGCTGCCTGATCAAGCTGCTGGCGCTGTTGACCGTGCTCGGAGCCGCGACCGCGCTCGGATGGATGCTGCTTTTGCCCGTCGTGGTCGTGGCGCAACTTCGCGAGCGGACGGGTTTCGACGCGACCGTCGAGAGTCTTTCCTGCAACGTCTTTTCTGGCCGCATTGCGGTGCGCGGCTTAGTCGTGAAAAATCCGGCGAGCTTCCCGATCGGCGACTTCGTGGAACTGCGGGCTTTCTCCGCGGAAGCCGACGTGGGGGCGCTCTTCTCCGACCGGTTGGTTTTCGACGCCCTCACCGTAGATGTCCGCAAAGTGACGCTGGTCCGGCGAGCCGACGGCAAATCCAACGCCGAAGTATTGCAGGCGTCACTGTTCGGAGCGCCGACTGCGGCGGTGCCCACCTCCGGCGCTGCGAGTGCGCCGGACGCCCGTCCTGCGCGAGCCTTCCTTATCCGCCGCTTGTCGCTGCGTGTTGATCACCTCGTGATCGCCGACCACTCCGGCGGGAAAACGACGAGGCAGGAGTTTCCACTCGGGCTCGACCAACGCTACGAAAACGTCACCGACACTCAACAGCTGCTCGTGCCGGACGTGCTGCGTCAGGTCGGCGCGGTCAATCTGGGCCCCTTGCTGGGCCCTCTGCTACCCGGGAATTTCGGTCAGGCTCTGGGGAAAGCGGCACGAGAGGCCTCAGCTCGCGGCGGCGATTTGCTCAAGGACGCCGGTCAGACGGCCACCGACTTTTTCAAGGGTCTGCGGGAGAAACTTGAAGAAAGTAAAAAGCCGTAGTTTAGTCCGCTCCCTTTTGCATTATGACCGAGCCTGAAATCACCGAACCACTCACTCCCACTGAGCCCGCCGTCGCCGACGGGGCGAAGAATCCCGCCGTGCCCGGACCCGCCGCCGCGCTCTCCGCAGAGGCCGCCGCCCAAATCGCCACCGCCAAGCAGGAGGCCGCCGCCCATCTCGATCGCTACGTGCGTTCGGTCGCCGACCTCGAAAATTTCCGTCGGCGCACCGTGCGGGAGAAAGACGAGCTGCGCCTCTTTGCCGCCTCCCGAGTGCTGGAGGATCTGTTGCCCGTCGTTGACAATCTTGGCCTAGCTATGACCGCCGCAAAGCAGCCCGGAGCGGACGCCAAGTCCCTCGCGGACGGCGTCGATCGGGTGCTCACCCAACTCAAGTCGGCGCTTGCCAACCACGGAGTCAAAGAAATCAGTCCCGCCGGCTTGGCGTTCGACGCCAATTTACACGAATCCATTTCCGCGCAGCCCAGCCCCGACGTGGCCGAAGGCACTGTGGTCACCGTCGTGCGCACGGGCTACTCGCTCAACGGACGTCTGCTCCGGCCCGCCTCGGTCATTGTGTCGAGTGGAGCCATCACGAGCTCCTAAGTCCGATCTGAACCTGACCTATCATGGCGAAAGAAGATTACTACGCACTCCTCGGCGTCGAGAAAAGTGCCTCGGCGGAAGAGATGAAGAAGGCCTATCGCAAGAAGGCCGTTCAATTTCACCCGGACAAGAATCCCGGCAACAAAGAGGCGGAGGAGATGTTCAAGAAAGTTTCCCACGCCTACGAGGTCTTGAGCGATACCGACAAACGCGCGGCGTATGACCGCTACGGTTCCGCCGCCTTCGATGGCAGCGCGGGCGGTCCGCCACGCGGACCCGGGCCCGGCGGCGGGTTTCACGACCCACGCGATATCTTCAACGAAATCTTCGGCCGCAACGCGGGCGGCGGCGGCGGGGGTGGCGGGGGCGGCATT
>CANIJN010000091.1 GCA_947467625.1 Opitutia bacterium | reverse complement strand
TGAATTCTGAGATGACGTATGGATTTTCCTGCTTCATGACCGATTTGGCCGGTCAACGTCCAAATCGGCTGTCAGGGAAAATAACCCGTTGGTTTAGAACGGGTAAATGGCGGAGAGGGAGGGATTCGAACCCCCGGTTCCCTTGCGGAAACACGCGCTTTCCAAGCGCGCGCATTCGACCACTCTGCCACCTCTCCGGGTGTCTAACCGACCCATAAAAACGAGTCAGTCATCGGTCAAGGGGTGGAAGAAAGGCCGCCCCTCTGACCGGGTCAACGAGGAATTCGCGTCACTTTTCGCAGCCACTCCCGCCACCGTGGGGCCGTTGGCGTTACCGTTGACGTTGGCATTGCGGCTGGACTGCCCTCGGACGCCGCATACTTCGTTGGCCCGTCGTCTTCGCTTCCGCGCAGGGCGTGTTGCTTGTTTTACCAAAAGCCCGGGGCGTTTCAACCCACGCGTACTGTCCGTTTCTGACGGTCCAGCCCTGCTCGCAGAGCGAGGCGAGTGAGCAGCCCAGTGAGCGCGCTCTAGACCGGCGCGATTCCACTATCGCCAAGCCCCCCGGAGGAACGACTAGTCTCCGCGCGCAATTCTCTCGCTTCCGTGCGTTTCAGTTTCTTCAAACTCCTCGGCCTCCTCTTTCTCCTGCTCACGCTGTTCATCGCGTGGCGCACGCGCCGCGATATCGCGAGTGGAGAAACGCAATGGGGCCGTGCGCTCTTCCACCACTCCGCCCCGCTCCGGCGCGCCGAATCCCCGCTGCGCTACTGGCTAGCGACGTTGCTCAACGTCGTGGTCGTGCTCCTCTTCGCCCTCGCGGCCGTCTTCATTTTGCGCGTGGGTGTGCTGCGCCTCGCGGGCCGCTGAGGAGTATCCCGGAGGTTTCGCCATCGGCCTCTCCCGCCGTCCGTCCGCACGCTCGGCCGCCAAACGCCCCGCCCATTTCCGATCCGCTCGCGCCCAAATTCATAGGGGTGATGCCTCGCGCGGCCCGCGCCTCGCCCCGGCGGAAAAGCGCGTACCGCTGGAAAAGGCGATCGGCATGATGGACAAATTCTACGCGGCTGGCCGGCTGACGAAATTTGAGAACGAAAGCGTCTGCACGGGCATCCGGGCCGAGCTGCCGAAACGCGGCAAGCAGGGCGGTCGGCGGACCCCGCGCTCCCGCTGCGACTGCCGAGCTTGAGTTTAGGTTGAGGCGATCGGTCCCTGCCCAGCGACGGCGACGGCTGGCCCCCGAGTATCACCCATGGAAATCCACGGATCTTGGCTTGGCGAACGACCTGCCGCGGCCTACTGCTTCCGGATGAAACCATTCCCCTGGATGAAGACGGCGGCGGTGTTGGCGATCGTAAGCGGTGCAGCGGCGATCGCGACGGCGGAGCCGGTACCGGTATATTTCGGCACGGGCGGACCCGGCGCGAAGGGGATTTACCATGCGACGTTCGATTCGGCGAACGGCAAGTTCACCGCGGCCGAGCTCGCAGTCGAAGTCGGTTCGCCCGGTTTCCTCGCGCTGCATCCGGCCGGCGACAAGCTTTACGCCGTCGCTAATTTTCCGGGCGGGCCCGGCGCGATTGGTTACAAGATTGGCGCGGGCGGCGCGCTGGAAGTGATCAATTCTTCGCCGACCGGCGACGGCGGCGGCGCACACATCGCGGTGCATCCGTCGGGAAAGTTTCTCCTCACCGCACAATACGGCAATGGCTCGACGGCGCTCTTCCCCCTCGATGCGGAGGGCAGGCTCGGGACGGCGCAGGTGATCAAACATCAGGGCGGGTCCGGCGTGGTGAAGCCCGTGCAGGAAAAACCGCACGCGCACTGGACGGGGTTTTCGCCCGACGGCCGCTTCGCGCTTGTGCCGGATCTCGGGCTCGACGGCATTGTAATTTACCGGATCGACCTCGCGAAACCCGCGATCGAGCGCCACAGCTTCGCAGCGTCGGTGCCGGGCGGCGGGCCGCGGCACCTGCGGTTTTCTCCGGATGGAAAGTTCATCTATCTGCTCAACGAGCTCTCGCTCTCCGTGACGACCTTTGCGTGGGACGCCGCGGCCGGCACCGCCCAGCAACTCGCGAATGTCCCGTCGCTGAGTGCGGACGTCAAAGCGAAGGAAGCTCACAATTCCGGCGCGGAGATCCTCGTACATCCGAGTGGCCGTTTCGTTTATTTCTCGAATCGCGGCAACGATAGCGTGACCGTTTTCCGCGCCGACCCGGCAACGTCGGCCGTACAAGTCATCCAAGTACAGCCCGTGCGCGGGGCGTTCCCACGCAATATCGCGCTCTCGCCCGATGCGGGCTGGCTGCTCGCGGCCGGTGCCGATTCGAACACGGTAGCCGCGCACAAAGTAAATCCCACGACCGGCGAACTGACTTATCAGACCAAGGGCGTCATCAACGTGCCGGCGCCGATCTGCATTTTGTTTGTGACGCGGTAGGCGCAAGGGGCCGAGGGGCTCCGCCAGTTGGGCCGCAGTTCGCACGACGCGATCCGACTCATACCGACGTCTCGTGATATTTGGACGATAGTCGAAACACCACTCGCTGGCGCTCGCGGCTACCAGAAGTCAAAAACTCAAATGACGTGGGTATCACAACGCAAACATCCGGTCCATCCGCTGAATCATGTCGCGGGCGGTTTCCACGTCTGCGGCCTGATTGCCCGGTTGCTCGGTGATCGCCCAGCCCGTGTAGCCAACGTTGTCCAAGGCCGCCATCACGGCGGGCCAGTCTGTGCCGCCCTCGAGCAGCTTCGGCCGCACGGGTGCGCCCTTGACCGCGGGATCGGCGGGCTGCGCGGCGTAGTCCTTGATGTGTAGCCGCAAAATACGGGTACCGATGACCTGAATCCATTTCTCCGCGACGGGACCACGACGGCCCACATTACCGATATCGAAATGCCAGCCCACCCATTCGCTATTGATCGCGTCGAGATATTCGACGGCCTGCTCTGGCGTAAGAATGAAATCGTTGCCGACATTCTCGATCGCGATCTTTACGCCGAGCTCCTTGGCCACGGGGATCGCTTTTTTAATCTCCACGATCGAGCGCGCGAAACACTGCTGATAGCTGACGCCGTCGCGGGCGACGCCCGGGACGAGGAGCACGCTCGTGGCTCCGTAGGCGTGGGCGTCGTGTAGGCTGTGGAGAAGCCCGTCGAGCCCCAGCTTGCGGGTGGCCTCGTCGGGCGCGGACAGCGGCTTCACCCAGTGAATGTGGTCGCACACACTCGCGGCCTTTAGCCCAGTGGCCTTGAACGCGGCGATCACCTCGTCGCGGTTCATCGCGCCCATCGGTTCCACGCCCTCGAACCCCGCCGCCTTCATGGCCTGAAACTTTTCGAGCACGGTGCCCTTCACGCCGATGGTGGAATACATGATCGCCTTGCGGAGAGCGCGCTTCGGCGCAGCCGAGGCGAACGGCACGAGGGTCGCCGCCGCAGCGGCGCTCGCAGAGATTTCAAGGAAAGCGCGACGGTTCATAGCAGGCGGAGAGAGCTGAGGGTTGCGGGCCGGAGAGCCGAGAGCAGTCGATCGTCGAGCGATGAATCCGGTGATGGAATCCTCAGCGCGCCCGCTCAACTCTCCACGAGGAGGCGTTACGCCTTCAGAATCCCCTCCCACCCTTTGCGATAGGCGGGACGTTTGATGAACGGCGCGGAGGCCGGCGCGTTGGTCGCCCGCAGATTTGCGTAATCCCACTCGATCTTTTTGCCGGTGCGGTAGGCCACGTTGCCGAGGTGATTAGCCTCGGTGGTCCAGCCGGAATACTGAAAGTTCGAACCGGGCACCGGACCATTGCCTTTCGCATAGTTGACCCACTCGACCCAGTGGCCGGGTGAGCGCGGCAACGTCGGCGGGGGCGCGATGAAGTCCTTGAAGCGCTCCTCGGGCAGCAGCTTGCCGTCCCCGAGCAACATTCCTTTGTCGCCCATAAACACGCACGAGCGTTTCCCCCAAGCCGGAATCCAGCCCGGCGGTCTGCTGTCACCCTGGTGCCACACGAGCTTGAGCGCGGGTTGGGCACCCGCAGCGGGAAACTGGAAGGTCGCCATCAGCGTGGCCGGCGCGAGTTCCGGATGAGCCACGGGCACATTCGGCGAGACGGCTTCGATCGTAGCCGGCGCCAACACCCGCCCGCCCTTGCCGTCCGGCCGCCAGAGGTCGAGCACCGTGAACGGTACGTCGTTATCGTGGCTGCCGAGGTCGCTCATCGTACCATTGCCGAATTCCCACCAGCGATACCAGCGCGGCCCCGGAAAATACGTCGCATGGAAGGGCCGCGCTGGCGCGGGGCCAGTCCAGAGATCCCAGTTCATATTCGCCGGGATCGGCATCTCTTCTTTGAAACGATCCACGATCGGCAGGCCGTTGTAAAACCCGTGCGGCTTGTCGAATTTTTCCGCCGACGCGGCGTCTTGGAGTCCCCAAGCGCGATCGGCCCAGACGTGGACCTCGCGCACCGGGCCGATGACCCCAGTGTTCAAGATTTCTTTGATCGTGCGCCGCATGGGCGAGGCGTGACCCTGGTTGCCCATCTGCGTGGAGAGCTGCGGGAACTTCGCGGCCGTCTCACGGATGAGGCGCGTCTCCCAGATATTGTAGGCGAGCGGCTTCTCGCAATAGACGTGCTTGCCGTGCGTGAGTGCGAGCCACGTGGCGAACACGTGCGTGTGCTCCGCCGTGGAAACGACGACGGCGTCAAAATCGTTCGGACGGTCGAAGACCCGCCGGAGATCGGTGAACGTCTTCGCCTGCGGGTAACGCTGCGCCGCAGAGTCGATGGCGACCTGGTTGATATCGCAGAGCACCGTGACGTTTTCGTCGGGATGCGGCCCCGCCGCCGGCTCCGGGACCGCTCCCTTGCCACCCTTCTTACCTCCGACGGCGGTGCCGCGCCCCGGCACGATCGTGAGCTCGTTCAAACTCGTATTGCCGCGGCCACCACAGGCGATGAACGCGATGTTCAACTTGCTGTTGAGATTTTGGCCGCGGAGGAAGGCCGGCGCTCCGGCGATGACTCCGGCAGTGGCGAGGGTCCGGCCGACAAACTCGCGCCGTGTCAGGGTCTGGGGTGAGGTCGAAGTCTTGGGTGTTTTCATGGAGTAAATAATCGGGGGAAGCGAAACGCAGGCGGAGGCGTTGGGTTCAACGTGCACCGCTGGACCCTCAGCGATTAAACAAGGAGGTCGTTGACGACGTGCCCGCGCACATCGGTAAGCCGGAAATCGCGGCCGTCGTGGCGGAAGGTGAGCTTCTCGTGATCGAGGCCGAGCTGGTGGAGGATCGTCGCGTGGAGGTCGTGCATGTGGACCTTGTTCTCGATCGCGAAGTGACCGAAGTCATCGGTCGCGCCATACGCGAAGCCCGGCTTGAAACCGCCGCCGGCGAGCACCACCGAAAATCCGGTGGGGTTGTGGTCGCGGCCCGTGCCGTTTTTCTCGGCGTAGGGCGTGCGGCCAAATTCGCTACCCCACCACACGATGGTGTCTTCGAGCAAGCCGCGCGCCTTCAAATCTTGGAGCAGACCGGCGACGGGTTTATCCACGCGCAGGGCGTGGTCTTTGTGCTTCGGCAAATTGGAATGCTGGTCCCACGCCGGGTTGTTGGTGTTGTCCGAATAGTTGACCTGGATGTAGCGCACGCCGGCCTCAGCGAGACGCCGCGCTTGGAGGCACTGGCGGCCGTAGTCATCGGTCGGCTCCTCGCCGATGCCGTAGAGCGCGAGCGTCGCGGCCGACTCCTTGGTGAGATCGAGCGCGTCGGGCGCGTGGTTCTGCAAACGCCACGCGAGTTCGTAGGAATTTGCGACCGCCTCAAGCTCGTAGTCGCCGGGTTTCGCGCGGAGCTGCTCCTCGTTGAGCGCGCGCACGAGCTCGAACTGCCGCTGTTGCTCGGCGGCGGTGAGGCTGGGGTTGCGCACGTTGCGCAGGCCGGCCTCGATCGCCTTCTGCCCGGCGCGGCCGATCGCGGTACCCTGATAGACAGCAGGGAGAAACGCACTGCCGTAGTTGCGCGGTCCGCCGTTGGCGAGCGTCGGACTCAGCGAGACAAACGCCGGCAAATTCTCGCTCTCCGAGCCAAGACCGTAGGTGACCCACGAGCCCATCGAGGGGCGGATGAGATTGGTGGAGCCGGTGTGGAGAAACAGCGTCGCGGGCCCGTGCGCCACACCCTCCGTGTGCATCGAGCGCACAACGCAGTAATCGTCGGCCAGCTCCGCCATGTGCGGAAACAGATCCGAGACCCAGCGTCCGCTCTGCCCGCGCTGCTTGAAATCCCACATCGGCTTCATCACGCGGCCCGTCGCGCCGACGCCGGTCTTGGCGATCGCGCGTTGGTCGAGGAAGTCCATCATCTTGCCGTCGTGCTCATAGAGCTTGGGCTTGTAGTCGAAGCTATCGAGATGGCTCACGCCGCCGCCCATGAAGAGGAAGATCACGCGCTTCGCCCGCGGCCGCAGATGGCCCGCCTTGGCGAAGAGGGGATTGGCCGTGCTGCGTGCGGCGGCCTGCGCGGCGAGCCCGGCAAATGCCATGTAGCCGAAACCGCACGCGAGCTGTTGCAGGGCCTGACGACGGGAAAGGAGGGGGTTCGGGTTCATGGGAAAACGGGGTTGGGCGCAGTCAGAACGATTCAGAAATTAACGAAGTTAAAAATCGTGGTTCGAGTGTAATCGGTGAGCGCATCACTCAAGGAAACGGAAATCCACGCAGGCGAAAAGCGACTGGTGCAACTGCGCCCACGCGTCGGCCCGCGCGGCCTCGCCGGTACCTTCCCCATTCGCACCACTCACAAACTGTAGCGCCAGCGCGCGCTCCTTCGCCGTCGGCACGCGGCCGAGAGCGACGCGATACGCCCGCTCAAGCCGCGCGGTATCGTCGGCGGCACCGCTACCGAGCGTGCGCTTCGCGGCAAGTTTCGCCTGCTCGATCACGAAGGGGTGGTTCATTAGAAAAAGCGCCTGGGGCGCGACGGTCGTCGCCGCGCGCTGACCCATGGACGCGTTGATGTCCGCGAAGTCGAAGACCTCGAAGAGCTCCAGCCGCCGGTTGCGAAACGCCGGCGTGTAGAGGCTGCGACGCGTATCGGTGAACACGTAACCGTATTCTCCCGACACCGCCGCGGCAGCGGGGCCGACGATGTTCGGCCCGCCAATCGCGAAATCGAGCTGGCCGCTCGCAGCGAGCATGGCATCGCGGATTTCCTCGGCTTCGAGCCGGCGGCGGTTCGCGTGCGTAAAGAGGCGATTGTCCGGATCGAGGCGCGCGGCGTCAGCCGGCGGCGTGGCAGCGAGTTGATAGGTGCGCGCGAGCACGATGGCGCGGACCAGCTTCTTAACCGACCAGCCGTCGGCCACAAACTGCTGCGCGAGATGATCGAGCAGCTCGGGATGCGAGGGGCGCTCTCCAGTCGTGCCGAAATTATCGACCGTGCGCACGAGGCCCGCTCCCATCAGCCAACCCCACGCGCGATTCGCGATCACGCGCGCGGTGAGCGGATGGGCGGCGCTCGCGATCCAGTCGGCCAGCTCACGCCGGCCACTTTCGCCGGGGGAGAATTGCGGTGGCGCACCGTGCGCCGCGACTTGCAGCAGGCCCCGTGGCGCCTTCGCGCCGAGGTTGCGCGCGATGCCGCGGATGCGGATCTCCGTATCGCCGATTTCGCCGGTCGCCTCGCGCACGCTCATCGCGACCGCACGCTTGGGGCCGCTCGCAATCAGTTTTTTCAGGTCGGCCTCCAGCCCGCGTAACTCCGCCGCAGTTTTGCGGGCCGCAGGATCGGCGGGATCGGCTGGCTCTGCCTGCGTTTTCTTGGCGGCTTTTTTCGGACGAGTGGCGGTGCCGGCCACGACGACGGACGGCGGTTCCGCGCGCCCATCAGCCGCAAGGATCTGGAGCGCGTCCACGATCACGAAACCATCCGTGCCCTCGTTCGACACGAGCACGTAACCAGCGCCGTCTTTCTCGAAACGAAACTGCCCGAGGCTCACAAAGTGCCCCGCGAGCGGCGGCGCTACGCGCTGGTTGACGACCACGGTGCTTTCGCCGTCGGCGTGGAGAATGGTAACCGGAACGTTGGTCGCTCGATTGGGCTGCGGGGTGTAGGCGAAACGCACCTCGTAGTGGCCGGTCTGAGGAATCACCGGCATAAACGTGACGGTGCGACGGCCTTTGTCCTCGTTGTTGTCGGTCAGGTAGCCGGTGCCGAGATAAGGCTTCACGGTCGTCGAGCTGCTCCAGCCGCCGACGATCTTCGCCTGCTGGTCGTCGAGGACGACGCCGGGGAGCGCTGCGAGTGCAACCGCCTGACCGGCGGGGGGCGCACCGGCGGACTTGCGCAACCGGGCAATTTGTTTTTCGAGCGCGGCAACCTTGGCCTCCTGCGCAGCGAGCTCGAGCTCCACCGCCGGATTCGCCGGCAGCGCGGTATCCACCCACTTCGCGACGTTGTCAGTGTAGTTGTGCAGCGTATGCGTGCTGCGGAGAATCCCGGCGAGCGCGTAATAGTCGCGCGTCGGCACGGGATCGAATTTGTGATCATGGCAGCGCGCGCAGCCAATCGTCATCCCGAGAAAGGCCTTGCCGAGCGTGTCGAGCTGCTCGTCCACGATGTCCATGCGGAGCGCGTCTTTATTCTGCTCCTCATAGTTGGTCGGGCCCAGCGCGAGAAACGCCGTCGCGGTAATCTGGCGGGCCTTTTCATCGGGCGTCGTGGCGGGCAAGAGATCGCCGGCGAGCTGCTCGCGGATAAATTGGTCGAAGGGCAGGTCGCGGTTAAACGCGTCCACCACATAGTCGCGGTAGCGCCACGCGTCCTTGAACATCAGGGTGCGCCCGCCGCCACTCGATTCCGCAAAGCGCGCCACATCGAGCCAGTGCCGGCCCCAGCGCTCGCCGAACTGCGGCGAGGCCAGCATTGCATCCACTACGACCGCGAACGCCTCGGGCGTGGACCGCGCATCACGCACAAACGCCTCGAGCGCCTCCGGCGTCGGCGGCAGTCCGGTCAGGTCAAACGACGCGCGGCGCAAGAGCGCTGCGCGGTCGGAATCGCCGGCGGGCTTGAGGCCTTTAGCCGCCCAGGGCGCGGCGACAAAACGGTCGATCGTGGTGCGGGGCCAGTTGTTCGCCGCCGCTGGGACCACTGGTTTCACCGGCGGCACGAAGGCCCAGAATTTTTTCCCTTCCTCGATCGTGAGACCGACCTGTTTAGGTTTCGCATCCGCCGCGCCGGACGCCTTCGCAGCGAGGGCGGCCGGCGGTCCTTCGGGAGAGGGCGCGCCGCGTTTCACCCACTCTTCAAGGAGCGCAACTTCTTCACTCGGCAGTTGGGTCTTGGGCGGCATCGCCTCGAAATCGAGTCCCGTGTAGCGCACGGCCTTAATCAACGCACTCTGCTCGACGTTACCCGCCACGATCGCCGGGCCGGAATCGCCGCCCATCCGCCAACCTTCCGGATGATCAAGGCGTAGGCCGCCTTTGATTTTTTTCCCAGGCTCGGCCGAGTGGCATTCGTAGCAGCGCTCAACGAGCAGCGGTCGGATTTTCTTTTCGAAAAATTCGATGTCAGCCGCGTCCGCACCACGCGCGATTCCGCCCGAAAGCGCCAGAACGCCGGCCAAGGTCAAAAGGGTGGGGTGACGAGTCATGAGCGTGGGATCGGCGCGCCCGGAGGGTAAGCGCGCACAACGATAAAATAAAGAGGCCCGCTTCATCCGAAATCAAACGCGAATCTTGCCCGCGAGTGTTTTTCCGGGCTACTTCTCGGAACGGCGCACCACCTCCCCTCCCCCGCGTCCGCCGCCACCCCATGACCACGCCTTCCCGTCCGTTTCTGCTCTTCAGCGCGCTGCTCGCCTCACTGCCGCCGCTCCCCGCCGCCGACCCGCGGACCCCAACCCCAGCCGAGGTCACTGTGCTCTCACCCTTCGAGGTCACGGACGAAAAAGATGTTGGCTACCAAGCCGGCAACACGATGTCCGGCAGCCGGCTCAACAGCAGCCTCAAGGACACGGCGGCGGCCGTCATGGTCTTTACACCGGAATTCCTCTCCGACTTCGGCGCGACCTCGCTGGCCGACATCATCGGCTACGCGCCGAACATGCAGGTGGACATGCTCGATGCCTCGGCCGACGCCAGCACCTCGTTCCTCGGCGGCAGCGATCTGCGCGACACCCGCATCCGCGTGCGCGGACTCTCGGCGAGCACCGCCGTAGATTTTTTTGAAACGGGCATCGCCGTCGACACCTACAATACCGAGCGCCTCGAACTCTCGGGCGGACCCAACTCCATCCTCTTCGGCTTCGGTTCGCCCGGCGGGCTCGTCAATATCATGACCAAACGCGCGCAGGTGGCGCGGAACCGCACCTCGCTCCGGACCCAAGTGGGCGCATGGGCTCACCGGCGCTTCGAGCTCGACCACAACCAGGTTATCCTTCCCGGGAAAATCGCCTTGCGACTCAATGGCCTGCTCCAAAATTCCGGCGGCTGGCGGCGCTGGGATTACAACGACAGCAGCCGGGGCGCGTTGTCGCTCCGCGTGAGCCCATGGAAAAACACGACCGTCATCACCAACTACGAGAACGGGCAAATGAAGTCCCACGTCACCCGGCCGCTCAACGCGTTCGACGCGCTCGCGCTCTGGCAGGCGAGCGGTTCCGCGACCCTCAACGACGCGGCGTGGACCACCGCGAGCCGCGCCACCGGCATCAACCGCAACACCGCGGTAAAAAATATCTACATCACATCCGGCAGCGGCGCCGCGCCATTCGTGGTCACCACGAAAAATGTCACCAATTTCCGGTTACTCGAGAGCACCTACGACGATCTCAACCTCGCCGCCGACCTCCGCGCGGGGTTGTCCATGGTGCCTGCGTCGCAGATTCCGTTTCGCATCAGCACCTATGGCCCGGGCGCGGGGCGCGACACGAATTTCGACCGGGTCATCACGAGCGTCGAGCAGCGGCTCGCCCCGAACCTCACCCTCGAGCTCGCCTACAACCGCGAGCGGTCGAAGCAGTGGGTAAAAGCGCCCGTCAACAACTCCGTCCTTTTCACCGGCGACCCGAACACCGTCATCCCCGATCCGGCCGGCGGCGCGACCCCGGTGGCAAATCCCCACGCGCGCGCGCTCTACCTTGAAAGCCGCTGGGTGGTCGACCGTGGACAAACCGGCAACGATGTCGCCCGCGCTTCCCTCGCATGGGAGCTCGATCTCGGAAAAACCTTCGGCCGGCACAAACTCGCCGGCATGGCGGAATACGGAAAACTGAGCGCCTTCCGCTACCCCGGCGTCGAGATTCTCGTCGATGCCGCCGGCGTGCCCATCGGCAACGCCGCGCTGCCGGAAAATGCGGCTAACTTCGTTTTCCGGCGGCACTACGTCGTGCCCGGAAATTTCGACACCTACTTCGTCGGCAACGGCACGGACGACTTCACCGTCGTGCGCGACGGCAAGACTTACCACAACACCTTCATCAACTCGAGCGTCGCGGGCGGTTTCATCGGCCGGACCGTCGCCACACTACTCGCGGCGACGCAGAGTGCGTTTTTCGACTCACGCCTCGTGATCACCGCCGGCATCCGCGGCGATCGCATCCGCTTCGACCAACACGGCGACACCCGCCTCTCCGCCAACGATCCCGACGTGCGCGCCGGCCTCGCGATTCAAAACACGGTCGCGTTCACCACGGAGGTCGTGGACCAGACGGAGTTCAAGCCTATCACCAGCACACTCGGCGGCGTCTTCCACGCGACGAAGGTGTTTTCCGTTTTCTACAACCATGCCAACAATAACGCCCAGCCGCCGCTCAACGCGCGCGTGCTCCCCGATGAAAAGCTCCCGCCGCCCTTCGATGGCCTGAGCGACGACGCCGGCTTCATGCTCAACCTGCTCGACGGAAAAGTATTTCTCCGCGCGACGGCCTTCCAAACCTCCCAGAAACAATCGAGCGGCGGCACCTTCGGCATCGGACTCAACTCCGGCGACAACAACCTCGTCGCCCCGAGCACGCGCATCCTCGACACGCTGCTCGCCGCCAACCGCATCACCGCCACCGAGTACACTACGCACCTGATCGGCGACGAAGCCAACCTCACCGGCACCTCCGACATCGTGAACCGCGGCTACGAACTCTCCGCGTGGTTTAACGTCACAAAGAACCTCACCGCCGTCGTAAATTTCTCTTACACCAGAACGGACCGGTCCTCGATCGTGCCCGAGTTTGAAGGCTGGTTCGAGCGCGAGAACGCCTACTGGCACCGCACGCCCGGCTCCGGCGCGCTCGTCAATTCCGCATCCGGCCTGACGATCGACGCCGAGGCCGCGTCGCTCCAACGCGTGATGGCAGGCGTGCGCGAGTTCTATAATTTCGGATACGGCGAGCGCCCATATAAGGGCAACGTGAGCGGTCGCTACACGATGACCGAGGGGACATTCCGGGGCGCATTCGCCGGCAGCGGCATCCGGTGGCAAGGCACCTCCGCGCTCGGCCGCGAGTATCTCGGCCGCGCCCCGAACGGCAACCGCACCTTTGGCGCGACGTATTACGGCCCCGAGGACTTCAAGATGGACGCCTTCGCGGGCTATCGGCGGAAGCTGAACGTCGGGCGGATGAACACCGACCTCACGGTGCAACTCAACGTCACGAACCTCACCGACGAAGACGCGGTGATGCCGCTTCGTTACAATAATTTCAAATCCGGCATGACCCGCGTGCTACTGCTCGAGCCGAGGAAATTCCGGCTGACGGTGGGACTGGGGTTCTGAGCCGTGTCTCGGCGGCGTGAGCGAGCGGGCTCGCGTCTCCTTCGGCCTTGATCGGATGGAGTCCCCGGGATGGCGCCCCGTGCCCGTGCCACACCACCGGACGCGCGGTCGTCCGCATCCGACGGTTTAATCTCAGGAAACAGCGGACTCCGTTGGCTTCGTTTCTCGGCTTCGTCTGCCTACTTGCCGACCGCGGGCGGCTGCCACGGCGTGGCCCCGCCGCGCTGCACGTGGAGGCGGAGGGCGGCTTGGAGTTCGCGCGCGACCTTTTGATTTTTCGCAAAGAGGTTCGTCGTCTCCTGCGGGTCGTCCTTCAGATTGTAGAGTTCGAGCGGAGCGTAGGGGCTGTTTTGCATCAGCTTCCAGTCGCCCTTGATGATCGCTTCGTAGCTTTTTCCTCCGTACGCGAGGCCGCCTTCGCGACGGACGAAATACAGCTCGCGCGGCTCCGTCGCCGCTGACGCGGCGCCGCGCAACACGGGCAGCAGGCTCACCGCATCCGTGCCGGCTGGAAGCGCCATGCCCGCAGCCTCGAGCGCCGTCGCGAAAATATCGAAGGTCAGGCCCGCGTAGTCGCTCGTCGCGCCGGGGGTAACCTTCCCCGGCCACCGCAGCACAAAGGGCACGCGCAAGCCGCCGTCGTAGTGACTTTGTTTTCCGTCGCGCCACGGATCGTTGTTCTGCGCGTGCGGGAGTGAGCCGCCGTTGTCCGAGGTCAGCACGACGAGCGTGTTGTCCTCGAGGCCGGTGGCCTTCAGCGCCGCGAGCACTTGGCCGACGCCATCATCGAAGTGTTCGACGAGCGCGACGTTCAGCGCGCGTTTCTCGTCCAGGGCAGGCGCGCGTCGCTGCACGCGCGCGAGCCACTCGGCCGGCGGCTCCATCGGAAAATGCGGGGCGTTGTAGGCGAGGTAGAGAAAGAAGGGCGACTTCGCGGCGGCGCGCTCGCGCAGATAATCGCACGCCCACACCGTGAAAATATCCGTGGCGTGTCCGACCGGATCGACGACCTCGCGGTCGCGGCGCATATAATTGTGACCTTGGCGGCGGTGCGTCGTGTAGCTGTCCATCATATCATCGAGGAAGCCGTGGAAAAAATCGAAGCCGCGGTCGTTGGGCGTGCCGGGCGCGGTGAGGCCAAGGTTCCACTTGCCGATGATCGCGGTGTGGTAGCCGGCCGCGCGCAGGTGATTCGCGATCGTTGGCACGTTGGGATCGAAGTAGCCCCACGTATTTGCCGGATCGGTACGGATGAGACCGGGCACGCCGACGCGGTCCGCGTAACGGCCGCTCATCAGCGCGGCGCGCGTAGGCGAACACACAGTGGCATTGGCGCGCATGCGGGAGAACCGCATCCCTTCCGCCGCGAGACGATCGAGGTGGGGCGTCTGCACATCCGCTCCGGGGCGATAGGCCGACATGTCGCCGATGCCCAGATCGTCGGCGAGAATGACGACGATGTTGGGCCGGGCCGCCGCAGCCGCCGCGCCGCCCACGAAAAATCGGAAGGAGATTCCGAAAAAAAACAGGCAGGTAGCGAGCGTCTTCATGTTTATGGGGGGCTGAATAAGGGGGGAACGAAACGTTTTCGCTCCGCGTAAAAATTGCAACGGTCCGTCGCCACGGACGCGTTTCCCGAGTCGTTCATTACGCGCACGGATCACCGTTTTTCACAACCAACGTCCTGACCGCCTCCCACCCCGCTCAACCGGCGTGTAGCCCACGCGCAAGGTCCACCCCGCTGCGAGCTCACCGCCGATTCCATTCCCGGTCCCGCCCGTCACCGCCATTTCAAACAGCGCCTTCACCGACTGCCGTGGCGACAGTTCAGGCACCCGCAGACGCTGTCTGCCCCATCAGCTCGGGCGGCAGAACCCGTTCCCCGAGGCCCACCCAAATTGCACAGCCGCGTGCCACCGATTATAACCAGCCTGAGAGAATATTTTCGCTTCCACCACGAGCCACCGTTTCGCTCCCTTCCCATGCAGACCCGTCTTCGCATCGTGCTCGGCCTCCTCGCCTCCCTTTTTATTTTCACATCGTGCGCCCCACGCGAAACCCTGGTCGAAGAGGGCATCCGCACGCAGACCCTCCTCGTCGGCAACCAGAACGAGCCCGCCACCCTCGACCCCGCCCTCATCGATGCCGCCACCGATATGAATATCGCCGTCGCCCTCTTCGAGGGATTGACCTGCTACGACGAAAAAACCGGCGGCCCCGTCCCCGGTGTCGCCGAGCGGTGGGACATCTCCCCCGACGGCCTGACCTACACGTTTCACCTCCGCCCCACCGCCACATGGTCCAACGGCGACCGCGTGACCGCCGGCGACTTCGCCTACTCGTTTCAACGCCTCCTCTCCCCCGCGCTCGGCTCGAGCTACGCTTACATGCTTTGGCCCATCAAGCACGCCGAGGCCTTCAACACCGGTAAACTAAAAACATTTGCCGAGGTCGGCGTCACTGTCATCGACGCCGCCACGCTCCGCATCACGCTCACTCGGCCCACGCCCTATCTACTCGGCCTCGCCGCCCATAGCACGTGGCTGCCGGTCCATCGTGCGACCATAGAAAAATACGGTAAGATCGACGAGCGCGGCACGGCGTGGACGCGCCCCGGCAACCTCGTCGGCAACGGCCCGTTCACCCTGACCGAGTGGCAACCCAACGCCCGCCTGATCGTCGCGAAAAACCCGCTCTATTGGGGCGCCGCGACGAACCCAATCGCACAGGTCATTTTTTATCCCACCGAAAAATCAGAAGTCGAGGAGCTCTCCTTCCGCGCCGGCCAACTGCACGTTTCCTACAGTGTGCCGCCGTCGAAAATCGCGAGCTACCGCCAACAGTCCCCCGACCGCCTGCGCCTCGATCCGCTCCTGGGCATCACTTACATCAACTTCAACACCACCAAGCCGCCCCTGAACAATCCGTCGGTGCGTCGCGCCCTCGCCTTCGCCCTCGAGCGCGCGGCGATTTCCCAACGCGTCTTCAGCGGCGCGCGAGCCTCGGCGCACACGCTCGTACCACCAAATTGTAACGGCTACACCGGCCCCGCCGGTCAGCCCGACGATTTCGCGGCGGCCCGCACGTTACTCGCCGAGGCCGGCTTCCCTGGCGGCAAGGGTCTGCCCGTTATGTCAATTCAAGTACTGAACGACGACAAACTCCCGCGCACCGCCGAGGCGATCCAAGCCATGTGGCTGCGCGAACTCGGCGTGAAGGTGACCATCGATCCCTTCGAACAAAAAACGTGGATACAGAATCAACAAACGCTCACCCACACCATCGCGTTGATGGGCTGGACCGCCGACTTCCCGGACCCCATCACCTTCCTCGACGTCTTCAAGTCCGACGGCGGCAACAACTGGACCGGCTGGAAGAGCCAAGACTACGATGCCCTGCTCGAGCAAGCGGCCGGCACGGCCGATCCCGCCGCCCGTTTTGCGCTGCTGCAAAAGGCGGAGGCGCTGCTCCTCGCCGAAGCCCCGATCGCGCCGCTCGTCTTCGGCGCCCGCACCTACACGATCCACCCCGCAGTGAAGAACTGGGAGCCCGCCCCGCTCGGCATCCACCGCTACCAACTCATCCGCCTAGAAAAATAGTTCCCCCCCGCCCGCGCCCGATTCGCCCCGTAGCCGCGAGCGCCAGCGAGTGGTTTCGCCCTCGCATTTCCCTCGCTTGCCCCGATCGCCGCACCCACGCACGTTTCCGTCCGCATGCTCCACCGCCGCCACTCCCTTTTCGCGTTGCTCCTCGCTTTCGTCGTCGTCCTCTCCCCGTTCGCACCCGCCGCCCGCGCCGCCGAAGCCACCTTCGATCGCCTTTGGCCCAGTTGGCGCGACACCGATTCCTTCGACCGCATCACCGAATTTCTCGGCGGCAGCGAACCCACCGGCGGTCGCACGCTTCTCCGCACCCAGCCCGCCTCCCGCGCCGGCTACTATTTTCTTCTGCGCGTCAAAACCACCACCGCCCTCACCGCCGGCGCGACATTCCAACTCAGCGTCATCCGCCCCGACGCCCCCGAGCCCAAGCTGTTTTCCTTCCCCGCCACCGCCCCGTCCGGTGACACCGTGTTCGACCTCGGCCTCACTGGCGTCGACTGGCCCGGCGGCAAAAAAGCCAATCCCGTCGCGTGGAAACTCACCCTCCTCGCTGCCGACGGACGCGTGCTCGCCGAGCACAAAAGTTTCCTGTGGGAGAAACCCGCGAAGTGAGCGCGCACCCCGAGGCCGGTTGGTCTCCCTGGCAGCCCCTCGACGGCCTCCCGCCGCTCTCCGCCGAGGTCCTCGCCGAAACCCTCGACGGCGGCCAAGCTTTCCGTTGGCGTCGCGAACCCGACGGCACGTTTCTCGGGCATTGGTCGCATCACCTCGCCCGTATCCGCCGTTCCGCGACAGGCCACGCTGAATGGTCCGCCCCCGCCCCGCTCGCCGCCGCCGTCGCCCCCGCGCTCCGGATCTATCTCGGCCTCGACCGTGATTTTCCCAGCCTCACCGACTCCCTCCCGTGGCGCAGCGACGCCCATCTTGCGACCTGTCTCGCCGCCTTCCCCGGTCTGCGCATCCTGCGCCAACCCTTCGGCGAAACACTCCTCGGCTTCCTCTGCAGCGCGACGAAGCAGATCGTCCAAATCAAACAGATGATGGCCCTCCTCGCCGAGCGCCACGGCACGCCGCCGCCCGAACGCTCAGCTGTCGGCACTCAGCTCTCAGCTCTCCCGACCTGGCCCCAACTCGCCACTATCCCCGAAGCCACCCTCCGCGCCTGCCTCCTCGGTTTCCGCGCGCGCTACATTTCCCAGACCGCGCAATTTCTCGCCGCACATCCCGGCTGGCTCGAAGCAACCGAAACACTGCCCTACGCCATCGCGAAGGAACGCCTCTGCTCGCTCCCGGGCGTCGGCGAAAAAGTCGCCGACTGCGTGCTCCTCTTCGGCGCCGGCCGGCTCGAGGCGTTCCCCGTCGACGTGTGGATCATCAAGACGATGGAGCGCCGCTACGGCCTCACCGGTTGGAAGCCTGCGCAAATCGCCCACTTCGGCCGCACCCACTTCGGTCCCCTCGCCGGCCTCGCGCAGCAGTTTCTTTTTTCCTACGAACGCCGCGCTCAGCCGTAAGGATTCCGTGGACTACCGGGCCGTCGCTGGCCGACGTGCCGCCCCCCGCCTGGCGTCAGCACGCTCTCCTCACTTCGCGCGCTGGATCAGCTCGACCTCGTAGCCCTCGGGCGCGTCGATGAACGCGATCACCGAACCACTCCCGGTCTTGGTCGGACCATCGCTGAGCTTAAAGCCCTTCGCCTCGACCTTGCGCGTAAACTCCGCGAGATCCTCCACCTCAAACGCGAGGTGCATCAAATCCGGCTGCACCACCACCGCCGGAGCACCGGGCGGCATCTGGCAGATCTCAATTTCTTCATCACTGTTCGGCGTCGCGAGAAACACGATCTGCGCCCCGCGCGGCGACGTACTGCGGCGGGCGACAGTGAGCTCGAGAGCCTCTTCGTAAAATTTCACGGTGCGCTCGATATCGTTCACGCGCATCCGCGTGTGGAGAAGTTTTTTGACCATGCGGCGACGTTGCACGGCAGCCCCACACCACGCAAGCTGCCCGCACGATGTCCCTCACCCTCGCCGATATTCAGGCCGCCGCCGCCCGCATCGCCCCTTACATCCACCGCACGCCCGTACTCACCAGCGCCACCCTCGACGAACTCTGCGGCGGACACCTGTTCTTCAAGTGCGAGAACTTTCAAAAAATCGGCGCCTTCAAGGCCCGCGGAGCCGCCAACGCCGTGTTCTCCCTCACCGCCGCGGAAGCCGCCCGTGGCGTCGTCACCCACTCTTCCGGCAACCACGCCGCCGCCCTCGCCCGCGCCGCCCGACTCCGGGGGATCGCCGCCCACATCGTGATGCCGTCGAACGCACCGCAGTCCAAGATCGCGTCCGTCCGCCGCAACGGCGGCCTCATCACGTTTTGCGAACCCAACGTCGCCGCCCGCGAATCCACCTGCGCACGCCTCGTCGCAGAAACGGGCGGACGCCTCATTCATCCTTATGATGATTACGCCGTGATGGCCGGTCAGGGCACCGCCACCCTCGAACTGCTCGCACAAGTCCCCGACCTCGACGTCGTGATCGCTCCCGTCGGCGGCGGCGGCCTCCTCTGCGGCACCGCCGTCGCCGCCAAGGGACTGCGTCCCGGCATCCGCGTGATCGCTGCGGAACCCGCCGGTGCCGATGATGCCGCGCGCTCCTTTGCCGCCGGCCGGATCATCCCCCTCGAATCGCCCGCGACCATCGCCGACGGCCTGCGCACGTCCCTCGGTGAGAAAAATTTCCCCCTCATCCAACGCCACGTCGACGCCGTCGAGACCGCCTCCGAGGAAGCCATCATCGCGGCGATGCGCCGCATTTGGGAAGTGCTCAAAATTATCATCGAACCGAGTTGCGCCGTCCCCTACGCCGCCATCCTCGAAGGGAAAATCCCCGTCGCCGGCCTGCGCGTCGGCATCATTCTCACCGGCGGCAACGTCGATCTCGACGCACTGCCTTGGTTGAAAAAATAATCGCCCCCTTTTCGCGGTAGGGGCGTCTCGCCCCTCTCGTCAGCCTCACGGGCGAGACGCCCGTGCTACCTCAAATCCTTGCCATGCCTACCCGCCTCCTCCTCGCCCTGCTCCTCGTCTCCAGCACGCTCGCTGCCCGCGCCGCCGATGCCCCGCGGCTCTATCTCGCCGGCGATTCCACCATGGCCAACAAGCCCCGCGATCTCCCGGAGCGCGGCTGGGGCCAGGCTCTCGCCCGGTTTTTCAAGGACCCCGATACCGTGCAAAACCACGCGATGAATGGCCGCAGCACCGCAAGTTTTATCTCTGAGGGCCGCTGGGAAAAGATCGTCGCCGCGCTCACCCCCCGCGACGCCGTCATCATCCAGTTCGGTCACAACGACGAGAAAATCGAAGACCCGAAACGCGGCACTGACCCCAAGACGACCTTCCCCGAAAATCTCCGCCGTTTCGTCCGCGAGGTACGCGCCAAAGGGGCCACGCCCATTCTCGCCACCCCCGTCTCCCGCCGAAAATTCAGCCCAGCCGGTAAACTTATCCCCACGCACGGCGCCTACCCCGACGCCATCCGGCGCGTCGCCACGGAGGAAAAAGCACCCCTGCTCGAGCTCGAAACCGCCACCGCAACGTGGCTGCAGGCCGAGGGCGACGAACCCACGAAAAAATACTTCATGTGGATCGAAGCGGGGAAACACCCAAAAATCCCGGGCGGCAAAAAAGACGACACCCATTTTGTCGAAGCCGGCGCGGCGAAAGTCGCATCCCTAGCCGTCGCCCAGATCCGCGAGCAAAAACTCCCGCTCGTGCAATGGCTGAAGTAAGCCGCGAGCGCCAGCGAGCGGGGTAGCCGCGATGTAAGACCAATATGGATATGACGCCGGTATTATGTAGCCGCTTATGCCGGGTATCTGGCGGTCAACGACGCGCGGGAAATCTTCGACTTCAAGTCCCGCGGAGTAACCCTTTCGCGTCGCGCAGTCTCCCGCTCCATCGGCGGGTCACCGGCGCTTAAAATCTACGGACCTCGGCCTCACGCGAGGTGAAACACTTCCTTCAGCCCCGTTGCCACCGGGCTGTGGTCCGCGTTCGACGGCATGACGTCGCCCATGTGTCGCCACCAGCGCTGACACACCTCCGTCTGAGCAATAGCCGCCCAACGCGCTTCATCTTCGATCTCCGCGTAGGCAAACAACTGCCGGGTCCCCTCGTGGAGAAAGATCGAGTAGTTGTGGACGCCGTGGGCTGTGAGCACCGCTTCGAGCTCCGCCCAGATGGGTTGATGCCGCCGCGCGTATTCGGCTTCGGCCCCAGCGTGAACACTCATCACAAACGATTTTCGAATCATGGTAGTTTGGGCAGATAAGATTCGCCCTTCGCTGGCCCAGCCGGCGTCGGGGCTGATGGCACCGGTGCAGGCGCAGCATCACGCTCAAACGCGTTTGCCATTAACTCGAAGCGGCTCCGCTCGGCGTGATCCCGCGCGATTTTTTGGCCATGCTTCGCGAGCGCGAGCGCCTCTTTCGGAAACTGTTTCAACGACGCCAACATCGCCGCCTGCATTACCAGCGGAGCATTGCGCGGAAACGTCTGCACACCCTCGATCACGACGGCAAATTCCTCGCGCGTGGGCGACGACGACGACCGCGCCCAGACGTCCGCGATCAAACCATACACCGCCGCCATCGGCGGGCGTTGCTGGCGGGCGACGAGCAAGGGTTCCAGCACACGCACCACTTGCGCCGCGCTTAATTTTTCTTCGGGCGACGCCGGATTGGCCCGCACTTCGTCGAAGCGGAGACGGGCGAGTTCCAGATACGCGCGGGGTCGCTCCACGCCGGCCTTGGCGGCGGCTTCGAGAAAC